>CAZORB010000149.1:0-9514 GCA_964581825.1 uncultured Bordetella sp.
CGGACAATCCCTTCGGCACCCCCGACCCCAACGCACCGCTCAATGATGACCGGACCCTGCGCATCAACGATCTGGTGGTGAACGAAGCGTCGCCGTACGCGGTGTTTACCGTGACGGCGCCTGGAAGCGCCACCACCACCCATGTGAAGCTCGGCCTGCAGAACGACAATGATGTCGCCACGGCTGACGCGCTGCTCGGTAGCGACACCGCGAACCCGCTCACCGCGGGTCGGCCACTGCAGGTGTTCAACGGTACCGCCTGGGTTGATTACGCCCCAGGCGCGGTGGTCAGCATTCCGGCGGGTGGATCACTGCTGGTACGCACCGGGATCACCAACGACACCGCCTACGAAGGCCCTGAACCGTTCCTGCTGAAGGCGCAGATCACCAATGCGACGGGCACCGCCGATGCCTTCTCCGCCTACGGCACCGCCTCCATCGTCGATGACGGCACGGGCAGCCTGTTTGTCGCAGCCAACACCAGCGGTGCGCCGGACGTTCCAGGTCAGGGTATCGCCCCTGCACTGAACGATGACCGGTCGGTGACCGTCAACAGCATTGAAGTGAACGAGGCTTCGCCCTACGCGGTATTCACGGTGAATACGCCTGCGGGTGCGGCGGCAACGTATGTGAAGCTCACGCTGCGAACCGATACCGACCCGGTATCGGCCGACGCGTTATTGGGTACCGATACTAGCGCCCAACCGTTTCAGTACTACAACGGCAGCCAGTGGATTGCCTACGTCCCGGGCACCCCTGTCCTGATCCCGGCCGGTGGTCTCAAGGTCCGCACGGGAGTGGTCAACGACGCCATCTATGAGGGTCCGGAAACCTTCACGCTTCAGGCGACGGTGACCAACGCTGCGGGCTCTGCGGATGGTTTGGCCAGTTATGGTAAGGCTACGATTCTCGACGACGGTACTGGCTTGGTATACCCGGATAACTCCACAGGTGCCAGCGATCCCAATGCCGCGCTGAACGACGATCGAACCCTGGCGGTGAACGACGTCACGGTGAATGAAGCCTCGCCGTATGCAGTGTTCACGGTCACTTCGCCCAGCAGCCGTAGCACCACCTACGTCAAGCTTGGGTTGCAAAACGACAGTGATGCGAGCACCAACGACGCCCTGCTCAATACCGATACGGTCAATCCAGGCGCCCACAACCGTCCTTTGCAGGTCTTCGATGGCAGCGCCTGGACGGATTACAACCCAGGGTCGGTGATCGCCATTGCGCCTGGTGCATCGCTGCTGGTACGTACCGGCATTCGTAACGACGTCACGTATGAAGGGCCCGAATCCTTCCAGCTGAAGGCGCAGGTCTCCAACGGAGCGGGTACCGTCGATGGACGAACCAGCTTGGGCAACGGAACCATCGTCGATGACGGCACGGGTCAGGTCTTCGCCGAAGGCAATACCCGGGGAACGCCTGACGTTCCAGGTCAGGCCGGTGCTCCTTCACTGAACGATGACCGCTCTGTCCAGATCAACACTATCGAAGTGAACGAGGCCTCACCTCATGCGGTGTTCGAGGTGCGTACACCACCAGGCTCGGCCGGGACCTTTGTCAAGCTTGGCCTAGCCAACGACGCCGATGCCACTACCGCGGATGCGTCGCTCGGGACCGATGTGGGTAACCAGCCGCTCCAGTATTTCGATGGGGCCAAGTGGGTCGACTATGTGCCCGGTTCGCCAGTGCTCATCCCATCGGCTGGATTGTTGGTTCGCACCCCTATCGTCAACGATGTGCGGTTTGAGGGTGCCGAGGTCTTCCAGCTCGTGGCAACCCTCACCAATCGGGCTGGGACCGTTGACGCAGCTACCTCCCGCGGTACTGCAACGATCCTGGACGATGGCAAAGGAGCGATTTATCGCGACGACGGATCGATCGATCCCACTGCCACGCGTAATGACGATCGGGGCGTTCCGGTCATTGTTGCGCCAGCTCCAGCCGCAGCGCCGCCTCCTGTCCCAATCCCGCCATCGCCTCCTGCAGATGTGCATGTTCAGGTTGCTGTGGCGCAGGCCTACGCAGAGCAGCGAAGCACTGCCTCGTTCAGCGCCAGCAATACCTTGGCGCGCGCGCCAGCCGGTGGGCAGTTTGTCACGCGGCTCGCTCAAGCTCAGGCCGATGCATCCGAGCGCCGTACCGACCCTAACCTGTTCGTCCTGCCTGCGGTTCAACAGACGCGCTACGAATCGCTCGAAGTTCAGCTTCCAGCGCTATCGATGCAATCGGGGCTGTTAAGCGATCTTGCTCAGCCGCGACGTTCACTCACGGTTGAAGGCCTGCGGTCCGAAGCGCCCACCGAGAGCCCGACCACCCTCGCGGATCAGACCCTGCGCGCGCTGGCAGAGGGACCTCGTAGCGGCGCAGCCGAGCATGCGGCTGAAACCAGCAGCACGGAAACTGAGGATGAAGAATCTGAACGCCAGCGCCGGCTTCTCGCGCAACGGGAAGCAATGAGGCAAGCGGAGGCGGAACTCGCCCGTAACAAGGGTCAGTTCGGATTTTCCAAGCAATTGAAACTCACCGCCCTGTCTCGCTCTGGGCAACCTGCGCCAAGGGCGTAATCACACTGATCGGATCACCGACTTACTGACGGAAGATGATATGAAACCAAGCACACTTTCCGGCCTGAAGCACGCTGCCTTGATGACGTTCGCGTTGACGATGGTGGGCTGCTCGAGCCTGAATCCAGTACCGCTTGAGAATAAGGATGTGCGCGACCGCGCAGCTTCTGATCGGGTTCGAATGTTTGACGAGCAGGAACCCATCACTGCTGCGATCACGCTGGAAGAAGCGGTCGCTCGCGCGCTCAAATACAACCTTGACTTGCGTCTGAAGAAGATGGAGGTCGCGGTGAACGAGCAGCTGCACGAGGTATCTCGCTACGACATGCTGCCCAATCTTGTTGCAGGCGCAGGTTATGTGGACCGTAGCAACTACCCAGGCGGAACGAGCTGGCAGTTCGCCAATCAAACACGTGGCGCACAGCCAGGCAATGTCATCCAAACGCCTGGCAACTATTCGACCACATCGGAAATGACCCGCAAACTGAATTCGGTGGAATTCAGCTGGAACCTGCTCGACTTCGGCGTGTCCTACTACCGGGCCAGGCAGCGCGCGGACGAGTACCTGATCGCCCAGGAGCGCAAAAAGCGGGTTATTCAGACGATGGTGCATGACGTCCGCTTCGCCTTTCACCGCGCGCTTGCGGCACAAAAGCTAGCAACCGAAGCGGAAGCGGTGATGAAGCAGGCCGAAGCGGCTATCGAGCAGTCTCGTGCGGCCGAGAGTCGTGGCGCGATACCCGTTCAGATCGCGCTCGCCTATCAGCGCGCGCTGGTGGATGCTGTGGCTTTGTTGAACACCCGACGTCAGGAACTGGACTTCGCTAAGGCGGAACTGTCGGCACTGATGTCAGCGCCCACCGGGCAATTCACGTTGGCCGATCTTCCCGAGCAGGCGTTGCTGCCGGTGCCCGCCAACCTGGCAGTGCTTGAGGACACAGCGCTCATGAATCGGCCCGAGCTACGCGAGGAAGATCTTCGTAAGCGAATCTCATCAGACGAGACCCGACGCCAGTTGATGCAGGCGTTTCCAAACCTCACGTTTGGTATCGGTCGCCAGTTCGACAGCAACAGCCTGCTTTACAGCAATGACTGGGTAGAAAGCTCTGCACGCATATCGTGGAACCTGCTTCGGGTTCTGAGCGCGCCGGCGGTCAAAAAGGCTGGGGAACGGCAGATCGAGGTCGATGATGCACGCCGTCAGGCGCTCGCGATGGCAGTGATGACGCAGACGCGCATCGCGGTATTGCGCTACGGACTCGCTAGGAGCGACCTCGACCTGGCGCAGAAGAGCCTCGATGTCGACGCACGTGTAGCATCGGTTGCCCAGTCGGGCGTATCCTCGCGAGCCGAGACAGAGCTTGAGCTCGTGCGTGCGACGGCACGAGCGGCCGTATCCAAGTATCAGCGTGCAATCGCCTACGCCAACGCACAGGCGGCCTATGCTCGAATCCAGCACTCGCTGGGTCAGGAATTCGACTTCGGCAACATTGATGCGGCAAGCGTCTCCGAGCTTACAGGCAAGGTCAAGACCGCGCTCGCCGAGGCTGAAAAGCAATTGCCAACGCCGCTGCTCGCCAAAGCCGGTGCCCGGCCAAGAATTCAGCTCTTTATTGATCAGCAAAGTGAGCTGGCCAAGGCCCTCATTCCCGGCGTCGTTCAGGCGTTGGAACGGGGCGGTTTCGAAGTGGTCACCGCCAGTGGCGCCGGCGTTTTGCGACTCCAGGTGGGTCTGACGCTTGGCGATGCTCACGCCGGGCTTCGCCGAAGCCAGGTACAGCTATCTGAGGTCGGAAAGCCTGGGACGGTGTACCGCACCACGCTTCCCGCCAATCCCCAGCAGAGTACGCTGGCGGCCGTTGGCGAGGCAGCAGTTACGGCCAACGTCGGCCATCTGCGCGAGTGGGTTGCAGCAACCGGTTCGCCCTGATCGAAGGTTTACCGTGGGGGTCGAGGGAAATTCCGCGCCGCCTGCTGATCAAATCGGCGGGCGCTGACTCTCACCAGCTGGTCGACGAAGTTTCCCAAGGGGAGCCTTGGTTGCAGACGAGTCGCTAGCGCGGACAGCAGCAAGTATGAATTCATGAATCCGCACGGGGTGCGTGTGCGGCAAGGCAAGTCTGGCCGCTAAGTCTCTGTCAGCGGCAATCACGTCGAGCAGCGCCATGTTGCGACGCGGCTCAGCGTGTATCAGCTTGACAATGCCCTCGGATGTCCCGGTGGGTGCCTCAGCGCCCTACCCGCTCCTCACACTGAGCGGGCGAGATAGTCCAATTTGCTTCGGCTGGTATATCCGGTGGATAAGGGACGTTTTTGACGTCGGCGACGGCAATCGGATGCGTCTCGCCCGCCTTGAGGTGCGCGGTGATCGACGACCGATGAGTGCCCATCCCCCGTTAATGGGGAAGAGCCGGGATGTGGTGGTGGCCAAGGGCGGAATCGAACCACCGACACGCGGATTTTCAGTCCGCTGCTCTACCAACTGAGCTACTTGGCCGTATCGACGCCGCGACGAATGTCGGGCGGACAAGCCCATAACTATAGCAGACTCGATCCAGACCTCGCAGGCGGGGCCCGGTGACTTTCGGTCAGGCCGGTTGTCAGCTTCCGACCGGGGGTGTTACCGAGTCCCTATAATTATCCGATGACCCATCCCGCGTCCGCCAAGCTGTCGGTTGACATTGTCGTGGTCGGACGCGGTCCGGTCGGCGCCACAGCGGCGTTGGCGCTGGCTCGGTTGGGACGAAGCGTTGCGTTGGTGGGGCCTTCGCAAAGCACTGCCGCGCAGCCTGCTCCGGGCATGGATACTCGGGTGTTTGCGATCTCAACCCCGTCGATCGCGCTGCTCCGTTCGCTGGGCATCTGGCAGGCATTGAGCCCCGACCGAACCAATCCCGTTCAGCGCATGCAGGTCTTGCCGTCCACAGCAAGCACGGCTCGCGTGCTTGAGTTTGACGCGTACGAAGCGGCGCTGGAATCGCTCGCATCCATTGTCGAGAGTCGCGAACTGGCTCGTGTGCTCGATCAAGCCTTGCGGTTTTCCTCGGTTCGGCTGGTTGAAGCTGAGGTGTCGGCGCTTGCGAGCAGTGGCGACGCCGATGCGACCCTCCATCTGGCAGATGGGCGTGAGATCCAGGCCAAATTGGTGGTGGCCGCGGATGGCGCCCTGTCAACGGTACGTTCGCTCGCTGGCATCGAGGCCGATTTCCGCGACTACGATCAGCGCGCCATCGTAGGAAGCTTCCTCACAGAGAAGCCGCACCGCGACACCGCTTATCAGTGGTTCGGTGAGCACGGCGTTCTGGCGCTGTTGCCCTTGCCGCCGCAGGGTTCGTCCGATCTCCCCGGCTACCGCGGCCGCGTGAGCATGGTCTGGTCTGCTCCGCAGACCCTCTCCGATGAATTGTGTGCGCTGCCTGCGCAAGCCCTCGCCGAGCGGGTCGGCGTACTGTCAGGCCGCGCGCTTGGTGCGATTGCTCCGCTATCGGGCACGGCGGTGTATCCGCTCAGATTGGGGCGCGTGCGCTCCATGATCGGGTCAAGGCTGGCCCTGATCGGCGATGCTGCGCACGTTGTCCATCCGCTCGCGGGTCAGGGTATGAATCTTGGGTTCGGAGATGTCGCGTCCCTGCGTGATGCGCTGTCGTCCGCACCCGATCCGGGACTGCGCCCGGTTCTGCGCCAATACGAGCGCAGTCGGGCTGAACCCGTGCTGCTGATGCGTTGCGTGACCGATGGTCTGCAGCGTCTCTTTGACGCGCGACGGATCGCGTCGCTGGGGCCGCTCGCGCCCCCACTGATGATCGCCCGCGACCTCGGATGGCGGTTCGTAGCGTCTTCGCCCATTCTGCGCCGGCGCCTCACTGAACGCGCAAGCGGCCTCTGAATCAAAGGAATCTCCCGATGACACACCGACTGTTTTCTCGTCTGATGGCACTGTGCGCGCTGGCTGCGGCGGTACTGATGCAGCCAGCCCCCGCCATCGCGCAGAGTGCCGAGACCCTGCAGCGAATTCGAAGCGCAGTTGAGGGGTTTTCGGGGGGGCGCCTGAAGGTCGATGAGGTGCGCCGAACACCGCTTGCAGGCATTTTCGAGGTTCGTATTCAAAATGAACTGCTCTACGTCGACGAACGTGGGCAGTACCTGTTCTACTCAGGTGACCTGATCGACATGAAGTCGCAGCGAAACCTGACCCGTGAGCGGGTTGAGGAACTGCTCACCATTGATTTTCGTGAGCTGCCTCTCGATCTGGCGGTTACCCAGAAAATCGGTGCAGGTCGGCGTGTTCTCGCGGTATTTGAAGACCCGAACTGCGGATATTGCAGGAAGCTGCGAGCCGATCTGCTCAGGCTCGATGATGTCACTATCTACACCTTCCCAATGGCGTTTCTTGCGCCCGATTCAGAAACGAAAGCGGCGCGGGCGCTCTGTGCATCCGATCCGGTGCGCGCCTGGAATGAATTGATGCTTCACAACCGGGTGCCGGCCAATGACGGCCGGTGTGCGACTTCTATTGCCAAGGTGGCAGAACTCGCGCGTCGGTTGGGCATTACCGGTACGCCCGTGGTGTTCTTTGCGAACGGTCGCCGGCTTCAGGGATACGCCCCACCCGATTCGTTTGACCGCATGCTGGCCGAAGCGTCACGGCGGTAAGGCGCCCAACTGCGCTACTGAGGGGGCTGTGTCCGAGAGATCACCGCAGGGGGGTCCGCCTCGGCAGGCCACAGCAACCACAGCCGCCCCTGCTCGCGCATGAGGCCGGCGCGCTGCTCTGCCTCATCGCCCGCGCCCCAGAACACATCAGCGCGCACATTGCCCAGGATGGCGCCGCCCGTGTCCTGATTCACAACCGCGATGCGAAGTGGTTTGCGGCTTAAGGGATCGATGCCATCCAGAAACATGAGGGCACCCTGGGGAATTCGACTGCGATCGGTTGCTATGGAGCGACCCGCTGTGAGTGGCACGCCGAGCGACCCGATTGGACCATCGGCCGCCGCGGTATCGAGCCGCCTGAAAAACACATAGCGCGGATTGCTGTTCAAGACCTCGGTGGCGAGCGACGGATTGGCGCGCAGCCAAGCCTTGATGCCCGGCGCGGTGGCTTCATCGCGTGTGAGCGCGCCACGCTCGATCAGCACCCGTCCAATTGCGCGATAGGTGTGGCCGTTGTGGCCGGCGTATCCGACCCGGAGCCAGCTTCCGTCACGTAATCGCACTCGAGCAGAGCCTTGCACATGCAGAAAAAAGGCTTCGACCGGGTCGTCAATGTAGGCGATTGCCTCAAGCCCCGCGATCGTGCCGGAGTCGATCTCAGCGCGTGTGTGCCAGCGCTGAACCCGGCCGCGTGGGTTAGCGGCGCTCTGCGCAATCGACGCGACCTCGGGCGGGGGCGCATAGAGGGGGGTCTGTCGGTCGTTTTCGCGCTGAAGGCTGCCGGTTAGCAGAGGTTCGTGATAGCCGGTAATGAGGCCATCGCGGCGGCCCTTGTCATCTGCGAGCGGCCAGGCGACAAAGCGCCGCTCGATCCAGCCGCGCAGTTCGTGGGCGGGCGGTATGTCGCGGCAGAGCTCGGGCCATGGGGCAGGTGGTGTTCGCATGGCGCACTGACGCGCCAGCGCCTGGCGCAGGCCGTCGAGCCGAGCCTGGCTCCAGCCCGGCAGCTGCCGAACCGCAATGGGCTGGGGCCCCCCTTGCGTTGATTCCGCGTAGGCAGATGAGGAAATGGCGATAACCGCCCCGACGGTCAGGGCAGCCGCGAAGTGGCTCAAGCTACACTGCGCTCGCCTGATTAACCCCTGATTGATGACGATGGACGGAACCTGGATTCTCCTCGCCGAGGCTGGCGGCATACTGGCGCTGGTGCTGCTTCTGATCTGGTGGACGATGCGGGGAAAGAAATAACGAACGCGCTTCAGTGCAGCGTGCGCGGCACGGCAAGCGTGAATTCCGCGATCGGCTGATCAAAGCGAGCGCCGTCCTCGGCCACAAAAAAGTAACTCCCGCGCATGGTACCCACCGGCGTCGCAATGCGGCTGCCGCTGGTGTATTCGAATTTTTCGCCAGGCTGTAGAAATGGCTGCTGTCCAACAACACCCAGCCCTTTTACTTCGATGACTTCATCCCGTTCATCGCGAATGATCCAATGCCGGCTGATCAACTGCGCCGCGGCTTTACCCGTGTTGGTAATGGTCACGGTGTAGGCGAAAGCGTATTGCGAGGCCGACGGATCGGACTGCTCAGGCAGATAACGCACCTGTACATGGATGCTGAACTGATAGCGGTCTTCGCTCACGGGGGCCAACCTTGCGTAAACTTCCATTGTATTGGACTCGCAGTAAGCGCTCCGCAAGGCCTTCCCGATGACACGCTCATTTCGTATCGCTCCCAGCATTCTGTCAGCCGACTTCGCCCGATTGGGTGAGGAGGTCCGTGCGGTCGAGGCGGCTGGCGCCGACCTGATTCACTTTGATGTAATGGACAACCATTACGTCCCGAACCTGACCATCGGTCCGATGGTCTGCGAGGCGATTCGACCGCATGTCACGGTGCCCATTGATGTCCATCTGATGGTGAGGCCCGTGGACCGGTTAGCCGTTGACTTTGCGAAAGCGGGCGCATCGCTGATCACCTTCCATCCCGAAGCGTCGGACCATGTTGACCGGACGCTGCAACTGATCCGCGATAACGGCTGCAAGGCAGGCCTGGTACTGAACCCTGCCACACCGCTTCACTATCTTGACCACGTGATGGATAGACTCGACATGGTGCTTCTGATGTCGGTAAACCCGGGGTCCGGCGGGCAGCGCTTTACCGCCTCCACGCCCGCGACCTCTATGGGTATCCCCGCAAACACCTCTCAAAAGGCGTCGTTCAGTCTTAAGCGCGTATGGGGTCCTCGTCCTACAAAGGGCGCAGGCGGTCTTGTCGTGCCATCGGTTTCG
>CAZORB010000150.1:0-9462 GCA_964581825.1 uncultured Bordetella sp.
GCGGCCAGCGATCTCACGCTGATCGCACTCGCCGGCGGCGCCGTCACACTCGGATCGATCGGTACGGTACCGGGCAACCTCACCGTCTACAGTTCGGGTGCCATCACGCAGACCGGCGCCTTGTCGGTGGCAGGCGAAACCCGCATCGAAGGTCAGCAGATAAGCTTTACCGGCGACTCGGCCCTTGCGCAGAACGCGCCGCAGATTCAGCTGAGCACTGCCGAAGGGCGCTGGGTGGCGTCGTCTGAACGCAATGCCATCTCTGCCAGCGGAACTGTGTCGGCACTCGCCGGCGCCACGGTTGAGCGGATTGTGCTGGCCGCAGCGGGCAGTGGGTTGGCCCATGCGGTGGTTCAACCGGCTGCCGCCATCGCAGTGAATGCAGCCCAGGGCCGCTGGGTCGCCTCGGCGAGCCGTAATGCCATCGACCTGTCGGGTACGGCATCGGCCGCAGCGGGTGCGACGCTCACGCTTACCTTCTCTGATTCGGCGGGAAGGACGGTCGAGCGCACGGTCACTGTGACCAACGGCGCCTGGACTGCGAACGGTATCAACCTGTTTGCGTTGGCGGAAACCGGACCGGTTCGCCTGGTGATCACGGGGGCTGCTGCCACCCGATTCGAGCAGGCTGGATTCCTCAACCTGGGTAACGCGCCCATTGAATCGGGCAGCGACACAGTGTTCCCGCAGATCAGCCGCGTGGATGGCCCCGCTGAAGGTGTTTATTCGGCGGGTCGCACCATGATGTTCGCAGTGCGGTTCAACGAATCGGTTGCCATCAATACGTCGGCGGGCTCGCCCGAGCTTGAGCTGTCGCTCACCACGGCCACCGGTTCGCAGTCCGTGCGGGCCGAGTACCTGGCCGCGCAGTCGTCTGCCACCACCAAGATGTTCCGCTACACCGTGCCGGCAGGGACCACGGTGAATGCGGCGATGGCGTCGGCGCTGCGCATCAATGGTGCTGCGCTCACCGATGTCGCGGGCAATCGAATCGGCAGCCTCACGGTACGCTTTACTGATTCGGCGGGCGCATCGGTAGTCTCCAACGCGTCGGTCGTTAACGGCAGTTGGACGGTGCCAGGGGTTGACCTGTCCGGGCTGGCTGGCAGCCGGCCGGGAGAGCTCAAGGGGGCGAGCGCGGCCCGCGCCGGCCGGGGTCTCGAGGCCTTCCTCCCGGGGGGGACGGCGCCCGCTACCGCCACCACCGACCGCGCCGTTCCGACCATCACCCGCATCGATGTTCCCGCTGAGGGACGCTATGACGCCGGTCGCGCGATGGTGTTCAAGCTTGCCTTCAGCGAGGCGACTTCGATCGATACCGCGAGCGGCGCGCCAAGTCTTGACCTCGTACTTCAGACCGAAGCGGGCACACGCAGCGCAAGCGCGTCGTACGACGCAGCCGCCTCATCGCCCACTTCCAAGGTGTTCCGCTATACCGTACCGGCCGGCGAAGCGGTGGTTTCGGCCCGTGTGGAGCGGCTGCAGCTGAACCGCGCGGCGGTTGCCGATGCAGCGCAGAACCGGCTCGGTGTTGAAACAGCGATCACGCTCGACAATGCGGCCAACGTGTTTGGCGGCAGCGTGTATGCGGCCGGCGGTCGGATTGTTCTGCGCGACAGCACTGCATTGCAGGCCGTGCTGGCTGCGAGCGGCGATGCGATCGTGCGGGCAGGCGGAGCGATCACCGTGAGCGCCACCGTGAGCGGCAGTGGCAGCGACCTGCTGCTCACCCCTGCTTCCGGTGGGTCGGTCAGCCTGGGCCGCACCTCGGTCGCGGGCGATTTCACGGTGAGCACGGAAGGCGCCGGCATCAGTCAGACCAGCTGGCTGGCGGTCGGCGGGACCGCGCGAATCACAGCGGCCGGTCAAGCGGTTGCGCTTGCCAACGTCGACAACGACTTCGGCGGCCGCACAGTGATAGCCGGGGGTACGGTCAGCATTGCTGACACCAATGCAATCGTTCTGGAGGCCACGGCAACTGGCAATCTCACGGTGCGGGCCGGTGGCGAGCTCGCCATCGATCCCACGGTGTCGGGCAGCCTCGACATCACGTCAGTGGGCGGCGCGGTGGGCTTTGCCAGAACCCTGAACCTGTCACCTGGGGCGACGCTGAAAATCGATGGCGCGGATGCAGTGCGCTTCGCGGCAGGCATCGGGCTCAGTGGCCCCGCGTATGCTGATCCGGTCCGGATTACTTCGAGCCGCCAGGGCGGAACCGTGGTGAGTTTCGCGGCGGGCGTCCTGTCGGGCGACAACAGCAGCTTCGAGGTGAGCGGTGTGGGCAGCTTCGCCCCGCAGGTTCGGGTCGACAACGGCCGCCTGGTGCTCGACGACCTCACCATCCAGGGGCTTGCCGGGGCAGCGATTGCCCTGCGCCCCGTTGCGGGCCGCAGCAGCGCCCAGCTCGAGGTGGCTGATTTCCAGATCACCAGTGCAACCTCGCTCCAGCTCGATGCGCAGATCCGTGCGGCAACCTTCGCAGCCACGGCTAACGCTGGTTCGATTACTCAGGGTTCAGCCGGGTCGCTGCGCGTGGCTGGTGCGGTGACTCTGCAGGCAAGCGGCGACATCACCCTCGCTTCGGCCGAGAATCTGTTCGGCGGCGCTGTGCGCGCAGACGGTACCGCTGTGGCGCTGCGCGATGCTGATGACCTCGGCGTGGTGCTGACCGCACGCGGCGACTCGGCGGTGACCAGCGGTGGCGCGCTTTCAGTGACCGCGACGGTTACCGGCACCGGCAGCGACCTGCAGCTGAACGCTGCGGGAGCCGCGACGCTCGCTGCAAGCAGCATCGCGGGCGCACTGTCCGTTACCGCGGGCGCATCGGTTACCCAGAGCGGTGCGCTCACGGTCGGTGGCGCAAGCCAGATCCTCGCCGGCAGCAGCGCGGTTACGCTCGCCCACGAGGCCAACCGGTTCGATGGTGCGGTGAGCATCACGACGACTGGGGCGGTCTCGGTGCGCGACACCAATGCGCTGGTGCTTAACGTTAGTGGTAGCGGCGATGTGCGGCCGACCGCAGGCGGCGATCTCACTGTCACTGCGGTCGGCGTGCAACCCCTCAGCCTGCGGCTTTCCAGCCCCAGTGATGTGCGCATCCAGACCGACGGCGCGCTGGATCTGCGGGCGCCAATGGGGGCCGCCGGAAGCGATTTGGCGGTGACCACGGGTGGTGCGCTCACGCTCACCTCAGTCCAGGTCGGCGGCACGCTGTCGCTCACCGCGGGCGGCGCGATCACGCAGTCTGAAGAAGCATTCACTGTGGGTGGCGACTCAGACATTCGCTCCACCGGTGCCGCAGTAACACTCGCCCACCGTGGCAATGTGTTCGGCGGGTCGGTGAAATTGGGCGGACGCTCCGCGCAGCTCGTGGACAACGGCGCGCTGTCGATCGAACTGACCACCCAGGGCGCTACGGTGGTGGAGGCGGCAGGCAACCTCACGGTGCGTGGCGCTGTGAGCGGGCAGGGCGCCGATCTGACGGTGACGGGCAAAGGCGCGCAGGGCGTTCAGTTCGGAGCGCTTACTGTGGGCGGGACGCTTGATGCGCGAAGCGATGCGGCATTGACCGCAGCAGCGCTCACGGTCGGTGGCGACGCGCGGCTGCGCAGTGCCGGCGCGCTGAGCCAGACAGGTGACTGGGTCGTCACTGGCGCCACCACCCTCAGCGCGGCAGGCCAGACCGTCACGCTGAATCGGGCAGGCAATGACTTCGGTGGCCGGGTTGGCATCGAATCGGCCGCACTACAGATTCGCGATCGCAACGCACTCGAACTGTCGGTGACCGCGACCGGCGCGGTGAACGCCCGTTCGGGCGGCCTGTTGCGGTTGAGTGGCGCGGTCAGTGGCGAAGGCAGCGGATTGGCGGTTGATTCGGCCGGGCTCGCGATGGGCGCGCTCGAGGTTCGCGGCAATGTGGGCATCACCAGCACCGGCGCAGTGACGCAGGCGGGCGCACTGACGGTGGGTGGCAGCACGACGGTGAGCGCAGCCGGTCAGGCGATCACGCTGTCGTCGGCGGACAACCGCCTGGCGGGCGAGGTCAGCCTGACAGGCGCGGAGCTCTCTGTGCACGACGCAGACAGTGCGCTTGCGGTTCGGTTCAGCGGCAGTGCGGCGACTCGCATCAGCAGCGCTGGCGCGCTGACCGTAATCAGCGGCGTGGGGTCCGGTGCGAGCAGCACCGCAACGCTGAGCAGCATGGGCGCGGTCAGCCTGGAGTCGCTCACGCTTGCGGGCGGGTTGATGCTGAGCAGCGCGGGCGCAGTCACCCAGACCGGCGCACTCACGCTCGGGGCGGCTTCCACGATTGATGCAGGCTCGAATCCCCTCACACTTGAAAACGACGCCAACCGATTCAGCGGCAAGCTGAGTACAGTGGGATCGTTGGTGAGTGTGCGTGCTGCGAGCGACCTCGCGCTCGAGGTGACCGCCAGTTCTGATGTCGTGGTCAATAGCAGCGGCGCACTGGCAGTCTCCGGCACTGTGACCGGCGAGCAGGGCGATCTGAAGGTCACCGGCAAGGGTGCTCAGGGCATGCAATTCGGTGGGCTTACCGTGGGCGGTACGCTCGAGGTCAATTCATCAGGGCCGGTCACTCAGGCCGCGGATAGCGTGCTGAAGGTTGGCGCTCGCACCACGATCGATGCTGGCGATAGCGCTATTACGCTGAGCGCTCCGGGGAACACGTTCGCGGGCGCGCTGACGGTCGTTGGCAGTCGGGTCGACATCCAATCGGCCAGCGCGCTATCGGTCGATGTTGAGGCAACTGATGATGTCCGGCTTCAGTCGGCATCCAGCCTGACCGTGACCCGCGCAAGCGTGGCGGGAGACGCGAGCGACCTGCGGTTGACGAGTGGCGCTGCGCTGACGCTGGGTTCGGTGTCAGTGAGCGATGGCCTGACGGTGAGCGCGGCCGGCGCAGTTACGCAGACCGCGGCCATCAGGGTGGGCGGCGCAAGCGAGATCGCCGCCGCTGGCAGTACGGTGATGCTCACCGATGCGGCAAACGACTTTGGCGGGCTGGTGAAGCTTGCAGCTCAGCAGGCGCAGGTTCGCGACACCAATGCGCTGCGGATTGAACTGACGGCAAGCGCTGATTCATCGATCGAGGCGGGCGGCGCACTGACGGTGGGTGGCGCATTGACCGGTCAGGGTACCGATCTGGCGCTCAACGCCACGGGTTCCGGCAGGCTCGCGGTCGATCAGCTGGTGGTGGCTGGGTCGCTCGCGCTGACGAGCGCCGCCAATGCATCGATTGGTGCGGCGACCGTTGGCGGTGATCTGCAGGTACGCTCGGCAGGTGAACTTTCGCAGACCGGCGCGGTTCGGGTCACAGGCCGCAGCGTCTTTGACGCGGGCGCGGGCATCATCGCGATCACGCAGAGCTCTGGGGCATTGGCTGGCGGCGCAAGTTTTGCTGGCAGCACCATGCAGATTGCTGGCGCTGTCCAACTATCGGCCGGCCCTGCGGCAGCCCTGCAGGGCGATGCGGTTCGGGTGCAGTCGCCACTGCGTGGCAGCAGCGCGACAAACGACTCGCTCACACTGTCGGCCGAAGGCGGTTCGATCGTCTTTGAGCAGCAGATTGGCGGTGAAGCCGGTTCAGCACTCGAAGCGCTGACCGTCACCGATGCAGTCAACCTGCGCTTTGACAAGGCGGTTCAAATCGAGGGTGACCTGGTGCTGCACGCGACCGGCAAAGTGGTGTTCAGTAAGGCGCTTGCAATTGGTGCGGGTGGTCGTCTGTTGGTGGTTGGCGCTGACTCGGTTGAGTTCGCGCAGGGGCTGGTGCTTCAGGGCGCTGCGCGCACCGACGCAGTCACGATTCGTGCCGACGCAGGCGACCAGGTCCTGGTGAGCTTCAAGGACGGCATGCTCGCGGGTGACGCCAACCGGGTTGCGCTGAGCGGTGTCGAGACACTGAATCTCGGCACCGTGATGGCCGATGGCGGAGCCCTGGAAATTGCCCAGCTCGCGATCGCAGGCCGCGCCGGGGCGGATCTTGTGATGGCGCCTGCCGAGGTGGGCGGTGCCGTCACCCTCACCAGCCGGACGCTTTCGATCGTCAACACGGATGATGTGACAGTTGCCGTATCGCTTAATGTGGGCGGGCTCAGCATTGAGTCCACAGCCGGCCAGCTGACTCAGGTGGAGGGCTCGCGGATCCAGGCAAGCGGCGACGCGGTAATTCGCTCGGCCAATACCGTGCTGACGTCGCCTGGCAATGACTTCGGTTCGCGGCTCACGCTGCGTGGGGGTGAGGCAACGATCGTTGATCGGGACGCGCTCACGGTGTCGCTCGACGCCGCGGGTCCGGTCACGCTAACGGCTGCGACGGGTGCCGCCTCGGTCGACGGCCGGCTGACCGGAGCACGCGCGAATCTGACGCTGCAGGCGGGTGCGGCAGCCAGCCTGGGAGCGCTTCAGATAGGCGGCCTCATGGCGGTCAACGCAACCGGTTCAATCACGCAGACTGGAGGCCTGACGATTGGCGGCGAAAGCCGTCTCGATGCGGGTCGGCAGGGCCAGATCCTCCTTGATCGTAGTGACAATGATTTCGGCGCTACGGTCACGCTGATCGGGCGAACCGCGTCACTGTCCGACCGCAACGCTGTCGCAGTAACACTCGATCTGTCGCAAAGCGATCCGTTGCGCACGGCAAGCGAGCCTGCGTCGGCGGTGGTGCGTGCCGGTGGCAGTCTCGCGCTGTCCGGCAAGGTCATGGGCGCGCAGGCAACGCTGTCTGCGATCAGCCAGGGGGACTCACTGTCGGTACCGACACTTCGTGTCGATGGCAAAACCTCCCTCACCAGCGAGTCGGGCCTGATCCGTCTGGGCGAGGCGCAGATCGCGGGCGATCTCCTGCTGCAGGGCGGGGTTGAACAGACTGGCGCTGCAAAGATCAAGGGGGCCACCGAGGTCCTCGCAGCCGGGCGTGTGGTCGACCTGTCGCGCGGCGATAACCAGTTCGACGGACCCGTGCGAGTCGAGGCAGGCGTCGCACGAATCCATGACGCGGGTCCGCTTGATCTGACGCTGGCGGTATCGGGCGATGCCTCGGTGCGCGCCCAGGGTGCGTTGAGACTGGAGGCTCAGGCGAGCGGGGCAGGCAGCCTTCTCTCGGTTCGTACCGATGCGGACGGCGAGGTGCTGCTGGTCAACGGTCGCCTTGCCGGTCGGGTCGATATTGATTCGGCCGGTGCGGTCCGCCAGCAGGGGGCGCTTGAAGTCGCGCGCGGCGGCCGCATCAGTTCCGCGGCGCAGGCGATCGTGCTGGATGACGCAGCCAACCGGATCGGTGGAACCTTAAGCCTGATCGGTGCGGCCGTCACGGTTGGCGCCACCGGCGATGTGTCGTTAGACCTTGATTCCGCAGCGACCACGCAGATCCGAACCACGGGGCTGGCGCGGATTCGCGCAGCGGGCGACCTGGCTGCCGCGATTACGGCGGCGGGTGTGTCGGCGCTCAGCGAACGCGGTGATGTCTTCATCGATGCCGAGGGCCCGTTGAAAGTCATCGAGTCGATCTCAGCGCCGATGGGCAAGGTTCGCATCACCAGCTCGGGTTCGATTGTGATGGAACCCGATAGCAGGATCTCGACGACCCAGGGCGACATCGCCCTGCAGGCTGATGGCGCCATCAGGATCGCACGCATCGAATCCACCAGCGGATCGATCCGTGTCACCAGCAGCGGCGCAATTTACGATTCGACCACAGACCGGGCGTTCAACATCCGAACCTCGCGGGCGCTGCAACTGGTGGCCGCGAACGGTATCGGGCAGTTTGGTGAGGCGAGTCTGCGGGTCAGCGTCGGGTCGGTTGAAGCGCGTAACAGCGCCAGTGGCCACATCGTATTGGCAGGCGAGACGGGGCTGCGAGTCGGCACTGGCGGCGTCGTCAACGAGTCACGCACGGGCTGGGTTGCGCTCCTCACGCAAACTGGGCGGGTCGAGCCCGGCCGAATCGAGGCGCGCAGCGGCCGATCGGTGATGCTCGCGGGTAAGACCGCGATCGCCGAGAAGGAAGCGTTATCGATGATCAGTCTCGTGTCGGGCGGCCTGTTCTCGCAGTCAGCGGGCGCGGGCGGTGCGGTCGCGAGCAGCAGTGGCCTTGCATCCCCAACCCTTTCATCGAGCACCGCAAACGTTCTGTCCGCAGGTCTGCAGGCTGTTACCGAGGGCCTGCTGGGCTCTCAGGCCGCGATGCCGATCAGCCAGGTGATCGCTTCGCGCGGCAGCGCGGCGCCCGTCACGGTCAGCAGCACGCTCATTGCCGAGGCTGCGCCGCGTGTGGTGGAGCAGCGTCCGGTGTCGGCGGCGCTCCAGCCGGTGTCGCAGAGCGTGAGCGCCACCGTCGCCATGCAGTCGGCCAATGACGCTGTGCGCAGTCCTGTGTCGCGGTCGGAGTCAGCGCCCGCTTCACCGGCGGCGCCGGTTGCGCCGCCGGCGGGCACGGCGCCCGCAAGCGCGCCCGAGTCGGCGCCGGGTCTGCCCGCCGAGCCCGGCACGGTACCCGACTCAGGCGCAACGCAGACCGAGGCGCCGCGTAGCGACCGGTCAACGCCGGTGACCACGTCGGAGTCAGGGCCAACGGAACCGGCGCTGCTGGTCACTGGACTTCGCGCGCGCCTGGGCGGTGTGGTTCAGGGGCTGGCGGATCGTCTGGCGCGCTGGTTCGATCGGCCTGCGGATACGGTCAGCACCAGTGACTCGCAACCGGATTTGCCAGCCGATTCCCCGACGGCTTCAGGCGACCCGTCAGACTGGCCTTCGCTTGATAATTCGGCAAGCGTTGACCGGGGCGGCGTGCAATCGGAAAGGACTGATGCATGACCCGAAACTATTGGATCCGAGGGCGATTTTGGCTGCCTGACGCCGTGCAAGACAAGCGCGACGAAATCAGCTATAAGCGCGTGACGAAATTTCAAGCTGGCGGCCGTCTGCGCGGCGGGATATTTGAGCCCACTTTTTTTGTTTCCTGTTCATTAGGAACTGGTCGATGAAGCCTACTGTTTCAACCTATCAGCGATACCGACTCGTGGGGCATGACGGACCTCGTCACGACATGCCTCAGCCGCAGGCAAACCGCCGCTCACAGTCAGTGAGCGGTCTGTCGCGTTGGGCGTTAGCCTGTGCGGCCCTGATGTCTTTCGCTGTGACGCCGGTGTCGGCCGAATCCGTCGCCCCGCTTGCGCAGGCGTCGCCTGCGACGCGCCCACAGCCTTCAACCGCTCCGCGCGCTCAACCGGCTCCGGCGCCTGCGGCAGCCCAGGCTCCGGCCGCCCCAGCCGCAGCCGCAGCCGCAGCGTCCACCGCGCGCGAAACCGAGCTTCAACTGGCCCCGTTCGTGCGTCAGATTCGCGCAGCGAACAAGGCCATTCTGTCTAAGCGCACCGAACAGGAAATTGCCGGCACCAGCATCGAACGCGCCGGCTCCGCCTTCCAGCCGCAGGCGTCGGT
>CAZORB010000151.1:0-6335 GCA_964581825.1 uncultured Bordetella sp.
CTAGAGTTGAGTGGAAGGGCGCTGTCAGGATCATCCGCAGCGCCTTTCCGCCGATCGACCTGTTCGAGGACATCGCCGATCCCGCGGACTGGCCGCTGCTGATTTCGGCCGAGCAAAAGACCAATCCTCGCATCATGGCGACTATTGGTAACCTCGACCTCGTTCCGGTTGACCGCCGCGTCGGCGGAAATGGTGCCTCCTACCTCATGGCACCATTCACCCACGTTAGCACCGATCGACCGAGCCGCTTTACCGATGGCAGCTACGGCGTGCTCTATGTTGGGGACCGGTTTGAAACTGCACTGTTCGAGACGATCCACCACCATGCTCGCTTCATGGCGCGAACCAAGGAAGCGCCTGGCTGGACCTCGCAGTTTCGGGAAATCGTCATGACAGTCGATGCAGATTTGCATGATCTCCGAACTCTGGCGGGGGAGCCGGTTCCGGAGCTCGATCCTGACAGCTACGCCGCATCTCAAGCGGTTGCGCGGCAGCTCAGGGGCGCGGGGTCGAACGGAATTGCCTACCCGAGCATACGGCATCCCAGTGGGGAATGCGTCGCGCTCTTCTACCCGGACTGCGCGTCAAATCCCCTCCAAGGGCGGCACCTCGACTATCACTGGGATGGGGCGCGCGTTGACCTCGTCCGTGACGCCGGATCGGGGTCTGTTTTCCGTATCGTCGACTTGCCAAGCAATGACTGAATGGGCAGCGTCACCCTTAGAACCCGTACATCCCCGCTCTCACAAGATGCGGCAATCGGGCCATTCTCCAATAGGCCGCTATATGGCGGGAGGATCGATTAGCGGACGTTGTACAAGGATTGGTGCGAACACTGTGTTCACCCAACCATGGCCACTACATGACCTACAGACGCGCAATAGTTTGGGATGATTAAAGTTCAAACCACCATCTGCGCCATCAAGGTGGAAGCCCGCGCGCGACGTTCCTGCAGGTGGATTCGATAGCGGCAGAGAAGGCCGTCGTGATCTGCTCCTTCCCCAATCAACTTATCCGTTTCCGTCAAAGCAAGCTCGTATGTGAGGCAGCCAGTTCCATCTCCAGCCAGTTGATTGGCCAAGCGGAGCTCGATTTCGGCTCTTACCGCTGCAGGAAGAACACTTCGGGCTTCGGAATACATCAGGCGTAAGCCAAACCACCGCAGACGCTCGTCTTCAAAGCCTTGGACAATTTCGAGGCGATCCGGCCATGACGCTTGGTGAAAGGCGTTCATACGCCCCTCGTCATCCGGCCCGGGGAATCCGTTGTAAATTCGCTCCTCCAGATGAGGTGAGAGGGGAAACGGCTCACGAATAGCGTTGTAAGCGGCGACAAGCCTCGCACGTAGATGCGAGTCAGCCTTTAAGCGCCGGGCCTGTTCTTCGATGCGGTCAATCGAACCACCTTCCATCATATGTTCGGGAGCATCGAAGAGGGCGGTCAGTGTCGGGGCTGCATTGACCCTGAAGCGACGGATCGGACTGGGTTTTTGCGTCAGATGGGCCTGAAGCTCGAAATCGCTCATCGCAGCAAGATAGTCGATGTCTTCATTGAGGTTGAGGCAAACTCGGCCGTTTGCTTGGTCAGGGTCAACACCGATACATACGACCGGCGCGTGATAAGCCTGTCCGCCGTAGAACTCCGTCAGCACGAAACCATCTTCGGTGTCGACGAAATCCGAAACAGTAGCCTTGTTCGAAAACCGCACGAACCGTTGCCAAAGCTCCGGGGACCGCTGCCGAACCAGTCGGCAGAGCTCGACCGTCGCAAGCACATCGGACATCGCTTCATGCGCTCGAGGATGAGCGACTCCATTCGCCGCCGCCAAGTGCTGCAGACGAAATGTCCTTCGGCCCTCATCGTTGATTGGCACAACAAGCTGCGCTGGCGAGACCGCATCAGCGGCCATCACCAGGCTGAGCGCATCGGCCCTGCAGTTGCGGTGATTGCTTGTTAAATAGGCAGGGTATAGGCATTGAAAGAGTGCATTGCGCAGCATCTCCTCGTCGAAGCGGATCGAGTTAAAGCCGACGAACACGGCCGGACTCCAAGCCAAAAGGTTTCGACGAATGTCGCTTACCATCGCGTAGTGCGACGGGAGGTTCGTGTCCGTCAGCCAATCGATCGGCAACCCGTTCGTACGCAACGCCGAGGGATGGGGGAGCACATGGGGCTGGATGCGCGAGCGCGCTTCGAAGCGCCCTAATTCATTCAGGTCTGCGTCGGTGCGAACAGCCGCGAAATGGATGATCTGATCGAACCCGCGCTTGAGCCCCGTCGTCTCTGTATCGAAGAATACGAAGCTCATGGCGCGCTACCAACGAGTTAGCCGAAAGCGCATGGCAGCCGCGCTCACTTTGAACCGACGGGCCAACGCTTCGATCGCCGCCTCGTCCTCTAGATCGACGCCACCGCCCTCCAACGCAGCAGCCAAGAGATTGCCGGGGATCAGGAGCTCTGAAGCAAACGCGTTGGCCTCGATTTCCATCGGCTCAGTCCCCAGCGCTGACACATCGTTGCGGAATAGGACGCGAATCCCCTTATCGACATGCACGGCTTGGCTAATCGCAGGGGCATGGAGTATGTGATGTGCGAGCTCATGAGCCGCCGAGAACCGCTGTCGGTTCGGATGATGCAGCGCGTTGACTCCGATGATGCCGACGCCATCCTTGATGTACGCCATGCCCGAGAGGTCCTCGTCGAGCGGTGCATACTGAAGGACGATTTTCCGCGACTTAATTATTCGCTCGATCGGGACTGGTGGCGTCGATACGCCAAACTCCTCGAGGATCGAACGCGCAGATGCACGCGCCCGATCAAAATCTGCATCTGCCATAATCAGGCCTTACCGCGTCGAGGCTGCAACGCGGTTGTGATCAGGTCGGCGACTTGAGCTTCAGCATGTTGCGAAAGCGTCTGCTGATTGGAAAGCATCATCTTCAGTCCATCCCCTAAAGGCTTCTGCGGCGTCGGTGGCAGGAGTTCCGCCACCTTGGTAAAGTCGAGTGCGGCGGCGAGCGCGTAAACGTGATGCAGAAGGATGTTCTGCCGGCCGCTCTCGATATTTGCGATCGACGCACGCGACATCTTCACCTTCCCAGCCAGTTCCGCTTGGGTGAGGCCAAGCGCCTTCCTGCGGGTCGAGACCGCGCTGCCAAAAGCCTTGTAGAGCGCTTCGCTTGCCATGCACTCTGTTTGCGCTGCGTTCTCAGGAATGTCAACGTCGCAAACACAATGTGCTTTATACAAACATAGCTACGTGCTCATAACTTGACATATTGATCAGACTGGGGGATCTACTGCGCAAGGGCGCGGTGCCCAGAATGAGTCGGAGGATCAACGATGTCGAAAAGGATTCACGTAGTGCCCCACGGGTCGGGATGGGCTACGCGTCGCGAAGGCGCCACCCGCGTGGGGTCGACCCACAGCACCCAAGCAGATGCAACGCAGGCCGCGCGTGGCACCGCCGTTCGCGAACGCGGCGAAGTCATCATCCACCGACCGGACGGTCGCATCCGCGACGCCAATTCGTACGGCAAAGACCCCTTCCCGCCGAAGGGCTGACGGGGGCACGTTGGAGGCGCCCTGGCTCCGGCACGCGGATGGGGCAACTAGATCGTTAGAAAGGAAGCATCGCGCAAATGGTGAACGGCGAAAGACAGTACGGCGCTGAGCGACCATATCGCGTGCTTAGCTTGGACGGCGGAGGGATGCGGGGCATCTACACTGCTGCCTTTCTGGCTCGCCTAACGGACCAATTCGCCCGCATCCGGGGCGAAACGGCGCTCGACCTCGGTCGTGGCTTCGACCTGATCACCGGAACCAGTACCGGTGCCATTGTTGGTTGCGCGCTGGCGATCGGCCGACCGATGACCGAAGTGGTGAGCCTATATCGAGAGCATGGCCCCAAGATTTTTCCGCACCGGAGCGCCGGCAAGCGCAGCGCGATTTACCGTGCGAGCCAGGGCAGCCGTTTCGTGCGCGAAGGAGACAAGGCGCTGCGCGAGGCGCTGCGATGCGTGCTTGATGACGTCACCATGATCGAGGTGTTCGAAGGCCGCGGCATTTCACTTGCAATCCCGACGGTGCTGATGAGCGAGCATCGAGCCTGGGTGTTTAAAAAGACTCCCAAAAGCGGGGTACGCGACGATCGCTATTCGCTGGTCGATGTCTGCATGGCGACAAGCGCCGCACCGATCTACCGCTCGCTTGCCGCCATCGATGACCCTAACGCGCCCGGCGGCCCCAAGCAGGTGTTCGCCGACGGCGGCCTTTGGGCAAACAATCCAATCATGGTCGGGCTCGTTGACGCACTGACGGTGGCTCCGCCCGAACAGCCTATCGAGATATACTCGCTCGGCACCTGCCCGCGTCCCGAAGGAGATCATCTCGACGCCGAGAGTGCGCACCGCTCGATGCTCGACTGGTCGCTCGGTGCGGACGTCGCCCCCCTGAGCATCTCGGCTCAGGAGTTTGCCTTTGACCATATGGCGCGGCTGCTGACCAACGCGATCAGCAGCTGCGGTCGTTCAATCCGACGCGTACGCTTCCCTAACAAGCCCGTGCCGGCGAGCATGATGCCGTACCTCGCCCTCGACGACACCCGGCCTGAGGCGATGGACCGGCTCGTCGGCCAAGCCCACAGCGACGCCGACCTCACCAAGAGCGCGTGCGACGATCCTAACAGCGAAGACGGCCGCATGATCCGTCGCCTTATGCACGACCTCCCGGTGATGCCGGCGACCGGGTCCGTCTGGCGGGCCGCCTCAACCCACAACCAGAAGGATAGGTGATGTTCGACTGCTCCAAAGACGTGCGTGCGTATCACGATAAGGACGTCACCCTGCCCAAGAGCGAACAGGACGCCATGCGCGACCGGCGCGACTCCAACCGGACTCGCCTGCGGAACGGTTTGGAGAAGGCCGGCAAGCCGCGGCCGATTGAGTTCGTCAAGCAGGGGAGCTACGCGATGAAGACGATGTGCCGTGACCCGGACAACGACTATGACATCGACGACGGGGTCTACTTCCACAAGAAGGATCTGGTCGGCGACCGCGGGGCCGAGATGACGTCCTTGCAGGCGCGTTGGATGGTGCGCGACGCGGTCGACGACGGCAAGTTCAAGCGTGCGCCTGAGGTGCGGCCGAACTGCGTGCGTGTATTCTACGAGAAGGGTTACCATGTCGATCTGCCGGTTTATCGCCGCGTCGTCACCGACACCGTCTTCGGCGAAGAAGTGCATTACGAGCTGGCGGCGAGCAGCGGCTGGAAAAGGTCCGACGCGCGCGAGGTGTCGGACTGGTATGAGGACCAGCGCGCCGCATCAGCGGACGGCATTCAGCTGCGCCGCATCAACCGCGACCTGAAGAAATACGCCCGAAGCCGCTACAGCTGGCGCGGCTCGATCCTCAGCGGCTTTGGCATCTCGGTTCTGACAACAGAAAAGTTTCGCGCGAACGACCGCGAGGACCGCGCGCTCTATGATACCATGGTCGCCATCCGTGATCGGCTTAACTGGAACCTTGTCGTCGCCCACCCGGTAACTCCAGGCGACACGATCACCAGTGGGGCCGACGACGCCAAGGCTCGCTGCTTCCGCGAGAAGTTGACTGAGTCGATCGACACGCTGGCGCCGCTTTTCGAAGCCGACTGCACGCGCGAGAAGGCGCTGGCCTGCTGGGACAAGGTGTTTGCGACGACGTTCTTCAGCGAGCGCTTGGAGGAGGAGCAGCGCGCCTCGGTCGTTGCTCCGGCGATCATCGGTTCTTCTGCCCTGCTGGGCGCGACGTCGGCGGCGGCGAGCGCGGTCAGCAGCGTCGGCGGTGGTCGCCATGCCTAGAGATGCCTTCCCACTCGGTTGGCGGCAGGCAGCGCTTCGCCTTGAGGCGGCCTTGCGCGAGCATGCGGGACAGGCGCCAGAGCGACTCGACGCGACGACAATCGGTGCAGACTATACCACCCGCGACTGGATCGCGGCCGGCTGGCGGATCAGTGTTGTCTTCTCCGACGGCGTGACCCGACGCATCGATCTGCTGGCGGGAAGGCATTTTCCGACGACGCCCGTGCGGACGGCGCTAGTTGATCACCCCGAGGCGATGACTTGGCCGCATGTGGAGAGCGACGGCGTCCTCTGTCTGCTGCCCAATATGGCCGAGTGGGATCCGGACGATCCGTCGGCGGTCGCCTTAGGCCTCCTTCATCGCTCGATCATCTTGATCGAGGAACTGCTGGAGGGTGGCATAGTCGATCGGGATTTCCGCGAGGAATTCGTGACCTACTGGGGCTACAAGGCGCATTCACAAGGCAAATCTCTGTTCAGTTTGATCGCGCCAGGG
>CAZORB010000151.1:6345-8940 GCA_964581825.1 uncultured Bordetella sp.
CAGGGCCGGTCTCGCGGCGAGTGCGGATTTGGCGCGGCAAGGGCATCGAGGTAGTTGGAGAGGACGAAGAATCCTTAGCCACATGGGTCCGTCATCGCTTTGGGGACAAGACGCCGATCAAGACAGAAGCGGCGGCCTTACTCTGGCTTGAAAAGCCGCCCTTGCCGGTCGAGTATCCGGAAACCGCAGCTGATCTCTATCGGATGGCCGAGCGGATCAACGAAAGCGCGCGGACCGTACTTGAAGAGGTGGCGAGCGACGAGCCCGACGAGTTGTTGGCGCTATTGGGCGCAGTTGGGCGCGGCGGCGCGGCGCTGATTGGAGTGAAGGCGCTTAATCCGAAGCGACGCAAGGGCCGGCCACGCGCGCCCGACGAGCCGCTGTCGGTCGGGTTCCGACCTGGCCATACGCCGCAATCCATCCTTCTCGGACGCTTCTTTGGCGCGCTCCCGGTCGTGCGGACCCAGGTCCAGCGCGCGGACGCTGCTTGGGTACATGGGCGCGCTCAGGATTCTCGCACGCACCATCTGCTTGGCGCGACCGTTGTCGTGGTCGGCTGTGGTTCGGTCGGTGCGCCCGTCGCGTGTGCTTTGGCCCAGGCGGGGGTCGGGCGGATGGTGCTAGTCGATCCTGAGTTTCTGGGCTGGCCGAACGTCGGTCGTCATCCGCTTGGTGCGACGGATGTCGGCCGGAACAAAGCCGAGGCTTTGGCGGAGCGACTTCGGACCAACTATCCGCACCTCACCGTCGAACATCGTCCGTGGGGTCTCCATCAGCTCATCGCGCAAGACGGGGATGTGCTCGCGGCGGCCGATCTGATCGTTGCCGCTACCGGCAATTGGGTCGCCGAAAGCGCCCTCAATCGGTGGCATGTCGCGCAAGGCCGCGCGAGACCCATTCTTTACGGGTGGACTGAGGCGCATGCCTGCGCCGGCCATGCGGTCGCGATCGGCGCGGGCGACGGATGCCTGCAATGCCATATCGGACGGACCGGTGCGCCGGATGTGACGGTGATCGAGTGGCCGGAAGGGGGCGACGCCACCCTAGAGGAGCCAGCGTGCGGCGCACATTATCAACCCTACGGTCCGATGGAACTGGCCTATGTCACCGCGATGATCGCAGACACGGCGATGGATTGCCTCCTCGAACCGCCTGCGCAATCTTTCAGTCGCGCATTCGTGGCTTCGGGGCGCCGTATTGCAGCACTTGGCGGAGAACTGACTAAAAGCTGGCGCGCTGCTTTTGGCGAGCTTGGAGAGAGCATTCAAACGGTCGACCGGCCTTGGCCGTCTGCCAGCTGCGCTGCTTGCGGGCCTCGGCGTTTGGACGAAGCTGCCTAGCATTTTGCAGAAGCCTTACAACTTCGACGAGACCAGCAAAAGGCGTCGTCTAAGAATCTACCGCGGAAGGCTGACGTCATCGAGCGCGGGTTAAAGCGGGAGCTTATTGCGATCTTGCATTTCGACGCGAGGTTGCTGGACCGTTGTCAACCACGAACATTTGTCTTGGCTCGCGAATGAAGCGAGCTGTGCTTCGAACGGACCAGAGGGGAGTGGGCTTTGCCCCGATTGAGCCATTTGGGCGTCGATAGTCGGCGTGCCGGGCTCACAATCAGGAGTCTGTCCCATGATCAAATCGATCCCGCTGAACAAGCTCGTTCAGTCGCCCCGCAATGTCCGCCGCCACGGTGACCCGGCAGCCGATGCTGAGCTCAAGGCCAGCATCGCAGCCCGCGGTCTGCTGCAGAACCTTATTGTTCGGCCAGCCGCCAAGGGTAAGTTCGAAGTCGAAGCCGGTGAGCGTCGCAGGCGCGCAATTCTCGCGCTCGTAGACGAAAAGCTGCTCGCCCGTGATTATGAAGTCACGTGCCTCGTGCTCGAGGACAGCGCTGAAGCGGCCGTCGAGACCAGCCTCGCGGAGAACTTCCACCGCCTCGCCATGAACCCCGCTGACGAAGCCCAGGCCTTCGCGGCGCTCGTGTCTGGGGGTGCGACTGTCGAAGAGGTTGCCCGCCGCTTCGGTCTGACTGTCCGCTTTGTCGAGGGACGTCTGCGTCTTGCGACGCTTGCGCCCGTCGTGTTCGAGGCGCTCGCCGCCGGAGAGATCACCCTCGATATTGCCAAAGCCTTCGGCGCCACCTCGGATCAGGACATTCAGGCCCGCGTGTTCGAGCAGGTGTCCTCGGGCTACTATGCGCCCAACCCCGATAGTGTCCGGCGTATGGTCCTGTCCGGGACAGTACGGGGCAGCGATCCGCGCGCCCGTTTCGTTGGTCGCGACGCCTACATTGCCGCGGGCGGCCGGATCGAGCGTGAGCTCTTCGACAACGACGACAGCGAATCCTGGGTCGATGTCGCGCTGCTCGAGAGCCTCGCGGCGGCAAAGATGGAAGAGCAGGCTAAAGCCCTCGCCGCCGAGCAGGGTCTCGCCTGGGTCAAGCCCACGCTCGATCCCTATGCCAGCCACGATCTGGTCGAAGGGCTGGTCCGGCTTCCTGCCGAACCGGCGCCATTGACCGACGCAGAATTGGCGAGGCTCGACGAACTCGATGCCTCCTATGACGAGCATGCGGCGATCCTCGAGGATGAGGACAGT
>CAZORB010000151.1:8950-9423 GCA_964581825.1 uncultured Bordetella sp.
CGAGGAGGCTGTGGCAGCCGCCGAAGCGGCGATCGAGGCGATAGAACGTGAGTGTCAGGAAATCCGTGCTCGACCGCCGGTTATCGCGCCGGAGCTCAAGGCCGAGGCAGGAATGGTGCTGGTGCTCTCCCGCGAGGGCACGCCGGTTCTCCAGCCGGTGTTCTACGGCGAGCGTCAGGCTGAACCCACCGAAGCCGACGACGGGATCGAAGTCGTTGCAGGCGAAGAAGGTTCGGACAGGCGCCGGACCACCTTGTCGAAACGTCTGGTCGACGAACTCGCGATGCAGCGCCGCGATGTTCTGGCACTTCACGTTGCATCCGATCCCGGGCTGGCGCTTGACATCATGGTCTTCACCCTCGCCGATGCCGATACCCACGACTGGCGGGCGCGCTCTTCGACCACGCTGCGCGCGCCGGTTCCGGCAGGCCCGATCATCGGCTTCGAAGCCAAGGATGCGCCGGCGAGCAGCG
>CAZORB010000152.1:0-6646 GCA_964581825.1 uncultured Bordetella sp.
TCAATACGTCTCCAAATGCAACCGCCCCTCTTTCTTGAGCCCCGCTGCCAGCTCTTCCCAATTTAGCCCGGCGTCCACCGCAATATCACGCAGAGCCAGCACCACGCCTTCCTCCATCGCCTTCAGCCCGCACACATAGAAAAACGCGTTGGGGTCAGCAATCAGTTTGGCCAGATCGGCCGCACGATCGCGCATCGCGTCCTGCACATAACGCTTGGGCTGACCCGCTGCGCGTGAGAAAGCGAAGTTGATGTCGATGAAGTCTTTGGGAAGGGTTTGCAGCGGACCGAAGTAGGGGAGTTCTTCCTTGGTACGCGCACCGAAAAACAGCAGCAGCTTGCCGCTTTCGAATTTGCCGCTTGCGCGCAGACGCCGGCGCCACTCGGTCATGGCTCGCATAGGCGCGCTGCCCGTTCCGGTGCAAATCATGACCAGATGACTCTTGGGGTGGTTTGGCATCAGAAAGCTTGCGCCGAACGGGCCAATGACCTGCACCGTATCCCCCACTTGCAGATCGCACAGGTAGTTGCTTGCCACACCGCGCACGGGTTGGCCCTGATGATCCTCGAGCACACGCTTGATGGTGAGTGAGACGTTGTTGTAGCCGGGGCGCTCGCCATTGCGGGGGCTTGCGATCGAATACTGGCGGGCATGATGCGCGCGGCCCTGCTCATCAACGCCGGGCGGAATAATGCCGATTGACTGGCCCTCGAGCACCGGAAATGGCATGCGGCCAAAGTCGAGCACGACGTGATGCGTGTCGTAGTCCGTTCCTACCTCGGTTACCCGTACGTTACCGACCACGGTGGCCGTGATCGATTTTTCCGCCGCCTTAGGGCCATACAGGTTGGTAAACGGATGGGCGGCGGACCACGGTGGAAGGGTAGCGCCGTAGATCGCGCTGTTGAAAGCGGCATCTCCGGATGCCGCCGGTTCAGCCCCACCTGCAATGGCTGCACTGCTCGGCGTATTGGTTGCGTTCGTCTCGGCGACGCCGTCCGAAGCATTCACGCCCATCTCTGAAAGCTGTTCCGCGCTGAGCTCAGCGGGTAGCTCATCCCAATCAAACTGCTCGTCTACCGAGTAGGCGCGCGCCTTGGGCACGACGCGCCAGTTATCGATCGACCCGGTGGGGCAGGGCGGCACGCAAGCCATGCACAGGTTGCACTTCTCGGCGTCCACCACATAGTTGCGAGAATCATGCGTGATCGCACCCACCGGGCAGGTGGCTTCGCAGGTGTTGCAGCGAATACAGATCTCGGGATCAATCAGGTGCTGGCGCAGTATCTGGCCTTCGTTCATGTCCATGATGGGCTGGTTTCCTTTTCGCCTGTTGTCCCGGGCCGTAGCGCTGCGCTCAGTTAAAGCGAACGTACTCGAAGTTCACCGGCTGCCGGTTAATGCCCATGGCCGGCGGGGCAATCCAGTTGGCGAACTTTCCAGGTTCCACCACACGGCCCATCAGGCTGGACACGAATACCCGGTCCGATGCTGTCGGCAGCCACTGATCAACATGGGCCGCCCATTCGGCCTCGCTTACCACGCGACCGTCGGGCGATACCTTGATGCCCGACAGCGAACCGATATTGCGATGGAAGGCCTTGTGCGGTGCCTTCAGGCGGAACGGGATACCAGCCTTGTCAATGACCCGGTTCCAGCGCTCGATGCCACCGATGCTGTCCTTGATGTAATCGTCGCGCAGCACCTCGTTGAGTGCGTTCAGCATCGGCACTTCCTTCTCAACCAGCTGTCCGTTCTGAACGTTCAATACGCGGTACGACTGCCCACGCAACTGATGATCATCGGTACGCTTGCCCTCTTCGTAGCGACCCTTCAGGCCGGTGGAGTAGAAGGTGGCTGCGTTACTTGATTCATCGGCGCCGAACAGATCGATGGTCACGCTGAAATGGAAGTTCAGGTAGCGCTGCAGCGTGGGCAGGTCGATCACGCCCGCTGCACGAAGCTTTGCTGGGTCATCGGTCTTCAGTTCGTTCATGACCTGGCAGGTGCGCTGAATCACGCGCGATACGCCCGACTCGCCCACAAACATGTGGTGCGCCTCTTCGGTCAGCATGAACTTGGTCGTACGCGCGAGCGGGTCGAACGCACTTTCCGCGAGCGCGCACAGCTGGAACTTACCGTCACGGTCGGTGAAGTAGGTGAACATGAAAAACGACAGCCAGTCCGGCGTCTGCTCGTTGAAGGCCTGCAGAATGCGCGGATTGTCGGTTTGACCACTGCGCCGCTCGAGAAGCGCTTCGCCTTCCTCGCGCCCGTCGCGCCCGAAGAATTTATGCAGCAGATACACCATGGCCCACAGATGGCGGCCTTCCTCAACGTTCACCTGAAACAGGTTGCGAAGGTCGTACTGGCTGGGTGCAGTAAGCCCCAGGTGACGCTGCTGCTCGACCGATGCCGGCTCGGTGTCGCCCTGCGTGACGATGATGCGTCGCAGGTTCGCCCGGTACTCGCCCGGAACATCCTGCCAGGCGTCTTCACCCATATGATCGCCAAAATGAATCTTCCGGCCCTGTTCAGCGGGATTCAAAAAGATGCCCCAGCGGTAATCGGGCATCTTCACGTGACCAAACTGCGCCCAGCCCTGGGGATCGACGCTCACCGCGGTACGCAAATACACGTCGAAATCCTGGCTGCCATCTGGGCCCATGTCATTCCACCAGGACAGATAGTTAGGCTGCCACTGCTCAAGCGCACGCTGCAGCGTGCGGTCTTCGCTCAGATTGACGTTGTTGGGGATCTTGTCGGTGTAATTGATGCTTGACATGTGATGCTCCGTGTCGTGATGCCAATGAATGATTAAACCCGGTTCCAGTCGAAGGCGGCGCGATTGCCCTTACCGTAGACCTTTAATGCGCCTTTCTCTCCGACCGCATTCGGGCGTTGGAAGATCCAGTTCTGCCAGGCGGTGAGCCGGCCAAACACGCGGGTCACCATGTTCTCTGTGCCGTTGAACCGAAGGTTGGCCTCCAGCCCAGTGAGCGCGTCCGGGCTCATGGCCACCCGCTCTTCAATGGCCAGACGCACCTCGTCGGCCCAATCAATGTCGTCGGGGTTGCTGGTTACCAGGCCCACCTCGAATGCCGCGTCGGCATCCAGCGCCTGACCGACCCGCGCTCGAACGGCATCCAGCGCGGGCGCCTCGTTGTAGAAGCGCCGCTGCAGCCGCGTCTCGCCAGTTGGCATGGGATAGAGACCGAAGTTCGCTTCGCCCACTGTGATGGCCGGCGCGCGTGCCGGCTCGTCGGGCAGCGCCAGGTGGTAGCTGCGGTCGCAGGCGAGGGACAGCTCAAGGAATGTTCCCGCAAAACAGGAACCGGGTTCGATCAGTGCAAAGAGGCTGCGCGAGGTGACGTCCAGCCGGGCGAAGGCGCGACGAAGCAGGCCGATGGTTTCCCGTACGAACCAATGGTTCTGGTTCGCAAGCAGCACCGCGTCCATGGCGAGTACATCGGCGGCACTGCCCTCGGTTCGAATCAGCCAGGTGCCCAACTCGAGTTCGTTCGTTCGCATCGAAAGAATTGCGTCATCGAGTTCGCGGGCCAGCACAAGCGGGTACCAGTGCGAGCCAGCCGCCTCAATGGCGGCGATGTCTGCAGGCTGAGGACCCTGCGGCGCGCGCACGGTGAAGCTGGCGGTGCGACGCTCGCGGTCAATGTCAACCGTCACGTTCGAGTAGACCAGGCGATCAGCTTCGATAGTGCGTGCAATGGGCGTGAGCGCGACCCCGCGGCCATCAGCCGGGCGGTCGCTCTTTTCCGCCAGGGCCAGTGCGCGCTCGCGCACCCGGGCGGCGAACTGCGCGGGCTTGGCAATGTCGTCGACCAGGCGCCAGTCTTTCGCACGCTGGCCGCGCACGCCCTCAACGCTAGTGCAGAAAAGATCGGCGAGATCATGCCGGACGCGGCGTTTGTCGGTGACCCGGGTGAGGCCACCGGTTCCGGGCAGAACACCCAGCAGAGGTACCTCGGGCAGGCTCACCGAGCTCGAGCGGTCGTCAATCAGCAGGATTTCGTCGCAGGCCAGTGCAAGTTCGTAGCCGCCGCCGGCGCATGCACCGTTAACCGCTGCGAGAAACTTGAGACCGCTGTGCCGGGATGAGTCTTCGAGCCCATTGCGCGTCTCGTTAGTGAATTTACAGAAGTTGACCTTCCAGGCGTGACTGGAGAGCCCCAACATAAAAATGTTGGCCCCCGAACAGAACACCTTGTCGCGTGCACTGGTAACCACCACGGTGCGGACTTCTGGATGCTCGAAGCGAATACGGTTGACGGCGTCGTGAAGCTCAATATCTACGCCCAGGTCATAACTGTTGAGCTTCAGTTTGTAGCCTGGCCGCAGGCCTGCGTCTTCATCAAAGGCAGCCGTCAGCGTGGCGATGGGGCCATCAAATGAAAGTTTCCAGTGACGATAACGGGAAGGTTCGGTCTGGTAGTCGACGCGGTTCAGATCGCTCAAGGGAGTCTCCTCAACGTTCGCTGCGGGCCACCTCGCTGGTTGACGTGCGGCGCTGAAATGCATAATAATGCATGCGCCGGCCGCAAGTCAAGCATTTTAATGCGTGTTTTGCGCGCGGCGTACGGCTGGAGCTGACAGGGTCGCCGAGGCTGGGCTTGGCATCTCAAGGGCCTCGCACAAGGTGCGCAGGAGTGACTGGTGCGCCTCCTCGAGTGTGCGTCCGCTGGTTTCAAAGTGGATGGCGGCTTTCGAATAAAACGCCGACCGCCCGTCGAGAATATTTTTAAGGTCTTGCATGGCCTCACGGCTGGCCGCCATCGGGCGCATGTCGCCCTGTGCCACGACTCGGCGCATGTGGTCCTCCGGATCGGCCTTCAGCCACACGGTGGTGCAGCGCCCGAGCAGCAGGTTGAAGCTGCCCGCGTCGGTTACCAGGCCGCCAGGGGTTGCGATGACTGACTGCTCGTGGGCGGCGAGTGTTTCTTCGAGCGCCCGCCGTTCGTAGCGCCGGTAAGCGTTCTGTCCGTAGAGCGCCTGAATCTCGCCCGTCACGCATCCGGCCAGCCTTTCGATTTCCCTGCTGAGTTCGACGAAGGGAAAGCCAAGCGATTGCGCAAGTGCCTGACCAAGCGTGGTTTTGCCTGCGCCGCGCAAGCCTATGAGCGCGATGCGTCGATGACCGGGTGCGTCAGCTGAGGGGTCGCCTAGCAGTCGCGCGGCGGCAAGCCTCACCTCGCGCACCGTGGCATCGTCCCGGCCCTCAAGCAGCGAGCGCAGCAGCAGCCATTCAGGGCTCGAGGTGGTTTCGTCTCCGATCAGTTCTGCGATGGGGCAGTGCAGGGCGTCGGCAATCTGCTGCAGCACCAGAATGGATGCGTTACCGATCCCGTATTCCAGATTGGCCAGGTGTCGCTCTGAAACGCCCGCCGAATGAGCAGTGGCCCGGCGGGTCATGCCGCGCCGCGACCGCAGCGCCTTAACCCGAGTGCCAAGCGCAACTAAAAACGGATTCTTGGCTTCGACGGAGTCTGAGGGGTTGACTGTGGTGTTGGCGGCCCCTTTGAGCGCAGATGCATCGGAGCGAGAGGCGCGGTTGCTTGACATGATGGAAGCCTTGGCCGTACAGTTGACATGCACAATACTGCATGTTTTGGGCTTGGGCAAGCCTAAAGTGCCAAGGGAGACAATAATGATCGCACCGCAACACGATCCGGCCGCGCCAGGCGAGCGCTTCAACTTCGCGGCCCATCTGCTGGATGCCAACGCCAGCCGTCCGGACAAGATCGCTTTCGTGGACGACCGCGGCGCGCTCAGCTACCAAGAACTTGCGTTGCAGACACGCAGCCTGGCTGCCGGATTGCGCGCGCTCGGGCTGCGCCGCGAGGAGCGCGTCCTGCTGCTGATGCACGACTGTACCGACTGGCCGGTGTGCTTCCTGGGCGCGATCTATGCAGGTCTGGTCCCGGTGGCAGTCAATACGCTGCTCACCGCAGACGACTACGCTTACATGCTTGAACACTCGCGGGCGCAGCTGGTGATGGTGTCGGGTGCTCTGCTGCCTACACTCAATGCGGCGCTCACCCGCTCCGACCATGAAGTGAGCCGCGTACTGGTGTCGCATCCTGCTGCGCCACTTCATCCGTCTGAGGTTGATCTCGCCGCGTTTGTGAAGTCGCATCAGCCCGCACCGCGCGCGGCGGCTACGCATGCCGATGATCCGGCGTTCTGGCTGTATTCATCAGGCTCTACCGGTCGTCCCAAGGGCACCGTGCACTCGCATGCCAACCCCTACTGGACCGCTGAGCTGTACGGTAAACGCGTCCTCGACATACAGGAAAGCGATGTGTGCTTTTCGGCGGCGAAGCTGTTCTTTGCATACGGTCTTGGGAACGCGCTCAGCTTTCCAATGAGCGTGGGCGCGACCACGCTGTTGATGGCGGATCGCGCGACGCCTGAGGCGGTGTTTCGCCGATGGCTGGGCCAGGTGGGTGATGTTCGTCCCACCGTATTTTTCGGAGCACCTACGGGCTTTGCAGGCATGCTCGCGCATGCGTCGTTACCCGCACGCGAGTCGGTATCGCTTCGGCTGGTCTCTTCTGCGGGCGAGGCGCTACCCGCCGAACTGGGCGAGCGATTCAAGCGTCACTTCGGTGTCGATATTGTCGATGGC
>CAZORB010000152.1:6656-9331 GCA_964581825.1 uncultured Bordetella sp.
GCTCAACTTTTCATTCCATCGGATCCAACGAGGTGCTACACATCTTTCTGTCGAACAGGCCCGATCGTGTTCGCTACGGGAGCACCGGCTGGCCGGTACCCGGCTACCAGGTGGAGCTGCGCGGCGATGATGGTGGCGCGGTGGCCGACGGCGAAACAGGCGATCTGTACATCCACGGCCCGTCGGCTGCGCTGATGTACTGGGCTAATCGCGCCAAGTCTCGGGAAACCTTTCAGGGCGGCTGGACCCGAAGCGGCGATAAGTATGTGCGCAATGACGACGGCAGTTATACCTATGCGGGCCGAAGCGATGACATGCTGAAGGTCAGTGGCATTTACGTGAGTCCCTTCGAGGTCGAAGCCACGCTCATTCAGCATGCGGCAGTACTTGAAGCTGCGGTGATCGGCGTACAGGATGCCGAGGGACTTACCAAAACCAAGGCCTTCGTGGTGCTGAAGCCGGGCGCCCATACCGATGAGGCGGACCTGAAAGCGTTTGTCAAAGATCGGCTGGCGCCCTACAAGTACCCGCGATTCATTGAGTTCGTCTCCGACCTGCCCAAGACTGCCACGGGAAAAATTCAACGCTTCCGGCTCCGCGAAGCGGAATCAGCCCGTTGATGCGCACGGCGGCAAGCGTGGTGAGCGCTGAGTTCGTCACCATCAATACCGGTGAAGGGCCGGTGCAGATCGAGATCGCCCGAATTGATTCAACAGGCTTGCCCTCCAGTCCTGTCATCGTGTTTCTGCATGAAGGGCTAGGCTCGGTGTCGATGTGGCGAGACTTCCCGACAATCCTGTGTCGGCGCCTGGGATGTCGCGGCCTGGTGTATTCGCGGCCAGGCTACGGCCGCTCAACACCTTGTAGCCGCGACCAGATCTGGTCGCCCGATTACATGCACGAAGAGGCGCTGCGGGTATTGCCTGAAGTGCTGAGGGCGGTTGGTATCTCCCCTGAGCAGGAGGCGGTTTGGTTGCTAGGCCATAGTGACGGCGGATCAATCGCTCTTATTCATGCGGCCCATGCGCCCCGCGGGCTCGCAGGCGCTATTCTGCTTGCGCCGCACATCATGGTGGAAGATCTCACGGTTCGCAGCATCGAGCAGGCCCGCGAGGCGTTCGAGCAGGGCTCCCTCGCTGCGAGCCTTGCGCGCCATCACCTCGATGCCCAGGCCACCTTCATGCGTTGGAATCGCACCTGGCTCAGCGCAGCGTTTCGAAGCTGGTCAATTGAGGAAGAAATTGCCGCTATTCGCTGTCCGCTACTCGCGGTACAAGGTATCCAGGACCCCTACGGATCGCTCGAGCAGGTTCATGGCATCGCCCGGCGCGTTCCAACCACCCGAGTGGTTGAGATTGATCGCTGCGGTCACTCACCGCACCGCGACCAGCCCGACCGGCTGATCGCGGAAATTGCCGCGTTGATGGGGAGCTGAGTGCGGCCTGCAAGAGCCCGCTCAGTCGACGACGATACCCTGGGTCACGGTAGCCCACATCGCACGCTCTGCCACGGCCCGTTTCGTCAGCGTGGCGCCATCTCCCGTCCACAACGTGAAGCCAAGCTCCTCGAGCCGATTGCGGATATCGGCTTGCGCCAGCACGCGCTGGGTGGCTTCAGTGACTCGCTGAGCTGCGGCGTCGACCATGGCTGGCGGGCCGTAAATCGCCATCCAGCCGCCGACATCAAAGTCTGGCACGCCAGATTCGATCAGCGTGGGAACCTCGGGCAGCGAGCGGTTACGCGAGGGCGAACTGACCGCGATTGCTCGCACGCGACCCGACGTGATCTGCGGCAGGGCAGTGCTGATGATGTCGAACATCATGGTGAGTTGCCCGCCGATCACATCGGTCATCGCAGGGGCGTTCCCTTTATAGGGAACATGGGTCATTTTTGTATTGGTTTTAACCGCCAGCAGCTCAGCGGCCAGGTGGTTCGAGCCGCCGATGCCGGCGGATCCGAACGTGACCTTGCCCGGGTTGGCGCGCGCGTAAGCGATCAGATCATTGAAACCTTTGAATGGCAGATCGCGGTTAATGACCAGTACGTTGTAGTAGCTGACCACGGGCGCGAGCGGACGCAGGTCGCGCATCGGATCGAAGCTCATCTTGCGCATCACGTTCGGGCTGATGGTGACCGTGGGGCTGGCCGCGAACCACAGCATCGTGGCGTCAGAGCCCGCCTTGGCAACCAGATCACCCGCCAGGGTTGCGTTGGCACCGGGCCTGTTCTCGACCACAACGGGGGCACCCAACTCGCGCGACAGGGCTGGCGCGATCAGGCGTGCTGCGCCGTCGACCGGGCCACCAGCTGGATAGCCGACCAGTAGCCGTATGGGTTGCGAAGAGCTCTGGGCGTTTGCCGTCACGGGCAAGATGGCCGACGTTGCAGCCCAGGCGCTGACTGCAGCGGTGAATACTTTGGCTGCCAGGGCACGGCGCCACGCGACAACTGCTGATCGATTCATGTTGATGTCTCCGCAGGGATTCTTGGTATGAGACGTGACTGCGCACGCTACGATCAGTGTATCGCCAGAAGCGCGTCGCCGGTATCGCGAACCACGAGGCTCCCACGGTAGACTTCAGCAAAACCGCGCTGGCGCGCCTGCGCAGCCTTAAAAAATAGTCAGGAGACCCGGATGAGCCGTCGCTTCATTGATCTGTCGATCTACCTCGAGA
>CAZORB010000153.1:0-9305 GCA_964581825.1 uncultured Bordetella sp.
AAATCGACGAGGCTCGCCAGGTGATGACCAAGTGCACACTGTGCGTGGACCGAATCACCGATACCAATCTTCCTGAATCCGAACGAAAGCCCGCCTGCGTGATGGCCTGTCCGACCAATGCGCGTCTCTTCGGTGATGTGCACGATCCAGAGTCCGAGGTGTCGCAGGCAATTCGTGAACGCGACGGCTACGAGCTGATGCCCGAATGGGGCACACGCCCCGCTAACCGCTACCTGCCGCGTCGACAGGCCGACTGATGCAGCCCGCCTTTTCAGTCATTTTTCTGACGGTGCTGATCGGTGCCGGGCAGGGCCTGTTCCTCGCACTGTTTGCCTGCGAACTCAGCGGATTTGGCGCAGGGCAGGGCGAGCGCCTCGCGCTGGCTCAGGGCGGTGGCCTGGCGTTGCTGCTTAGCGCGCTGGGATTGCTTGCCTCGTTCTTTCACCTGGGGCGGCCCGAGCGTGCCTGGCGCGCGGCCGCCATGTGGCGCACCTCATGGTTATCGCGCGAGGTGATCGTTCTGCCGCTGTTCATGGCAGTGTGCGCGAGCTGGGCGCTGGCCCATGCTGCAGGGTGGGCTGGCACGCGTCTGATCGGTGTGTTTGCGGTGATGGTATGCCTGGCACTATTTGTCTGCACCGCAATGATCTATGCATCGCTTAAGTTTTTGCAGGAATGGGCCAGCAAGCTCACGCTGCTCAATTACCTGCTGATTGGTACCGCGTCGGGCACAACGCTTGCGGCCGCATTCGCAAGCTTCACCGCAACGTCTCTGGTGCCTGCGCTGGCGCTCGCGGCATGGCTCCTCACGCTCGCGGCGCTGGCTGGTCGGGCTGCGTCACTGGTGCGCAATGCCAGCCTCAAGCCGCGCTCCACGCTTCAAAGCGCGATTGGTGTTCGCAACCCGGTGGTGCGACAGCGTTCGCAGGGGTTCATGGGTGGCTCGTACAACACGCGCGAGTTTTTTCACGGCCGAAGCGCCCAGGCGCTGCGCAGCATCAAGTGGTTTTTTCTGGTGGCAGGCTTCGTGCTGCCGGTCGTGCTCCTTGCGAGCCTTGAGCCGACCCGCGGGGTGCTGCTGCTGAGCGTGGTCGTACAGTTTGCGGGATTGATCGCCGAGCGCTGGTTTTTCTTCGCGCAGGCCAATCACCCGCAAAATCTGTATTACCAGGCGGTTTCCTAAGGGTTGCCGCTTCGCGGCAAATCTGGGGCAGGGTGTTTTTCTACCGCCTCCCTGCGTAGCGCTGCCATGCAGTCGGTGAAGCTTGGGTTGCCAACCCAATGTGTCCCGCAGGCCTCCTCCCGATACTTAGCAACATACGCTTCGATCCATCGCTCGCGCTGATCGCTCGCCTCAACCCGTGGCATCGAGGTGCAACCAAAAGCGCAAATGGTTGAGGTGATCAGTGAAAAAAAGCGAGCCGTTTTCATCTGGTGATCGAGCGAATTGAAATTCGGATCGTGGTTGGTTGAACAATCTTGTTTTTTGCAAAACCGGATGTTAGCGTCCGGCTCAGATCTGGCGGGGTCAGAACCCGCGAATCGATCGACTGAGCATCCATAAAAAATTGCACAAGCGCTCAGGGCATCCGTGTCGAATCGGTGTTCATATCAAGGAGACAACCATGGCGATCACGTTTACGCGTCGGTCTGCGCTGGCAGCAGGAAGCGCAGCGCTTGCAGGTCTTTCGCTGCCGGCCTTTGCGCAGCAACCCAAGGTGAGAAAGTTCGCAGTGATGGTTCCCGAGCGCGGAACCGATATGGGGTGGAACCAACAGGGCGTTACCAGCGCTCGGGCCGCTGCGAAGAAACTGGGTATCCAGGTCGAAGTCGCTGAAGGGCTGGGTTACGGAGATATCCGGCCGATCATGCGAGAACTGGTAGGCAACGGTGCCAACTTCATCATTGCGCATGCAAGTGGTTACAACACCACCGCTTTCGAAGTGGGCGTCGAGCGCAACGTTCCGGTCGCCGTGGTTGACACACCTCGAAAGGTCGTACGCCCAGGCCTGGTCGTGGGCTATGCGCTGTCGGGCCATGAAGGAGCGTATCTGGCGGGAATTCTCGCAGCCCGCACCACGCGGACCGGTACGCTTGGAATCGTCGTGTCGGGCGAGCCGCCGTCATGGAATTCGCAGTCAGCCGCCTTTGCACAGGGCGCGCGTTCGGTTCGAAGCGATATTCCGATTCGATATGCAGTGATCGGCCCAGCGGCATTTTCGGATGCGCCAGGCGGCCGCCGTGTGGCAGAGGCGGTGATTGCCGCAGGTGCGGACACCATCTTTGGTCAGGGTAACGGTGCAACGATGGGAATGTTGCAGGGCATTACCACGTCGAAGGCAACCGACGGTGGCCCCGTGAATCTGATCGATGTTATTGGCGATAAAACCAATGTGGCCCAGGGGCGTCTGCTCTCATCGGTGCTCTGGGATCCAACGGAAACTTTTGTCAGCATGATTCAGGATGTCAACGCTGGCACATTCGGTTCCCGTCCTTACACCATTGGCCTGGCGGATGGGTCAGTTCGGCTACTGAAGACGCCCGGAATCTCCGATGCGCTGTGGGGGGAGCTCGAAAAGAACCGCGAGCGCATCCTGAAGGGTGACCTGAAGCTTGCGCCGATCGTCGATGCAGCGCAGGTCCGGGCGCTCATGACAGCTGTTCAAGCGCCTGGCGCATGAGCTTGGCGATCGCGTGCTCGCGGGCTCGCGATCAATAGGGATGACAGGGCATCACGCGATGCATCAGCACGCTCACACCGGGGCGCAAGCCGCCCCGGTGGTGTCACTATCCGGAATCACTAAACGTTTCGGGCCGGTGCTAGCGAACAGTGACGTTTCGCTGCAGCTGTATGCGGGCGAGGTCCATGTGCTGCTTGGCGAAAACGGTGCAGGCAAATCCACGCTGATCGGTATCTTGTCCGGACTGCTGCAGCCAGATGCCGGCTCGATTGTGGTCCGCGGTCAAACAGTAACGATCGCCGCGCCGCGTGAGGCGATCGCGCTTGGAATCGGCACTGTGTTTCAGCACGCAACGCTCGTGCCAACGCTCACGGTTGTCGAGAACCTCTTGCTGGGACAGCCCTGGTCGGCGCGACTGCGTCGTACCCAAACGCTCGAACGGCTTGCCGAGCTCTCGGATCTGCTGGGCGTTGCAATCGATCCGGACGCCACGGCTGGGGAGTTATCGCTGGGCGAGCAGCAGCAGATTGAAATCATCAAGGCCTTGTGGCGCGGCGAGCGTGTCCTGATCCTGGATGAGCCAACCTCCATGCTTACGCCGCAAGGTGTGCGTGAACTGGGCCTGGTGCTGAATCGGCTGCGGTCGGAAGGTCTTGCGATTGTTCTAATCACTCACAAGCTACATGAGGTGCTCGAATTCGGTGATCGGCTGACCATCCTGAAGCTGGGCACGGTTGTCGGGACGCTTGAACCCGAGCGGTTTCAGGAGATGACGGAAGAGCAGGCGCGACGCTACATCGTCTCAACGATGTTCGGCCGAAAAGACGAGTCTGCTGATTCGTCGGCGCATGCGCAGACGCCGATGTCCAGCAGGCAGCGGTTGGGCTCTGAAAAACAGCAGCCCGCGCTACTCGAGCTACGTGCAATCTCGACTGTACGCCGTCAACGCGAGGTCGCCCTGGACGGTGTGTCTTTTGCAGTGGGCTGCGGCGAAATCTTTGGCGTGGCGGGCGTTGATGGAAACGGTCAGAAGCAGCTGGCAGAGGTGATTGCTGGTCAGCTGCAGGCAAGCTCCGGACAAATTTTTTTCGACGGTCACGAGCTTTCATCCGCATCAGTTGCGCAACGCCAGGCGCTTGGATTGCGGTACCTGACCGATGACCGCCTGGGCGAGGGCACCGTTGGCGGGTTTTCGGTGGCGCTCAATGCCGTGCTCAAACGTGTCGGCGAGAGGCCGTTTTGGCAGCGCGGCTGGACCCGCGATGCCGAGATCACCGCCCACGCGCGCGGTTTGATCGCCGCTTACGATGTTCGAACACCCGGCCCTGATGCGCCAATTGGAACGCTTTCAGGCGGAAACATTCAAAAGCTCCTGTTTGGGCGTGAACTAACGAAAGCGCCAAAGCTGGTCGTTTACAACAAGCCTACCTATGGGCTCGATGTGGCCAATATCCAGGCGGCTCGCGATCGGATTCGCGCACAGGCTGTGCAGGGCGTTGCTGCGGTTGTTATTTCCACAGAGCTCGAAGAGCTGGTTGAACTGTGCGATCGCGTTGCAGTCATGTCGCGCGGCCGGATGGTTGGAATCGTTGAAGCTTGTGATGACTATGCGGAAGCGATAGGCAGTCTGATGGTGGGCGGAGATTCCAAATGAGTCGCGGTCTTGCCATCAAGCTACTCGGATGGTTGCGCCCCATTGCCCCAATCATTCTGGCCCTGCTCATCGGCGCTCTCATTCTGGCTGCACTGGGTCGAGACCCGTCCGCTTTCTATCTTCAGATCCTACGTCGGACGATTTTCAGCGCAAGCGGAACCCAGGAAGTTCTGGTTTTGATGGCGCCGCTACTGTGTCTCGCTGCAAGTCTCATTGTGTGCTTTCGCGCTGGACTCTGGAATCTCGGTGTGGATGGTCAGTACATGTTAGGGGGAGTCTTTACATCGGCTTTTGCGGCTGCGGCAACTGCTTCGATGCCCTATTGGCTTGCGATCCCCTGCCTTGTCGCAATTGGAATTGCAGTTGGTGTGATCTGGTCGATGGTGCCAGCCCTGCTACGCGCGTACCAGGGCGTCAATGAAATCATCTCGACGCTGATGATGACGTTTCTGGCACTGAGCACAGGCGCCTTCCTCATCAAGACGGTGTTCGATGATCCGGAAAGTCCAGTGCCCCAGACGATCTTTTTGCCGATCGAGGACAGGCTACCAAGGATTTTCGATAGTTTGGTTCATGTCGGCGTGATCGCGGCGGTGTTAATCGTGCTCGCGGTGCATGTCGTCATGACGCGCACCGCCTTTGGACTCAAACTGCAGATCGTCGGACACAACCCCCGCGCGGCCGAGCATGCGGGGCTCAACGTCAAACGGCTAACCCTAGCAGTGTTTGCAATCAGCGCGGGGCTGGCCGCCTTGGGTGGTGCGATCGATGTTCTGGGCGTGCGAGGCGTGGTCCGGGCTGACTGGCATCCGTCGTTCGGGCTGCTGGTCGTACCCCTGGTTTTTCTTGCCCGGTTTCATGGTGTGGCGGTCATAGCCTTTGTCGCGTTTTTTGCAGTGCTGACCATCGGCGGCGAGTCGGCGTCCCGCCGTGCCGACTTACCTCATGATTTTCTACTCATCATGATGTCGTTGATTCTTCTCATTCTCGCGCTCACTGATCATCTGATCAGCAGACTGAAGGGAAGCTGACTTGGACACGTTATTTACCCCGGCATTTGCAACAGCGTTTATCGCAGGTGCGATTACGGCTGGTGTACCGCTCTGGCTTGCAGGTCTGGGTGAGCAGATTTCGGAGAAGTCAGGCGTCCTGAATCTGGGCCTTGAAGGGATGATGCTCGCTGGTGCGTTTGTAGGCTTTTCGGTTGCGCTCGCTACAGGCTCATTTGCGCTGGGGTTTGTTGCAGGTGCGCTAGCCGGTGCTTTGATCGCTCTGGTGATGGTGTTGCTGTGCGTCGTTATTCACCTGAACCAGATTGTGGTGGGCATTGCGATTACTTTGGCCATGCAGGGTGCAACCAGCCTTGCGCATCACGTGATGTACGCGCGCGACTTTCCGCGGCTACCCCGCCAGAATGAGTGGGCGATTCCGTTTCTATCCGACATTCCAGTGATCGGCAAGGCGATCTTCACGCATCACCCGGTCATCTTCATTGCGGTGCTTCTTGTCCCGCTGCTTGCCTGGGTGTTTCGCTCGACCCATGTCGGTCTTAATCTGACCGCTGCCGGCGAGAAGCCGGCGGCACTCGATATCGCGGGGGTCAGTGTTGGTTTGACTCGTGGACTGGCGGTTGTCTCCACCGGCCTGTTAGGAGGCCTGGGCGGCGCTGTCATGGCTAACATTGGCGCCGGCTTGTTCGTACCCTTCATCACTGGCGGCGCGGGCTTCATGGCGATCGTTCTCGCGATGCTGGCGAGGGGGCGGCCCACCTGGGTACTGGGCAGCGCATTGATTGTAGGGCTTGCCATGTCGGTCACCACAGCCCTGCAGGTGGGTGGGCTTCAGATCCCAACCGACGTTGTTCAGATGCTGCCCTTCACGCTTATCATCGTCGTGCTGGCATTGTTTGGCCGCCGTGCCGGTTTGCCAGCATCGCTGGGCTTGCCCTATCAGCGCGGTGCGCGCTGACTCATAACGCCGCATAAGGAGGCCTCATGTCTGATACCAAAGTTTATCTGCTCGATGGCGGAAGCCTGGTCATCGACCGATTTCATATGATGTGGAATCATGGTCCCGCGGGGGAAGTGCGTTTTCCTTGTTACAGCGTGCTGGTCGATCACCCCGAGGGTAAGTTCATCTTCGACACGGGTTACGACTACGAGCACGTCATGAAGGTGCTGCCCTTCGAGAAGCCGCTACAGACGCCGCAGCAAACGATTCCTGGTGCGCTGGCTGCGATTGGGCTACGACCCTCCGATATCACGCATGTCATCAACAGCCACTATCACTTCGATCACTGCGGCGGTAATCGCTACATGACCAAGGCGACCACGCTTTGTCACAAGCTTGAATTTGAAGCGTGCACCTGCCCGCAGCCGTTTGAGAAATTGGGTTACTCAGACATCAGTTTTTCGCCTGAGGTTCAGCAGGCTCGCGCCACGCAGGGTGGGCTTACCGTTCAACAACCCGATCCCAAGGCTGACATTTATACCCCGCGCTTTGAGCTTCTCAAGGGCGATCAGGAGGTAGCCAAGGGCGTGTATCTATTTGAGACGCCAGGGCACACCGCTGGGCATTACTCGATGCTGGTCAAGCTTGCGAACCGCAGGCCAATGCTGTTCACGGGCGATGCCTGCTACACCAAGGAGAACATGGACAAGATGGTTATCGCGAGCTTCCACCTTGACCCGGTCGCGTCGCTGGCCTCGATGCGAAGGCTGAAAGAGCTGGCAGAGCAGTTCGACGCCGAGATTTTTTATTCCCACGACGCCGACAGCTACAAGGGCTACAAACTCGCCCCGCAGTACTACAGCTGATCAGACCTACCAGCGCACCATGCCGCCATCCACGTTAATCGTGGATCCGGTAATCCAGTGCGCTTCTTCTGAGGCGAGAAACGCTACGGCAGGAACAATGTCTTCGGGCTTGCCGTGGCCCTTGATGGCCTGAAGCATTTCAACGAAACCGAAGGCCTCTTTGTGTGGGCTTGCCATCACCCCATCTGACGCGGTGAGGCCAGGGCAGATTCCATTGACGGTGATATTCGAACTGCCCAGCTCGGTGGCGAGCGCTCTCGTGAAACCGAATACGCCGCCTTTGGCGGCAATGTAGGCTGCCATATTGGGCGTGCCGGCAAAAATAGTGTTCGAGATGATGTTGACGATACGGCCGTAGCCCGCCTTTCGCATGATGTCTGAGGACGCGCGCGTCATCAGGAACACGCCATCGAGGTTGACGCGCATGATTTCGCGCCAGTGCTTGAAGTCAACCTTATCCCATGGCTGGAAGGGAACGATGGCGGCGTTGTTCACCAAGACATCGATTCGGCCTGTTCGCTTCATCACCTTCGAGTGAAGGGCTTTGACCTCATCGGGATCGCCTACATCGCAGCCGATTGCGAACGAGGCTTTACCGCAGGCCTTGGCGACTTTTTCGGCACCGCGCTTGTTGATGTCCGCCACGACCACATTCGCGCCCTCACTTGCCAGACGCTGCGCGATTGCAGCGCCGATTCCCTGGGCTGCGCCGGTGACGATTGCAGTCCGGCCTTCAAAACGATGGATTGTCGTGCTCATGGGGCTGTCTCCGGGTTGGCGGCGTTGGGCCGCTCTGGACTTGGCGCCTGAGTTCGGCGCGTGGTGTGATGAGTATTCCGCAAGGCCGGGTCGACTTCAACCTTAAGAACATGGTGCTAGCAGGGTTGGCCGCGAAGGCGCCTTACGAGAGACGCAGTAGTCGCTTGGCATTGCCCTCATAGATAGCCGACTTGTCTTTCGCAGCAATATCGAGTGAGTCGATTGCTCGAATCGTGCCGCCGATCAGGTGGTGGCCGCCCCGTGAGTCAAAGGGCGCGTCCGTCGCAAAGAGGCAGTGATCCGCGCCAAAAAAATCGAGCCCGCAACGTGCCGCAGATGCTGACCCGTTGGTGGACGTGTCGGCGTAAAGCATGCGGTAATAGTCGATCAGCGGGCGCTTCAGTCCGGCCTTCTCTGCGGTGGGGTTGCGATCGACTTTGCCGTCGAAGATCTGCTTGAAGCCAAGGTTGATCTTCTCAGCGAAGAACGGAATCATGCCCCCCATGTGATGGGTGATGATTTTCAGGTTTGGAAGCTTGTCGAAAATGCCCGAGTAGATCAGCCGTGTCATACAGGCGCTGGTTTCGTAGGGCCAGCCGAAGGTGAACCAGATTTCATCCTCCGAAGCGCTCTCGGTGGCGTAGTCTGCGAAGTTGGGGCCGCGCATGGGATGCACCCAAACCGGCAGATCGAACTTGGCCATAGTCTCGAATACCGGATAGAACTCCGGTGAGCTGAGCGGCTTGCCCAACACGTTGCTAAAGATCTGAATGCCGCGCGCGTCAAGCTCTTTGATTGCCCGCTCGGCTTCTTTCACGGCAGCATCGGGATTGTTCATGGGCATCGATGCAATAAATGCCGGAAAACGATCGGGATGTGCTCGGCAAATCGCGGCAAGCCCATCGTTGGCCAGTTGCGCCATCTTTGGCGTGACGTCTGGGGTGCCCAGCATCTCAATAGGCGGGTTCGACAGCGACAACACCTGCTGATAGCCGTCATAGCCATCCATCAGTCGCAGATGGGCATCGACATCCCAGAGTTCCGGCAGGTTGCTGAAGCTGTTCAGGATGGGAATGTGTGGTGCAACCGACCGAATGCTCTCAAAAACGTGTTTGGGCAGGATGTGATTAAAGACGTCGATCTTCAAGGCTGTCTCCGAGTGTTCTGTGCAGCACCCCGTGCCGCTGCGCGAGGCTAGCACGCACGCCTGTTAGCGAAAAGACGTATGCTGCACCGAATAAAACGGTCGCGCTTCGCGAGCCATCAACAAAGAGACGAAGGAGGAGGGCCAATGAAAAACGTTCAATCAGCCGCGGGCGTGTCAGGGCTGCGTCGCCACGCCGTATTCGGGCTCACGCTGATGGGGCTTGCATGCTCCGCATTCGCGCAGTCGCA
>CAZORB010000154.1:0-344 GCA_964581825.1 uncultured Bordetella sp.
AAAATGGCATCGTCTGCGCCATGGCGATGGGTTGCAGCACCAACGCCATCATTCATCTGATCGCCATGTCACGGCGCGCCGGCTTTCCCGTCACGCTGGATGATTTTGACGTTGCCAGCCGTCAGGTTCCAGTGGTGGCCAACATTCGACCCAGCGGTGATCGTTATCTGATGGAAGACTTCCACTACGCTGGCGGCCTGCGCGCGATGCTCTCGCGTGTACAGCATCACCTTCACCTTGATGCGGTCACCGTCAACGGACGCACGCTGGGTGACAACATTGCCGGTGCGCAGGTGTCTGACAGCGATGTGATTCGCCCGCTCGATCAACCGATTTACGCTGAA
>CAZORB010000154.1:354-9254 GCA_964581825.1 uncultured Bordetella sp.
AGGGCGCGCTCGCAGTGCTGCGTGGCAATCTGGCGCCCGACGGGGTCGTGATGAAGCCAAGCGCCTGTGCGCCGCATCTGCTGAGGCATACCGGTCGCGCACTGGTGTTTGACGACTACCCCAGTCTGAAGCAAGCCACCGATGATCCCGATCTCGATGTCACGGCCGATGACATCCTGGTGCTTCGCAACGCTGGCCCACTGGGCGCCGGTATGCCCGAATGGGGCATGCTGCCGATTCCGGTCAAGCTTATCCGGCAGGGTGTGCGCGACATGCTGAGGCTGTCGGATGCGCGAATGAGCGGCACCAGCTATGGCGGTTGCCTGCTGCACTGCGCGCCCGAGGCGGCGGTGGGCGGTCCCCTGGCCCTGGTCCAATCCGGTGATCAAATTACAGTCGATGTGCCCGCAAGGCGAATTCATCTTGAGGTCAGCGATCAGGAACTCGCCGAGCGCCGCAAGCACTGGCAGGCGCCGCCGCCGCGCTGGCAGCGCGGCTATGGCTGGATCTTCAGCCGTCATGTGTTGCAGGCGGATCAGGGCTGCGATTTCGATTTTCTTGAGCGTGATTTCGGCGCGCCGGTTCCCGAGCCGGACATTTACTAGTCAGTACTCTTGCCGCAGACGCTGATGGCCGCATGCTTACGTCGGGTCGGCTACCATGCAGGGCGTTAAAGACGGGGGACACGTTGACTGATAATTTTTCTTCTACCCAGACCGTTCGTAAAGCGGTAGTGCCTACCGCGGGCGGTGTGGTGGCGGCCCAGCACCGGGTCGCTGCGGAGGCCGGCGCGGCAGTGCTTGCCGCGGGTGGCGATGCGGTGGACGCAGCCGTGGCGACGTCGTTTGCGCTTGGCGTCGTTGAGCCCTGGATGAGCGGCATCGCAGCAGGCGGCTGCATGGTCATCTGGCGTGCCGGTGAACAACGCGCCCGCGCTGTCAATTTCGGTATGCGATCGCCGAAGGGTCTGGACCCTGCTCACTTTCCTCTCACCGGTCAGGGCGTCAACACCGACCTGTTCGGTTGGCCGTCAGTGCTTGAAGATCGTAACGTTCAGGGAGCTACGTCGGTTGCTGTGCCAGGGCTGGTCGCGGGGATGTCGCTTGCGCACCAAACTTATGGCCGCCTTGGCTGGAAGGAACTGGTTGAGCCCGCCGCAGCCCTTGCGCGGAAGGGCCTGCTTTGCGATTGGTACTCGGGACTGGTTACCGCATCCAACGCAAAAGCACTGGCGGCTGACCCCGACGCTGCATCAATGTTCCTCGATGAAGGCAAGTGGCCGATCTTGGGCGCCTGGACGGGCGGGCCCGTCCGACGGCTTGATCAGACACGGCTTGCCGAGTCGCTCAGTCAAATCGCAATGGGCGGCGCGCAAGCGCTCTATGGGGGCGATGTCGGGCGTGCGCTTGCGGCCGATGTGCAGGCGAAAGGCGGTTTCCTCGACTGGCGCGATCTCAACGACTACCGGGCCGAGTGGGTTGAACCGCTGCGACTCGAGCATCCCGGCGGTGTGATCTGGGCAGTGCCGGGGCTGACAGGGGGCCCCACGTTTGCGCGAGCGCTTGCCTCGCTTCAATTCGATACAGGCGGCGGCCGCTCGGTTGAGCCGACGCATTATCAGGCACTGGCCGCTGCGCTTCGCGATGCGTTTTCCGTGCGTCTCGCGCAAATGGGCGATCACGAATCAGATAAAGCACCGGGCAGCACCACCCACTTCAGCGTGGTCGATCGCCACGGCAATATCTGTTCGGTTACGCAGACGCTGCTTTCCATCTTCGGATCGCGGGTGGTCTCACCTTCAACGGGCGTGCTGCTTAATAACGGCATCATGTGGTTCGACCCAGTGCCGGGCAAACCGAATTCGCTGGCACCCGGCAAGCGCTGTCTCGCCAACTACTGCCCGGTGGTGGGCGCCGACGCCGAGGGCCGAATGTTTGCGTTAGGCGCGTCGGGTGGCCGAAAGATTCTTGGCGCCGTGCTGCAGCTTGCCACGTTCCTGTCACGCTTCGGTATGAGCCTTGAAGAGGCGTTTCATCAGCCGCGAATCGATGTCAGCGGATCACCGCAGGTCGCCGCTGATCCGACGCTTGGGCCGCAGGTGTTCGAAGCGCTCGAGCAGGTGATGCCCGTGGTGTCGTCGCGTCGTCTGGTGTATCCCTATGCGTTTGCGTGTCCGGCAGGCGTCTTGCGCGATCGTGGCCTGAACAGCGGCTGCACCGAGATCATGTCGCCGTATGGTGACGCGGTAGCCGAGCCGGTTCAGGCGGCTGCGCCTGCACTGAACGACTGACGAGAGCGTCTGACACCATGGCTGCCTCTGGACCGCTGTTCTCCTGGTGGACGGTCGGCTTTCCGATCGCTAGCGCCGCGGCGATCGCAGCGGCGGCTGCCGGGTTTGCGCTGCCGATCTTCGTCATTGTTGGGCTGCTGATCGGCTGTACGTTCGCTGCGGTTCATCACGCTGAAACGCTTGCCCATCGGCTTGGCGCCCTGTTTGGCAGCCTGGTTCTAGCGCTGGCCATCTCGGTGATTGAAGCGGGGCTCATCGTGTCGATGATGCTGGCGGGTGATCAGCCCGAGCTCGCGCGCGACTCGATTTTTTCGGCATTGCTGATCGCACTCAACGGAATTCTTGGCGTCTGCCTGCTGCTGGGGGGCGGTCGCCATCACGAACAGAGTTTTCGAGTGTCCGCTTCCAACGCGTTTTTGGCCGTGCTGGTGCCGCTTTCAATCCTTACCCTGGTGTTGCCGTCGTATACGCTCAGCGTTTCTGGCCCAGTGTTCAGCACCGCGCAACTTATCTTTGTCGCGGTGATTTCGTTCGTGCTGTATGTACTGTTTCTTTACGTGCAGCTGGTTCGGCACCGAACTGACTTTGTCGCCGATCACGAGGTGGATTCGCACGGTGCGCGTCCGGGTGCGCGCGCATCGTGGCTGGCGCTTCTGTTTCTCCTGATTGCGCTCGTCTCGGTGGTGCTGCTGGCCAAGTTACTGGCGCCGGTGCTCGAAGCGTCCGTTGCGGCTGCGGGCTTACCCAAAGCGCTGGTCGGCGTCGCGATCGCGCTGCTGGTCTTATTGCCCGAGGGGCTTACCGCAATCAAGGCAGCACGCCAAAATCGGCTTCAGACGGCGCTCAATTTAACGCTGGGATCGGTGCTTGCCTGCGTGGGCCTCACGATTCCCGCAGTAGCCGTCACTGCACTCATCACTGGACAGTCGCTTCATCTCGGCCTAAATGAGCCGATGACCGTGCTGTTGCTCACAACCTTTCTGACGCTTTCATTCACGCTGAACACCGGCCGCAGCACCGTACTGGAAGGTATCGTGCACCTGGCGATCTTTGCGGCGTTCATTCTGTTCACAATGTTGCCCTGAAGGTGGGCTGATGACACTCAGCGATCTGACGTCTGCGAAGCCGACAGCAAAACCGCAAAAAAGGCCGCTGCGCTCAGTGCTGGTGGCCTGCTGGCTGCTGATTGCATCAGCCCTGCAGGTGACTCCTGCCATGGCGCAAGAGTTCCCGCCTCGCCGCGGTGTCACGCTGCTGGTGGGTTTTGCAGCGGGGGGCGCTGCCGATACGGCGGCACGCATCATTGCCAGGCGCCTGGCCGATAACCTGGGTCAAACGGTATCGGTGGACAATCGACCGGGCGCAGGCGGCAATATCGCGCATCAGATGGCTGCAGCGGGTCCGGTCGATGGCAGTCTGATCCTGTTGGGTACGATCGGTCCGCTTGCGATTGCGCCGCATCTGATGAAAACCGGCTACGACGCGGTCAACGATTTTGCGCCGCTCACGATGGCAGTGAATTTTCCCAATGTGCTGGTGGTTCACTCGGCTGCGGGTATTCGAAACTTTGCCGAATTCATTGACACCGCGCGACGCCATCCCGGCAAGATTGACTTCGCATCAACCGGGCCTGCTTCGGCCTCGCACCTGGCCGGCGAATTATTGAATGCGATGGCAGGCATAGAAACCGTTCATGTGCCGTACAAGGGTGGCGCGCCTGCGCTGGTTGATATTCTCGGCGCACGGGTCACATCCTGGTACGCAACTGTATCCACCGCGCAGCAGCACATTGAGTCAGGCAAGCTCATCGCGCTAGCCTCTACCGGGCTCAAGCGCCATCCCTCGCTTCCCAGCGTGCCCACCATTGCTGAATCTGGGTTCCCTGGTTTCAATGCCACCAACTGGTACGCATTCGTTGCCAGCTCGAAAGTGCCGAAAGACTTGCTGGATCGCTGGCATGCAGAGCTGGTTCGCGTGCTTGATAATCCCGAAGTAGCCGAAGCGCTCGGACGGCACGGTTTCTGGCCAGCACCCACGAGCCGGGCTGAGCTGGGCGAATTCATCGCGCGCGAATATCAGACCTGGGGTAAGGTGATTCGTGAACGCCAGATCACAGGCCGATAGATCTGCCTGCCTGTCTGGGTGCGCGGGCGAAGTGTTTCCGTTGCGGGTCCCGATTCAACTGTTTGCTTTCAGGAAAATGCCATGAAGCTGATGTTCTCGCCGTTCTCTCCCTATGTTCGTAAATGTCTGGTCATCGCCCATGAGCTGGGGTTAGACAGCAGGATTCAGTTGCTGACTGCCGCGGCTAACCCCATCAATCGCGACCAGACGATCATCACGCACAACCCGCTCGGCAAGATCCCTACGTTCTTCACTGACGATGGCGAGGCGCTCTACGACAGCCGCGTGATCTGCGAATACCTGAACGATCTGGGTAAGGGCGCGCTGTTTCCGGCCGCCGGTCTTGCCCGGTGGCGAGCGCTCACGCTGCAGTCCCTCGGAGACGGCATTCTGGATGCGGCGATCCTGGCGCGCTACGAAGGTTTTCTGCGTCCCGAGGCGCTTCGCTGGGAAGAATGGTCGGTCGGACAGCGCGACAAAATCCACACCTCGATTGCGCACCTGAACGCCAATCCTGGCCTGCTGTCCGACGAGGCCAATATCGGCAATATCGCGGTGGGCTGCGCACTCTGGTATCTCGATCTGCGTTTTGCCGATTTTGGCTGGCGCGAGGCCTATCCTGAAGTCGCCAGGTGGTATGCGGCCTACAGCCAGCGGCCCGCTATGAAAATGACCTGGGCCTTACCCGCCTGACGTTCACCCGGCCGCGCCGGGGTTCACGGAGTCGGATGTGGAAGTTTCATTTCGCGAAGAAATCGAAGCACTTCGTCTTGGCGCGGGGCAGGTTTTCCACGGTGAGGGCATTCTTGCCATCACCAAGGCGCTGCTCCAGTCGGGCGTCTCCTATGTTGGGGGCTACCAAGGTGCTCCGGTATCGCACCTGCTCGATGTCATGGTGCAGGCGCGCGACTATCTCGACGAGCTCGGCGTTCACGTCGAGGCCTGCTCCAACGAAGCGTCGGCGGCGGCCATGCTGGGCGCGTCGCTGCACTACCCAGTGCGCGGCGCGGTTACCTGGAAGTCCATCGTCGGTACCAACGTCGCCGCCGACGCACTGTCCAACCTGGCCTCGCCCGGCGTCACGGGTGGCGTACTTATTGTGGTGGGCGAAGACTACGGCGAGGGCGCAAGTGTTATTCAGGAGCGCACGCATGCCTATGCGCTGAAGTCAGGCATGTGTCTGCTCGACCCCAGGCCCGAACTTGGGCAGATGGTCGATATGGTTGAGCGTGGCTTTCAGCTAAGCGAAGCGAGCAACATGCCGGTCATCATGGAACTGCGCATTCGTGCCTGCCATGTGCGCGGCAGCTTCGAGACCCGCGACAACGTTGCCCCAACATTTTCCACCCGGCGCCTGATTGAAGACCCCGCTTCTTTCGACTACATGCGGCTCGCGCATCCGCCGGTCACCTTCATTCACGAGAAGCTCAAGATTGCCGAGCGGATTCCCGCTGCGCGGCGTTTCATCGTTGAGCACGCGCTCAACGAGCACTTTCCCGGTTCTGCGCATCCCGATATTGGCCTGATCGTGCAGGGTGGTCTGCACAATGCGCTGATTCGCTCCCTCCAGCAGTTCGGGCTCGCGGATGCTTTCGGTGAGCCGGCCTTGTCGCTGCTGGTGCTCAATGTCACGTGGCCGCTCGTGCCCGAGCAGCTCACCGAGTTCTGCCGCGACAAGGCGGCGGTGCTGCTGCTGGAAGAGGGGCAGCCTGAATACATTGAACAGGAACTTGCGCTGGCATTGCGTCGCGCAGGCGTCGGCACACCGCTGCATGGTAAAGACGTTCTGCCTGCCGGAGGCGAATACACCGCCGAGGTCATCTCCACCGGATTGCTCCGTTTCCTCGAAAAGCACCGTCCGCAGTTGGTCAGCGAATCGGTGCGTCGCTGGCTTGAAGGCCTGCCGTTGCGGCGTAAAGAGATTCAGGCGCAGCTTGAGCAGCCGCTGCCAGCGCGGCCTCCCGGCATGTGCGTAGGCTGTCCCGAACGGCCTGTGTTCTCAGCGCTAAAGCTCGCGCAGCAAACCGTTGGCCCAGTTCATGTGTCGGGCGACATCGGCTGCCATGCGCTGGCCACGTTCGAACCGTTTTCGGTGGGGCATTCCATCCTGGGCTACGGAATGAGCCTCGCCAGTCGTGCAGGCGTCTCGCCGCTCATGAAGCGTCGGGTGCTCTCGGTGATGGGCGATGGCGGCTTCTGGCATAACGGATTGCTTACCGGTGTGCAGAGCGCGCTCTTCAATGGCGACGATGCCGTGCTGCTCATCATGAAAAACGGCTATACGTCTGCCACGGGCACGCAGGACATCATTTCAACCCCCAATGAAGAGGCTCGCGAGCGTGCCGCGGACAAGCGACAGAGTCTTGCTCACGAGAACCGCACAATCGAATCGACCCTGGAAGGTCTGGGCGTGAAGTGGCTGCGCACCGTCCATACCTATGACGTCGCGACGGTGCAGGCGACTCTCACCGAGGCGTTCACCACACCGTTCCAGGGTTTGAAGGTGATCGTTGCTGAAGGCGAATGCCAACTTGAACGGCAGCGCCGCGTGCGTCCCTGGGTGGCTGCCCGGCTCAAGCGCGGCGAGCGCGTCGAGCGGGTGAAGTATGGCGTCGATGAAGACGTCTGCAACGGCGACCATGCCTGCATCCGCCTGTCAGGCTGCCCGACGCTGACGCTCAAAGACAATCCCGATCCCCTCAAGGTTGATCCGGTTGCCACTGTGATCGATGGCTGCGTCGGCTGTGGGCTCTGTGGCGAAAACGCCCATGCCGCCACACTCTGTCCGTCGTTTTATCGAGCCGAGGTTGTGCGTCATCCCCACGCGCGCGAGCGACTGCGCGACAGGCTGCAGAGCGCGGCGCGGCGGGTGTTGCACGGGGTGTTTGGATGAGCGGGCCCATTTCAATTCTGTTGTGCGCGCTGGGCGGCGAAGGCGGCGGCGTACTTGCCGGATGGTTGGTGACGGCCTGCCGCGCCGCGGGTTTGCCGGCTCAGGCCACCTCCATACCGGGCGTTGCGCAGCGAACCGGCGCCACCACGTACTACCTGGAAATCTATCCTGAGCCGCTGGCGGAGGGAGCGCGCAAGCCCGTGCTGGGGCTCAACCCGCTACCAGGAAAGCTCGATCTGCTGGTTGCCTCCGAACTGCTGGAATGCGCGCGGCAGGTGGCTAATGGTCTGCCCTCGCCCGATCGAACCCTGATTCTCAGTAACTCCGCGCGCGTGCTCACAACGGCGGAAAAAATGGTGATGGGCGATGGTCGCCGCGATGCCGAGCGGTTGCGCGATCTGATCCATGCCAATAGCCGGGATCGGCGAATCGTCGACATGACGGCTCTCACCGCACAGGCTGGCACGGTGATGAGCGCAGTGATGTTGGGCTGCATTGCAGGCTCGGGAATTTTGCCGCTTCGGCCCGAGCATTACCAAGCGGCGCTTGCGGGCGAAGGCGCATCGGCACAGGCAAGCCGCCGTGGGTTTGAGCTTGGCCTGGAAGCAGTGGGGCCAAGCGCCAAAACCGAATGGCGTTCGGTATCGCGATCGCTATCGAATTTGGCGGTGCAACCGGTTAACGCCTCAGTATCCCAGCTTGCACAAGAGCAGGCGGCGCGGTTTCCGGACAACGTGCAGGCGATCGCAGCGCTGGGCGTTCAGCGCATGCTTGACTATCAGGGCATTGGCTATGCAACGCTCTATGTTGAGCGTCTTCAGGCGGTGCTGGCTGCAGAACGCGTCACCCAACCGGCGGAGCACCCGGTTACCCTTGAGGTCGCGCGATGGCTCGCGCTCTGGATGGCCTTTGATGACGTGATCCGGGTGGCTGCGCTCAAAAGCGCGCCCGAGCGGCTCGAGCGCGTCAGGCGAGAGGTGGGCGCTGCCCCAGACGATGTAGTCCGGGTCTATGACCATTTCAAGCCCGGGCTGCCGGAATTTGCAGGATTGCTGCCAGAGCGGCTGTCGCGCCGGCTGCTTGCGATCGACCGCCAGCGCATCGCTCGGGGGCAGTCCCCCTGGGCGCTTGCGCTGCGCATTGGCACGCATTCAGCCAGCGGCCTGGCAGCCCTTCGCCTGCTTGCGGCGCTGCGGTTCATTCGACCCTGGGGTAGCCGCTATCAGCAGGAGCAGAAAGCGATTTCAAACTGGCTAGAAGCTGTCATTCAGGGCACACGCGAGCATGTTGGCCTTGGGCTTGAACTGGCGCGCTGTGGTCGGCTGATCAAGGGCTATGGCAGCACCAATGAACGTGGCAAACGCAACCTTGCACACGTGCTTGAGCATCTCGCGAACCGTGACGGTGGCTCGGCCGAGGCGCGTAGCGCTGCGATCGCTCGAGTGCGTGAGGCGGCGCTCAAAGACGAGGCCGGGCGCGAGCTCGACGAGGCGCTGCGGTCGCAGGGTGCGCCACCAAGACCGGTTGAGGCGCGGCCAGTGCTCTGGATGAAGAACCCTCGTACTGGGCGCGGCTGAGTGCAACGCCGCAAAC
>CAZORB010000155.1:0-9222 GCA_964581825.1 uncultured Bordetella sp.
GCCCGCTGCACGGTGACTGAACGCGACACCGCGTTGCCCCCCCTGCCCCCCCGGAAGCGGGTACCGAACTCGCCTGACGAGGTCCTCGGCTTCAGCAGCGTTATTGATCATTGGAACCTGCACCCCGCTCGTGCCCAGATCCAGCACGCGGGCGATATCGTGTCGCAGACATCTGACAATCGGAACGACCCCGCTTGCACGCGCTGCACGCAGCATGTGCTCGGTCGTTTGCAGATCGGCACTGCCATGTTCGTTATCGATCACAACAAAATCGAACCCTGCAAAGGCACACATCTCAACCAGTGCAGGCGCCGGCAAACCGATAAACATGCCGTGCAGGGGAGCACCGCTTGCGAACATGCCGCGAAGACGGTCATCAAACGGCATTCTGATCTGAGAGTTCATCAAAACAACTCCGGAAAATTAGAGCTTGAACACCCGGCGGGCGTTCTCTGACGCAATCGCGCGGCGCTGGTCTGCTGGCAATGACTCGAGCCGCGCGGCCGCCACATCGGCCTCGTGCACCCGATGCGGCCAATCGGTACCCAGCATCACCTGGCTCGCGCCCGCCACATCAATCAGGTAGCGAAGCGGCGCAAGATCATAGGTGATGCTGTCGTAGTAGATATGCCGCAGGTAGTCGGTGGGCTTTCGGCGGATTTCGCGCAAGTGGTCGAACTCGACCCGATCACCCATTTCGAAGCGCCCAACCAGATACGGCAGCATGCCGCCACCGTGCGAGGCGATCAGCTTCAGATTTGGATAGCGGTCGAAGAACCCGTGAAAGATCATTTTCGCTACAGCCAACGTGGTGTCATAGGTGAAGCCCACCGACCAGAACAGATTGTGCGGAATGATGCCCATCTTCTCAGCGCCGAGCGGATCGGTGGGATGCACCAGAACAGGCAGTGCGAGCGCATCGATCTCGGCCCAAACCGGCTCAAAACATGCATCGGTCAGGCTCTTTCCGGCGATGTTGCCAAGAACCATGACGCCCACCGCCCCCTGAGCCACTGTTCGACGGAGTTCAGCGATTGCCGCGTCCGGGTACTCCCACGGAAGCGATGTGAACCAGCGGATGCGGTCTGGCCAGCGCGACTGCGCCGCCTGCATCGCGTCGTTCGATTCCCGCGCCGCCAGCGTGCTGGTTGCCTCATCGCCCCAATAAACGTTCGGGCAGGTCAGCGACACAATCGATAGGTCGATCCCGTAGCGGTCCATCTCGCGAATCCGGAGCTCGTAATCAAAGTGGCCCACCTGTGGAATTACCACTGGCGTGGTGCCGCGAAAGATTTCCTGCTTGCCATCCGGACGACGCTGCAGATTGAATTCGCCGCCTCGGGTCTTCAAAAGCTCCAGCCACTTCTCGGTGAACATGTGGGTATGGATGTCGATCACGGTCATGGCGAACTCTTGATGATGATGCGAGCCTGTCGGCCCAGCATTCTGTTGGGGGGTGCGCTAGCTGCTGCAGACAGGTCTGCTACGATCGCGCAGCGCCGATTCACGGGCCCGATTGTCGCTGGATGCAGCGCAGACGAAAAGCCCCCAATTTATCGCCCACTCACCGCAACACGGTCAGCGCCCAGAAGCTCCCCTCGCTGGCCGCCCTCTCAAAACACTTGAAACACTGCCCATCATGTCTGACGGAACCGTTCATCTGACCCTTGATTCCGGAGTTGCCTGGATTGTGTTTGACCGCCCGCAGGCGCGCAATGCAATGACCTGGACCATGTACAACCAGCTCGCCGAGATTTGCGAGCAGTTGAAATCTGACCCATCGGTTCGGGTGGCGGTGTTCCGAGGTGCAGGCGGACAGGCGTTTGTCGCAGGCACCGATATCGCGCAATTCCTGGAATTTGGCCGCTCAGGCGATGCCGGGGCAGACGGTATCGCCTACGAGCAGCGTATCGACCAGTGTCTGCGGGGTTTCGCCACGCTCCCCATGCCGACTATCGCCGTGGTCGAGGGCTGGGCGGTCGGTGGCGGGCTTGCGCTCGCCACGGGATGTGACTTCCGCATCGCCACCCCGGCCTCGCGTTTCGGTGTCCCGATTGCACGCACGCTGGGCAACTGTCTGTCGATCGCCAACCTTGCCCGGCTTCAGAATGCATTTGGCGCCCAACGGGTCAAGCGCATGCTGCTTTTGTCTGAAATGATCGATGCCGACGAAGCGCTCGCGTGCGGCTACCTGCAGCAGGTTGTACCAGCCGAGTCGATCGAGCAGGCGGCTCGCGAATTGGCAGCCAGGCTCGCCGCGCTCGCGCCCATTACCCAGCGGGTATCCAAAGAAGGCTTGCGTCGTCTCGCAAGCGCCAATCTGCCTGACGACCACGATCTGGTCCGGCTCACTTATGGCAGTGCGGATTTCCGCGAGGGTGTCGCGGCATTTGTCGCGAAGCGTCCACCGGTCCGGCGCGGCTAGTAATCGGCAAGTCTGTCTCAGCGGCTGCCGTATTCGAAGGTCCGGAAGCGTGTTTGGCATCACCGACAGCGGGGCGTACGTGCTTGCGGTAATCGTATTCCTTGCGATACCCGGGCCTGGCAATCTCGCCCTCCTCACCTCCACCGCCCAGGGTGGCCTGCGCGGTGGGCTTCTCGCAACGCTGGGGGTCATCGTTGGCGACCAGGTGCTGATCTGGGCGGCGGTGGCGGGCATGGCCGCGCTTCTACTGGCCATGCCGCTCCTGTTTGGTCTGCTCCAATGGGTTGGCGCGCTCTACCTGATCTGGCTGGGCGTGCGTCTCATACGATCAGCTGCAACGGCGGGCTCAGTCATTCAGATCCCCGCGGGTCGCTATTTCAGCCAATCGTTGCTCATCACCGTGCTTAACCCCAAGGCGATCGTTTTCTATCTGGCGTTTTTTCCGCTCTTCATTGACCCGCAGCAGCACCGCGGTCTGATCACCTTCGCAGTGATGGCGTTCATCGCGGCATTGCTTACTTTTTTGTATGGACTGATCCTCTGCAGCGTGGCCACCCGGGTGGCAGCCCGTTGGGGACACCGCCCAATGCTGGGGGTCTGGTTGAACCGTACCGCTGGCCTGGTGATGATCGGCTTTGGTCTTCGAATGATTGTGATGCGTTGATTCGGCGACTGTTTGCACGCCCTATCGACTTTGGCTTAGCCTTGCTTCCATGACACCCTCCAAACTCCCCATTCTCGTAGCTGGTGGCGGCATCGGTGGTCTCGCTGCTGCGCTAGCGCTCACCCGCCGCGGCTTTAGCGTCCGAGTGCTGGAACAATCGCCCGAGATCGGCGAGATCGGCGCCGGCATTCAGTTGGGTCCCAACGCCTTTCATGCCCTGGACGCGTTAGGCGTTGGCCCCAAGGCGCGCAGCCGCGCGGTCTACACCGATGAAATGGTGATGCATGACGCCATTGACGAATACTGCGTGGGCCGCATCCCCACCGGCGAGGCATTTCGGAAGCGCTTTGGCAACCCCTACGCAGTTATTCATCGGGTCGACGTACACACCTCGCTCCTGGAGGGTGCGCTCGAAACCGGCCGAATTGATTTCCTCACCTCCACCCGCGCAACCCGCATCGAGCAAGATGATGAAGGCGTCACCGTCATCGACCAGAACGGCATCCGCCATCGCGGCGCCGCGCTGGTGGCTGCAGATGGCGTCAAGTCGGTGGCGCGCGAACAGTATGTCGGCGACCCACCGCGGGTAACCGGGCATGTGGTCTACCGCGCGGTCGTCGACCGCAATGAGTTTCCAGCCGACCTTCAATGGAATGCGGCCAGCATCTGGGTCGGACCAAACTGTCATCTGGTGCACTACCCGCTTCGCGGCGGCGAGCAGTACAACGTCGTCGTCACGTTTCACAGCCGCCAGCAGGAGCAATGGAGCGTCACCGACGGCAGCCGAGAAGAAGTGCAGAGCTACTTCCAAGACGTCTGCCCCCGGGCCAGACAGCTGATTGATCTTCCCAAATCCTGGCGTCGCTGGGCCACCGCCGACCGGGATCCTATCGGTCAATGGTCTTTCGGGCGTACCACCCTACTGGGCGATGCGGCGCATCCGATGACACAGTATCTGGCGCAGGGGGCCGGCATGGCCATGGAAGACGCGGTCACGCTGGGCGAAGCACTGCGCGTCGCCAACGACGATTTCGTTCGCGGCTTCGATCTTTATCAGCGCGCCCGCGTCGCACGCACGGCAAGGGTCGTCCTGGGTGCGCGGGACATGGGCCGTATCTATCACGCGAAAGGCGTTGAAAGGCTGGTACGTAACGACCTTTGGCGCGGCCGATCAACCGAACGCTTCTACGATGCAATGGAGTGGCTTTATGGCTGGAACGCAGGCAACTGCCTGTCTGCCCTGGAGCACACTCGTGACAAGGAGACAATCTCATGATGAAGCTCTATGGATTTTTTCGAAGCGGTACTTCGCACCGCCTGCGTATCGCTTTGGCATTGAAGGGTCTGCCTTTTGAGAACATACCCGTTGATCTGCGCAAAGACGAACACCTGGGCGACGCGTTCCGACAGATCAACCCGCAGGCGCTGGTGCCTGCGCTGGTAGATGACTCGCTGGTTCTTACCCAGTCACCGGCATTGCTGGAGTGGCTCGAGGAAACGCATCCGACACCGGCGCTGTTGCCGGCTGATCCCATCTCGCGAGCCAGGGTTCGAGCGCTGGCCGCCATCGTGGGCTGCGACATTCATCCAGTCAACAACCGACGTATTCTGAATCAGTTGCGTTCTGCGTTTGGTGCGGACGACGCTGCGGTGAATGCCTGGTGCGGACAGTGGATCGCTGACGGCTTTGACGCGTACGTGGCGCTGCTCGCCGATGCGCCCGCCAACAGCCGCTTCAGCTGGGGCAATCAGCCCACCCTTGCCGACGTGTATCTGATCCCTCAGGTTGAAAGCGCGCGCCGCTTTGCTGTGGACCTGAACCGCTGGCCGCGACTGCTGGATATTGAACGCGCCTGCATGGCTCTGCCTGCGTTCAGCAACGCAGCGCCCGCCAAACAGCCGGACGCGGGCTAGGCGTGCACGGCCTCCGGCCTTGCCTCAGTCGATACGGGCGCCGGAGGTCTTGACCACGGCAGCCATCCGTTGCGAATCGGCGGCCAACAGTTTGGCGAAGTCCGAGTTGGTCATGGCGCGTGGCTCAACACCCTGCCGATCAAGCCTTTCAAGAATTACCGGGTCACGCAGCAGCTGACCAACCGCTGCGTTAATTCGGTCAGCCTCGGCAGCGGGCACCCCCGCTGGCCCCAGCAAACCAAACCAGGAATCGAACTGGTAACCCGGAAGCCCACTTTCTGCGATGGTAGGAAGCGCAGGCAAAAACTTGCTTCGCTCAAGCGATGTAGAGCCGAGCAGGCGCAGCCTGTTGTCGTTGACAAAGGCGAGCGCGCCAATGCTTGCCGCGATCACCGCATGCGCTCGCCCTGAGATGACTTCGTTAATGGCCTCTCCGGTAGCCTTCAGCGGTACATGGACGACATCGATACCTGCCATCCCGTTGAAGTAAGCCATGGAAAGATGCGTGGCGCTGCCGTTACCCGCCGTGGCGTAATTGAGTTTGCCCGGATTGGCTTTGGCGTAAGCAATGTACTCGCCGACGGTCCTCGCCGGAATACTGGGGTGAACCATCAGCACGTAGCTGGCGGTTCCAATATGCGCAAGCGGCGTGAAGTCCTTTAGCGGATCGTAAGCAAGCTTCGGGTAAAGCGAGGCTGCGATGTTGTGGCTGGCCGCTGCCATGACCATCACCGTACCGTCTGGCTCTGACTTCGCCACCGCCCCGGTACCCACCGTACCGCCAGCACCCGGCCGGTTTTCAACGACTACGGTCTGATTGAGTGCCACGCGCAGCTCATTGGAAAGTGAGCGCGCCAGAATGTCCTGCACGCCTCCGGCTGCAAACGGCACCACGATACGCACCGTTCGACCCTGCGCTTGGACTGTAGGACCTGCGAACACACCGGTAAGCGCAGCGAGGCCCGATACAAAACAGCGGCGGCTGATCGTCATGATGAGGACATCCTTATTGAGGGGACTTGGTGTCTGGCAGCACTACCGGGGCTTCACGCAGACCCGGTCTGCCAATCTGCGCATAAATCGCTCGCACCAGGCAAGCTGCTCCACCGCGATCCATTCATTGGGCTGATGCGCCTGCGCGATATGCCCAGGACCACAGACGATAGTCGGAATACCCACCTGGTGAAACAGTGATGCTTCGGTACCAAAAGACACCTTGCCCACCCCGCTTGAGGGATCGACCTCGGCGCAATCGAAGCAGAGCCGGGCGATTTCGCTGTCGGGCTCGGTTGCAAAGCCCGGCAGAACCGAGCGAAGCTCATGGTCGATTCCGGTCTCGGAACTGACGGCTTGCATCGCAGGCAGGAGCGTCTGCGCGAACGCGCGTGCCTCTTCGAATAGCGATTCGGGACGATCCATATGGTGATGCCGGATTTCCCAGATGACTTCGCATTGCCGGGGAATAATATTGAGCGCGGTGCCGCCCTGGATGACACCGGTATGGATCGTGGTGTGCGGCACATCGTAGAGTCCGTCAAACGGACCGTGCGCAGCGAGTCTTCGATGCATCGATTTGAGATGCGCGACAAATTCACAGGCAACCTCCACTGCATTAACACCCATCGGGGTCAGTGAAGAGTGCGCTTCGAAGCCCCGGACCAGAGTGCGATAGGCATGCTTGCCCTTGTGCGCAATAACGACCTGCATACCGGTGGGCTCGCCCACGATGCAACCCGAGGGGCGATAGCCTTGCGCAACGATATCGGCTATGAGCCTACGTACACCGATGCATCCAACTTCTTCGTCGTAGCTGAAAGCCAGATGCACAGGGCGATCGAGGCCGCGTCGAAGAAGCTCCGGCACCAATGCAAGCACGGTGGCACCGAAGCCCTTCATGTCGGTGACACCCCGCCCCACCAACCGGTCCTGCTGAGCGACAACCTCGAAGGGATTGGTCTGCCAGGGCTGACCATCCACTGGAACAACGTCCGTATGGCCCGACAGCACCAGGCCGCCAACCCTCGTTTCACCATTGTTCGCAGGCAGCGTGACCCATAAATTGCATTTACGTCCGGAGTCGTCATAGGTCCGACGGAAGTCGGTGAGTCCTAAGGCCCGCAAATGCGCTTCGGTCCAGTCGATCAGTTCCAAATTGCTGTCGCGCGAGACCGTTGCGAACTGCACCCAACGCTCTAGCAATGGCAGCGCTGCAAGATCAGTAGCTCTGACCCCACGCAGCACCGATGACGGAACCGAAGCATTCATGACACACCCTTACGATCAATCGGCTTTGATATTGTTGGTTCGGATAACTGTACTGAACGCTTCGCGTATCTCACGCAGATACCGTGCGTAAGCGTCGGCTGGACGGTAATCAGGCTCAACAGCAATGCCCATGAAGGCCTGCCTGACTTCAGGCGCGGTCATGATTTTTGCAATAGCGCCTGCCAGCCGATCGACTGCAGCCTTGGGCGTGTTTGCAGGAACCATGACCCCCAGCCACGCCCCCATGTCAAAACCTTTCAGCCCTGGCACGTTGCTGAGACTGGCAAACGGCACCACGCCCGGCGTCACCTCGCTACCATTCTTAAGCGACACGCCATAGGCGCGAAGCCGCCCGCTTTTAACGTGCGGCATCGTGGCTGCAGCGGTTTCGATGCAGTAGTCGACCCGGCCGCTGATCACGTCCGTCAGCGCGGGCGACGACCCTTTATACGGAACATGAATCGCTTTGACGCCTACCGCAGCGTTGAACGACTCAGCGATCAGGTGCGCCGTGGCGCCCGTGCCCGACGATGCAAACGTGTATTTGTTCGGCTCACCTCGAACGCGCGTCAGGAACTCGCCAATGTCACGCGCCTGGAAGGACTGCCCGGTGACCAGAACATAGGGTGACATACCAACCATCGCGACCGGAATCAGATCACGCTCGGGATCGTAGGGCGTACGGGTCATGAGCGGGCTGACCGTGACGGGCCCGGACGAGGCGGCGAGCAGGGTATAGCCGTCAGCTTCGGACTTGGCCACCGCGTCGGTACCGATGGTGCCGCCTGCGCCGGCCCTATTGTCGATCACCACCGGCTGCCCAAAGGCCTTCGCCAGCTCCTGCGCCACCACACGTCCCGCCAAATCGGTTGCCTGACCCGGGGGCCAGGGAACGACCATCCGCATGGGTCGGCTTGGATAGGCCGCCTGGGCATGCGCGGCTGCCGGCAGCAAGGCCGCCGCTACAGCGCCCGCGGTCCCCGCGATAACCCGACGCCGTCCGAGCTCAAGCCCGGTCCCGATCGCATCGACCGCGTCGCCGCTATCCTTGACCAACTTACGATTGATTGCCATCAGCTGTCTCCTTGGTTGTGATGTTTGGCGATGCCGGTCAGGCCGGCTGCTTCAACTGCGTCTGCAGCGCGCGCGAGGCCGCGAGCAGGCCGTCATCGATGATGGCCACCGCTCGCGTCCAGCCGGCTGAAGCGCCTCGAATCTTGAACGGAAAGCAGGAAATCATGAAGCCGTGCGCCGGCAGGGCTTCGAGGTTATGCAGCTTCTCTAGGTGACTGTAACCGATGTGCCGCCCCGCCTTGTGCCCTTCCCAGATCAGCGCAGCGTTACCGGTTTGCCTGTACTTTTCGGCGGTGTAAACAAATGGTGCGTCCCAGCTCCAAGCGTCGGTTCCCGTCAGGCGAACGCCCCGCTCGAGCAGGTACATGGTGGCCTCATACCCCATGCCACAACCGGCAGTGACATAGTCGTCGTTACCGTAGCGCGAGCCCGCACGGGTGTTCACCACCACAATGTCGAGCGGCTGTAGCGTGTATTGAATTCGATTGAGCTCGGCTTCCACATCCGCAGCTGTCACCACATAGCCGTCTTCGAAGTGCCGAAAGTCAAGTTTGACCCCCGGCTGAAAGCACCACTCAAGCGGCACCTCGTCGATAGTCGCTGCGCGCTCGCCATGGTTCATGGTCGGATGAAAGTGCCAGGGCGCATCGAGGTGCGTGCCGTTATGCGTGATCAGCTCAACTTTCTCAACGGCCCAGCCCTGGCCATCGGGAAGATCCTCGCGACGCAGCCCCGGAAAAAACGGCTCGATCTGCGCGTAGCTCTGCTCGTGGTTGATGTACTGGATTTTCGGATTGAATGGCTTCGGGTCCGACAGCGGCTCATTCTCGAGGTAGATCGACAGATCAATGAAGCGACGGCTCATCCGGGTCTCCTGACT
>CAZORB010000156.1:0-9083 GCA_964581825.1 uncultured Bordetella sp.
CGCGCACATCATGGGGTTCAGCTCAGAGAAGTTTTATGGCGGCCAACTGGTGCCGCACCCCAGCGTGCGTGATGCCGGTTTGGCCGCTTACGATGCGCGTTTTTCGCCCGATCTACCCGTGGAATTTATCGACACGGCAGGCTGCGGTTTTCAGGAGGTTGTCATCCCCGAAAGCCGTTCAACGGCCAACCCTGAAGAAGCCCATGTGCTGCTAGAGCGTTTGGCCCAGTTACTTGCCCCCTGCGAGTCAATCGAACAGGATCAGCGCCCACTCACCATCGGCGTGATTGCCCCTTACCGAGCCCAAATCAACTATTTGAAAGACGCTGTTGAAGACAGTTCCATGCTGAACGATTTGCTGCTGCAACGCTGCCTCAGCGTAGGCACCGTTGATTCGTTTCAGGGCCAAGAGCGCGACATCATTGCCATCACATTGACACGCAGTAACCCTCAAGGCGAGATCGGCTTCCTGTCGGACATCCGCCGCATGAACGTGGGCATGACCCGTGCACGGCGCAAGTTGCTGCTGGTCGGAGATTCATCCACGCTTTGTCGCCATCCGTTTTTTGAAGAATTGCTCGCCTATGTCAAGCGCATAGGAGGCTATTTTCAAGTCGCAAGAGGTTGATACAGTGTTATGAGCGTCACGCATACCGTGTCTGAAGTGCAGGGCGCTCTCAGCCGTTGAAGGATGTAGAGACGGCGATCTGCGAGCTCTTTGCATCAGCGCCTCGAAAGTCAGCCGATATTTTTATGCCGCAAGACAAGTCAGAACTACCTCTCGACCATTTAGTTGCTCGTCTGTGGCAAGAGCTGACGCGTGCACCGCATGACCGGCACCACGAGTGGCGTACGCCTGTTTTGGCGACACAGGGCATTGACCAAAGTGGGCCTCAGGCGCGAACAGTGGTGCTCAGGCATGCCGATGCACCCAAGTGGGTATTGCGCGTTTATACCGACGCACGTTCTCCCAAATGTTCAGAGCTTGTGGCGCAGCCGTTGGCGCAATTGACCTTTTGGAGTAAGCGCCTAAATTGGCAATTGCGAGTGTCTGCGCTGGCAACGGTTGAGTTTGAAGGTGAGCAAGTCAATACAGCCTGGGAACGCGTCAGGCAATCACGCGCTTCTGCCGACTATCTGAGTGCATTGCCACCCGGACATGTTCAATCTTCCATCAAGGCCTTGGAGGAAAACACCGCCGATTCTCTTCGGGGGCACCATTTAGCGGTTTTGAACTTCAAAGTGTCCTCAATGGACTGGTTGGCCTTAAGCAAAGACGGGCACCGCCGCGCTAGGCTTACGCCTGCTGGCGTGTCGGAATGGTTGGTGCCATGAGTTGGGGTGGCAACGACACCCGCGCCTGAACCGCTTTGCTCAAAAGAAGTTTCCGCCGCCAGGGCGAATATCCCCGCAGACTCATCTAAACTATGTCGCACGATCTTCCTGAACTGCCGTCAATCCCGCTTGGGCGTTACCGCCACTACAAGGGCGGCGAGTATGAAGTTCTTGGTGTAGCCAGGCACAGCGAGTCATTAGAGCCGATGGTTCTCTATCGGCCTTTGTATAACAGCTCAGGTTACTGGGTCCGGCCTTTCGCAATGTTCCTGGAGCTTGTCGAGCACGGAGGCCAGCGCCAGCCGCGCTTTCGCCTGATCGCTGCCGAGCCGCCACCTCTTTCCTGAGCCCTCAGTCGGCCTTGATGCCGGCGTCCTTGATGATCTTGCTGTACTTCGCGATCTCGCTACTGATAAACGCTCGAAAATCTGCTGGGCCTATGCCTGACGCCTCCGAACCGAGCCTGGCCAGCGTTTCCCGCACTTCAGCCCTTGCCAGCGCTTTTTGCACTTCTCCGTGAAGGGCGGTGGTGATCTCTCCCGGAGTATTCGCGGGCGCGAGCAGACCGAACCACGCCAGCGTTTCGTAGCCCGCCACTCCAGACTCCGCTAGCGTCGGCACCTCGGGTAGGCTGATCGGCCGCCTGGCACTGGTGGCGGCCAGGGCCTTGAGCTTGCCTGCCTTGAGTAACGGCATGACAGATGGGATGTTGATGATCATCGCCTGTACCTGGCCTCCGGCTACATCCGCAACGCCAGGTGCGGCGCCCTTGTAAGGCACATGTAGCAAGTCGAGTTTGGCCATGGAGCGCAGCAGTTCCACCGACAGGTGAGAAAGGCTGCCGTTGCCTGCTGAAGCAATGGTTACGCGGCCAGGTTGCTCTCGCACCAGTCGAGAAAAGTCGGCGTAGCTTGTCACTGGCACATCACTGCCCACCACCAGAACGTTTGCGGCTGTGGCGATCAGCGCGACCGGCGCGAAGTCGTTCAGGGAGTCATAGGGTAGGCGTGGATAAAGGCTGGGCGTTACGCCATGTGAACTGCCATTGCCCAGAAATAAGGTGTAGCCGTCGGAAGCGGACTTGGCCACCACGGCCGCCCCGATGCTGCCTCCCGCCCCAGGTCTGTTTTCAATGACGAAGGGTTGACCCATCGACTCGCTCATGGCCTTGGACAGCGTACGGGCCAGCAGATCGGAGCCGTCACCTGCCGTTGAGGGCACCACGATCTTGACGGGTCGCGTTGGGTACTGCGCATGGGCCAGTCCGCACAACAGCAGTGCGATGGCAGGGATGCAAACCTGAAGCACAGAGCGCATGATGTTGCCTAGAAAAGGGTTAATGGAGGAGCCCGATCCCTCAATGAACCAAAGCAGTGAAGCGGAACCCTCTAAGCGCCAAAAACGCGATGCGTAGATGACGCGAATGGGTGTCTGCCGAGCGCTATCGGCATGAACTCCAGATGCGCTCTAGCTGCAGCACGCCAGTCGAAAGACTGGCTGTGCAAAGCTAGCTTGATCGAACGGGGTCGGATCAGCGAGGAGCGCTAGCGAGCGCACCGCTTTCTTTCAACGCCCTGGGTGTACGCACCGCGTAGGTGTTGTTTTGGAGGTTGTAATAGTGCCGAAGTGGTGAGTACTCGCCGCCAACAATCGTAAGCGCGAATGTATTTTCGGTCAGTGCCTCAAAGCTGTGGATGTCGCTTGGCGGCACCACCATAGCGATATCACCAACTTTCATGATGACTTCTTCGATCACCTTGAGCTCAGAGTGCCCTTCTACGCTCCGATCATCCACGCGCTCATAGGTGGTGTGCTTCAGCGAACCATTGCACAGAACCAAGGCTTCCCAGACGCCATGATCATGTGGCGGGATGAATTTGTTTTTCGGAAATTCATCGAGCTCAAGCGTTAAGTGCTCGTCGTAATACAGCCACTTGGCATTGTCGATATGGTTCGCCTGGCGCTTAACGCCAATTTTGTATAGATCGGCTCGTTGCGACACAGGAAGCGTCGCATCCAACAGGGCCTGACGCAGCTTGTCGTTATCGCTGTCCTGCTCCCAGACTTCAACGGCGCGCATCATACGAGCGGCGCAAGTGCGGATGGAGCCTGGTGTGTCGGGATTAGACATGGTGTTGCCCCCAAAAAATTGATGCGACGATTGGAAAGAGGTTTGCTGCAGAGGGATTACTGTTGCTCGATTTTCAGGTTGGCGCGCTTGATAGTGTCAGCGGTCCGTATCGCATCCTGGCGAATAAATTCGGAGAAGGTTGTTGGGTCGGATACGGTTGGCACCAGGCCATTATTGAGAAACGAGTTGGCCACGTCTGGCGAATTCACTGCGTTTCGAATGTCGCGGCTAATACGCTCGCGCAGGGCCTCGGGCATGCCTGCTGGTCCAAACACACCGATCCACGAGTGGTAGTGATAGCCAGGCACCGTTTCGCCAACGGTGGGCACGTCTGGTAGCAGCGCCGAGCGCTTATCGGAGGTGATTGCCAGCACCCGTAGCGCGCCACTCTTGATATGTGGCAGTGCCGCAGTAAACGAGAAGTGACCATACGGGACATGGCCACCGAGTACGTTAATGATGGCAGGCCCGGTACCAGCGTGATTCACGGTAACAATTTCAACGCCGGCCATCGCTCGAAACAGCTCGCCGCTCAGGTGGTCTGCAGCGCCTACCGAGGATGTAGCGAATCCGAATGTTTCCTTGTCTGCGTTCTTCTTCTTAATGTGCGCGATGAGCTCGGCCACATTTTTTGCGGGTACTGACGGATGAACCATCACCGCATACCCCTGAGTGGTGACCTGCGAGAGCGGCGTGAGTTGTTTGAGCGGCTCGTAGTCGGGTCGCTTAAACAGTATTGGTGTGGCGACGATCGGACCGTCCCAGACCAGAAGCAGGTTGTGACCATCGGGTGCGCTTCGGATCACGATATTGGCGCCGATGATGCCGGATGCACCCGGCTTGTTCTCCACCACGACTGGCTGGCCCCATTGCTCCGACAGCGCTTTGCCGAGTCGCCTTGCAACCAAATCCGTTCCACCTCCGGTGCCGACCGGAACGGTGATCGTGACGGGCTTGGTTGGAAAGTTGCTTTGCGCCGAGGCGCCGCCAGCAAAAATCGCTGACAGGGCCAGCGCGCACGGGTGTTGCCAGGGGAATCTGCTCACAATGTCTCCTCCGCTGATCTGTCAGGTTTCGTCTGCGGTTAGTGTTTTTGATCCTAGCACGCTGACTACGGCACCAAACAGACCGCTGGTAGGTATGCGGAACGAGGGCAGACCTATGGGGACCTCCATCAGTGCCGTTTCATGAATTGGCCTCCCTAAAGGACAGCGATCGACAATCGGCTGAAGATGGGTCAGCGCTGCATTCCTCGCTGTTCATGCCTCTGACTGTCGGTTAGAGGTTCGGCTCTTCACCAGGATGACTCTCCAGGAGAACGTTGTGAGCCTTAAAGGAATCGTTACCAGTGTTGTTACCGCATTGCTTGCCTTGGCCATCCCCGACGGGGTGGTTGCGCAGGCTAGGATGAAAGCGTCGCTTGCGGTGGGCGGATCCTCTTCCCAGGTCGTGCTCCTCGCCATGAACGTGGCCCGTTCCAAGGGCTTCATACGAGAGGAAGGTCTCGACCTCGAGGTGACCGACTTCGGGTCTGGTGCGAAAGGGCTGCAGGCGCTTATCGGCCGCAATGTCGATATGACAATTGGTGTGTACGAGCACACCATCAGGATGCAGGCAAAGGGCATGGATATCCGGTCGGTAGTCCTGCATAGCAGTGCTCCGGGTATCGCCATCGCCATTACGCGGCAGTTCGCGACGAAGTACAAGGAACCCAAAGACCTGAAAGGCGCGCGAATCGGCGTATCGGCGCCCGGCTCGGCGACCCATCTGCTGCTCAATCAGTTCCTTGTGCAGAACGGCCTGCAGCCTAACGACGTGTCGGTGCTGGGCATTGGGAATACCGCGGGGGCCGTTGCTGCAATTCGTACTGGCGGAGAACTCCAGGCGATCGTTAACTACGATCCTGTGATCACTGAACTGGCGATGGCCGGTGACATCAAGCTGATCCTCGACCTGCGAGCGCTCGATACAACACGCCAGTTCTTCAAGTCAGATTTTGCTTTCCTGAGTACCTATGCACACGGGGACTACATCGAAAAGAATCCAGCCATCATTCAGGCGCTGGTGAATGGGACAGTACGCGCGCTTCTCTGGATGAAATCTGCGAAGCCCGAAGAGATTCTGGCTGCAGTACCGGAGGAATACTGGCGGGCGCGTAAGGAACTCTACCTTGACACCATTCGAATGAACCTACACGGGTTCTCACCCGATGGACTCTTATCGCCCGACGCTGCGCGTACAGTGCTTGAAGGTCTTCTCACTTATGACAAGGAAGTAAAAAGCGCCAAGATCGATCTTGCAAAAACCTATGACAACCGATTTGTCGCGCGGGCTCTTGAGAAGTATCGCGCTACCAAATGAGTGAGCAACACGTTTCAGACGTGCCGGCGCTCGCGCTGCATGACATCACCTGCACCTTTGGCAATTACACAGCCGTCGCCAACACCACGCTCAAGGTGGCTGATGGCGAGTTCGTATCGGTGGTGGGGCCCACGGGGTGCGGGAAGTCCACACTCCTGAATATTGCGGCGGGCTTGCTTGAGCCCACCTCAGGCCGGGTGGAGGTTTTCGGATCGCCTCTGGTGGGTCTCAATGCCCGGGCCGGCTACATGTTTCAGGCAGATGCGCTGATGCCCTGGCGAACAGCGCTTGGCAATGTCATGGCTGGCCTGGAATATCGCGGTGTGCCGGAAGACGAATCAAAGCGACGGGCCGCTGAGTGGCTGGAGCGCGTAGGTCTAGGTGGTCATGGGCACCGCTATCCGCATCAGCTGTCAGGCGGCATGCGTAAGCGCACCGCGCTTGCACAGACGCTTATCCTCGACCCCAAAATTCTGCTCATGGACGAGCCCTTCAGTGCGCTGGATATCCAGACTCGCCAGCTGATGGAAAACGAGCTTCTGGAGCTGTGGTCGGCGAATCGTAAGTCGGTGGTGTTCATCACCCACGACCTCGAGGAAGCCATTTCGCTGTCCGATAGGGTGGTTGTTCTGTCTGCCGGCCCCGCTACACGCCCGCTCAGCGACTTCGTTATTGATCTTCCGCGCCCACGTGACGTATCCGAGATTCGCCTCACGCAGCGCTTTCTCGAGCTGCATCAGCAAATCTGGAACACGATGCGTGATGAGGTGTTAAAGGCTTACTCGATCAACCGCATAACGCCGTGAACGTATGAATAAGCCTGCTGTCTCGCGTTCGCTGATGGGCCGAATCCGCCTTTACCAGGTGCTACTCCTGGTGGTCATGCTGGCCCTGTGGCATTTCCTGGTGCAGTTTGGAATCCTGCCTAAGTTCTTCTTTGGAGAGCCAAGCAAGGTATTTGCCAACATGTTCAACTGGTTCGCCACAGGAGAGATCTGGCCGCACCTCGGCATTACGCTCCTTGAAACGTTGCTCGCATTTTTTGTGGGCCTCGCACTGGGTGTGGTGGTAGGGCTGTGGCTTGGGCTGAGCAACACCGCTGCGCTGCTTCTCGACCCTTACATTAAGGCTCTCAATGCAATGCCCCGGGTCATTCTTGGGCCGATCTTCGTCGTATGGTTCGGGTTGGGTATCTGGTCGAAGGTCATGCTGGGCGTGACCCTGGTTTTCTGCATTGTGTTTTTCAATGTGTTTCAGGGTGTACGGGAGGTCAGTCCCAATATTCTTGCCAGCGCACGAATGTTGGGTGCCAACTCAAGACAACTGCTGCGCACGGTTTATCTGCCATCAGCCACCAGTTGGGTGTTCTCAAGCTTGCATACCTCGGTGGGTATGGCGTTTGTCGGAGCGGTCATTGGCGAGTACCTGGGGTCTGCACGCGGTGTCGGATATCTCATCCTCCAGGCCGAAGCAGTCTTTGATGTGAGCGCGGTGTTTGCAGGCATCATCGTGCTGACAATTTTTGCGTTGCTGCTCGACTGGTGTGTAACGCTGATCGAAAAACGCCTTCTGATTTGGAAACCCTAAACACCGCCTGCTGCTAAGGCGGCATGCTCGTAAATTTTCCCTGGGGTGGTGAACCAGATCTGACCGCGGTCTCGCGCCTGAGCGAGAACTTCAAGAGCTCGCCGAAGATGCTTTAGGCGGTGTGGTTGACCAACGATGTAGGGGTGAAGCGCGATGCCCATCACCAGCGGTTGCGCGCGTGACTGCATCAACATCTCATCGAACTGGTCGATGATCATGTCGGCGAACGCTGGTGCTGTCATCTGTCGAGCGACGATCATCGGTATGTCGTTGAGTTCCTGGGGATATGGAACCGCCCACAACGTTCCAGTCCGGGTTTTCATCGGCAGCGGCTGGTCATCGTGACACCAGTTGAGTGTGTACCGATAGCCTGACTCGGCCAGCAGGTCGGGAGTAAGCAGGCTCTCGGAGATCCACGGCGAAAGCCAGCCGATGGGTTTGACGCCGCTTTGCGCTTCGATGCGCTCGCTGCAGGCTCGAATCATCGCAGCCTCAGCCTCGGCGCTCATGTCCCCCTGACGGACGGAATTAGTGTGTCCGTGACCAATGAGCTCATCACCGCGAGCCACGCACGCCGCAATCAGTTCCGGACAGTGATCGTACAGAGCAGTATTGATGAGGGTGCCAGATGGCAGCCTCAGCTGGTCGAAGAGCTCAATACAGCGCCAAGCGCCAACCCGGTTACCGTATTCGCGCCAGCTAAAGTTAAGCACGTCCGGCTCGGGCGAGGGTGGGCCCAGCCGCGCTCCAAGGCCTTCAGCGAAGGCGAAGTGCTCGATATTGAAGCCGATGTATACAGCCAGGCGCGCTCCACCAGGCCAGGTGTAATCCGTGCGCCGCGTGATGGGCTGGTAATCGAATCGATGGTGATGGCGTACTGGCGCGAGCGGTGAATCAGCCGACACACGTTTCTCCTGAAGTGGTTGTCCGATGCGAAAGGACATGGTTCGATATTTGCTGGTGGTGGCCACCACTTAACTGCTACGAACCCTCTCATCATGCAACAAGCAAAAACAATGCTCGTTACCGGCGGCGCGATTGGTATTGGCCGCGCTACTGCGCTCGCGTTCGGGCGGACGGGTCATCATGTCGTCGTCACAGACGTACTTGAATCCGACGGCGCGGCGCTGGTCGCAGCGATTAACGCTGAGGGTGGAAGTGCAAGCTTCCACGCCCTGGATGTGCGCTCCACCGAGCAGGCCGACCGTGTGGTGCGTACGGTGATCGAAGCGCGCGGCTCGATCGACACGCTGGTGCTCAACGCAGGCATCGCTCACAAGGTGCCTCTTGCACGGTTGACCGACGAGAAATGGGATCACACCGTTGATATTGATTTAAAGGGCATGTTCCGTGTCGCGCGCGCAGCGCTACCTCACATGCGCGCCCGCCGAAAAGGCGCTGTCGTATGCCTCACATCGCTGATGGGCGTGTCTTGGGGCTGGACCGAGCATGTTCATTACTCGGCCGCAAAGTCTGGCGTGATCGGTCTGATGCGAGGCCTCGCTGCGGAGGTTGCTCCAGACGGAATCAGAGTGAACGCTGTATCACCGGGCTATGTAAGAACTGCGCAGCTGTTGTCTGAGGAGCATTCGCTCGGTCCGGCAGGCGTCGAGGAAGCGGCCAAGCGCGTACCCCTTGGACGAGTCGGTGAGCCCGACGACATCGCACA
>CAZORB010000157.1:0-9083 GCA_964581825.1 uncultured Bordetella sp.
GGATGACGCGATCGTTGAGGTGGAGAACATCGTTCGCCACCTGCGGATGGGGAAATCGCCCTACCAGGCGGCCATGGAGGCAGCCGACGAAATTGGCCTGGCCGTGATCGCCACGACCTTCACGCTGATCGCGGTGTTCCTGCCAACGGCCTTCATGAGTGGAATCGCGGGCAAATTTTTCAAGCAATTCGGTTGGACGGCGTCCCTTGCCGTGTTCGCTTCGCTGGTCGTAGCCCGAGTGCTGACACCAATGATGGCCGCCTATCTGCTTCGACCGGTGGTCACCGCTGGCCACGACCACGAACCCCGTTGGATTCGTGGCTACCTGAAGATGGCCAATTGGTGCATACGGCACAAATTACTGACGCTGATCGGCTCATTCGCTTTTTTTGCAGGCTCTATCGCGCTGATACCGCTTCTGCCCAAGGGGTTCCTGCCCGCCGATGACAACTCGCAAACGCAAGTCACCTTGGAGCTGCAGCCCGGTTCGACGCTGGCGCAAACCTTATCGGTTGCAGAGGAGGCACGCTCGCGGCTGACAAACCGCATTCCAGAGGTACGCGGCATCTACACCACGGTAGGCGCTGGGTCGGCGGGCGCTGATCCTTTCGCAGCGGGCGCGCTTCCCGAAGTGCGTCGCGCCACACTCACCATTCAGCTGAAAGCGCGCGGCGAGCGCGAGCGTAAACAGGCGATCGAGGCGCGAATTCGCTCTGAGATCGAAACGATTCCAGGGGTCCGGCTCAAGGTGGGTCTGGGCAGCTCAGGCGAAAAATACGTTCTGGTCTTAAGTTCCGGCGATGCCAACGCGCTGCAGGCCGCAGCGCAACAGGTGGAGCGCGATCTGCGAACAATTCCAGGTCTTGGCAGCGTGGTGTCGAGCGCAAGCGTAGTGCGGCCCGAGATCCGCGTTCGTACCGACTTTGCTCGTGCAGCCGATCTGGGTGTCACCAGTGCGGTCATCGGCGAGACGCTTCGAATCGCAACCCTGGGTGATTACGATGCAGCGCTACCCAAGCTCAATTTGCCTGAACGACAGATTCCCATTGTGGTCAGGCTCGACGACCGGGCGCGAAACGATCTGTCACTGCTTGAACGACTCACCGTGCCTGGCGCCGCCGGCCCGGTGATGCTGTCACAGGTGGCTACGGTTGAACTCACGGGCGGGCCCGCGGTCATCGACCGATATGACCGCGCGCGAAACGTCAGCTTCGAAATCGAGCTGTCGGGTGTGCCCCTGGGTGAAGCGACCGAAGCGGTCAAACGGCTGCCCTCGATTCAGGGGCTACCCGCTGGTGTTCGAATGGTTGAAGTGGGTGATGCAGAGGTGATGGGTGAACTGTTCGCAAGCTTCGGTCTTGCGATGCTCGCTGGCTTGTTGTGTATTTATGCGGTGCTGGTGCTGCTGTTCCGCGACTTCCTGCATCCGGTCACGATTCTGGCCGCCCTGCCGTTATCGTTGGGGGGTGCGTTTGTAGGACTGCTGCTTGCCAACCAAAGCTTTTCAATGCCGTCTCTGATCGGGCTCATCATGCTGATGGGCATTGCCACCAAGAACTCGATTCTGCTGGTTGAGTATGCGATTGTTGCCCGCCGGGGTCACGATGGATCGGACGGCCGCCCCGCCGCGTCCCCTCTGCCGCGTATGGAGGCACTGATCGATGCCTGTCGAAAGCGTGCCCGCCCTATCGTCATGACAACCATTGCGATGGGCGCTGGCATGCTGCCAATCGCCATGCAGTGGGGGAGCGGTGATGGCAGCTTCCGATCACCGATGGCGATCGCCGTGATCGGCGGCTTGATCACCTCTACATTTCTCAGCCTGCTCGTGATTCCGGTCGTGTTTCTGCTGATCGATGACCTGTCACAGGCCATTGCACGACTATTTCGCAGGAAAGCCAAAGTCGTCGCAGCAGATGTGGGTAGCGTCTAGCCGATGCTGCTGGTTAAGCTTTCGCTGGTGGCGATCAGCATGCTGTCCGCCACCTGGGCGGCCCGGCGATTCGGTCACCGAGCAGGTGGTCTGATCGCTGGCTTTCCACTTATCATGGCTCCGTTGATCGGTTTGCTGCTGATCGATCTTCCGGGTGATCGGGTCGCAGAAATCTGCTGGACGACGCTTGCGAACTTCACCGCGTGTGTGGGCTTCATTGTGGCAATGGGGCTGAGCGTACTGCGCTTTAACTGGTGGCAATCACTGTTTATAGCCAGCCTTGCGTTTTTCGCGCTCACAGCGGTTACCGCAATGCTTCCCGTGCCACGCTCGGTCACTGTCGCACTGGGCCTCGCAACCATCATGCTGGGGCCCTGGCTGATCCCGGCCGGACAGCCCCCGGCTGGCGGCGTTCGGGTTCCCGCGGCGGAATTCATCTGCCGAATGGCTGCAGCACTTGGCATGGCAGCGGGGGTATTGCTGCTGGCTGCCGACACGCCGCCTCTGGTCAGCGCCATGTTGCTCACCTACCCGATCAACGGTTCGGTGTTGCCCGCCTTCACACGCGCGCTCTACGGCGGGGAGGCCGCGCGCAGCGTGCTGGGCGGGTTCGGGGTTGGTCTGCGCGGCGTTGGGCTATTTCTGATGGCAACCGCATTCGGGCTTGAGGCACTGCCCAACAAGTGGGTGGCCTACACGCTGGGCCTCAGCTGCGCAGTGGGGTATGCGGTTTGGTTAGTGCACACGCGTAAGCCCCGCGCGCACTAGCTGCCCCGCACCCGGTCGATCACGCGCTGAGGCAACTCCGAGCTGTCCGACCCCGACCAGGCCACAAATTCATCGGGCCGTACCAGCACAAGCGGCGCACCGTAGGCCTCGCACACCGAAGCGGCAGGCTCGCGCACCACCGACAGCGGCAGTCCGCGGTCGCGTGCGGCGTGTACGGCATCGGCAATCCACCGATCGCGAGACGCGCCATCGCCAGACGTCCCCGAATCTCCAAGCACCAGCAACGTGAACCCCGGACCCAATGCGTCGAACAGATCGCCGCCGTCGGTGCGCGGCTGCGGTGCAAGATGATGCCCGGCTCGCGCAGTGAACTGATGCATGCCGACCGCACTGCATGCGCCGCCCGCTGAACCGAAGACGATAGGCGAACCCTCATAGTGCGGCTCAAAGCCTTGAATTTCAGCAGGGCTGCCTGCCGCGCGCTGCGCCCAGGCGGTCTCAAAATCGGTCAGGTCTCGCGCGGGATCGTGGTCGCGTAAAAACGCACGATCAACCTCAATGAAATTTCTGATGAAATCGCGAGCAGTCGACTCAAACACAGGCCGGCGCTCAAGATCGTACGAATCCAGCAGCGCAGGGCCCGCCCAGCCTTGAATCACGGCAGCAAGCTTCCAGCCCAGGTTTCGGGCGTCTTCAAAACCTGTGTTGATGCCATACCCACCATAGGGAGGATGGCTGTGCGCGGCGTCGCCCGCCACCATCATGCGGCCCATCCGGTACTGATTGGCGACTTCGAAACGCAGGTCCCAGAACCCGATATGGTCAAAGCTGCAATCAAAGGGCGCACCCACAACCGACTGCAGGTACTGATGAAAGTCGAAGTTGTCGCGGGTCGTTCCAGCGGGTACCGGCGAGTGAAAGAACCAGGTCTCGCCAGTATCCACCCGGCCAAAGAACTGCCAGTAGCCATTGAGCGATGGATGCAGCACGTTGAAAAACGATTTGCCGCGATAGCGTGCAATGAGCTCGTTCAAAGACTTCGACCGAAACACCAGGAGCACCATGCGCGTTTCATGATCGTCCCGCGTCTGGGTAATGCCAGCCTGCTCGCGCACCTGCGAACGCGCCCCATCGCAACCCACCAGCCAGGCACCTTCGAGTTCGCGCCGCGCGCCATCGTGCGATTCGATGGCAACACGTACGCTGTCCGCGCTCTGGCTGGCAGAGCGAACAGTCCACCCCGTGAGCAGCGTGATTTCGCGAAACTGGGCTGCACGCTCGCGCAATACCGCTTCAGTAGAGTACTGAGGCAGCCGGGTGTTGTCGCAAGCGTAGTAAGGCCGAACGATGACCCGCTGATACCAGTCGTAGTGCCAGTCGGACAGGAGACTTCCGTACGCGGTGAGGCCACCAATACCAAACGACACCGGGATGGGCGAGGCCTCTCGAATTGCCTGTTCAACGCCCCAGGCACGAAAGTGCTCCATGGTGCGCTGCGTGAGGTTCTGCCCTTTTGGAATGGGCGGAATTTGCGCATGACGCTCAACGACCACGCTTCGGATTCCTCGACGCGCGAGCTCGATTGCGAGACCAATACCCACCGGACCACCGCCGGCGATAATGACCTCCGACGGGGCGATTTTCTCGTTTGCCATGGCGCTTACAGGAGCTCCGAGTTTAAACGCCTGATGGTATAACAGCAGTTTCCAAATCTTGAATAAAACGATGCCACTACCCCGCAGCCTGCTTCCCCTTCGTGCGCTGGTGTTGGCATCCTGCCTTTCGTTTGTGTCGAGCTGCGGTCTGCTCGACAGTGACCCCGCGCCGTTCGAACTGAACATCGTTCATGTAAACGATCACCACTCCAACATCAGGCCGTTCGACAGCAGTCTGACGGTGGACGGCGTCGTGACCTCGGTACAAATAGGCGGAATTGCACGTCTGGCCTCGCTTTTCAAGCAGTCCGCCGCCAGCTTGCCGAACCTGTTGAAGCTGCATGCAGGCGATGCGATCACAGGCACGCCTTACTACACCTTTTTCAAAGGTGAGACGGATGCCGCTGCCATGAACGCCATCTGTTTCGACGCGTACATTCCCGGCAACCACGAGTTCGATGACGGCGACGCCGCGCTCAAAACTTTTCTGGATACGCTTGCTTCAGACCCGCACTGCAAGACGCCCGTACTCGCTGCCAACATCCAACCGGCGGTCGGCACCCCGCTTTTCCAACGTCCAGACGGGTCGCCCTACTTTCAGCCGACACTGATCAAATCCGTCGGCGGCGTCCAAATCGGAATCATCGGTATCGACGTCAAGGGGAAGACGCAGAACGCATCGCGTCCGCTACCGACCACCGTGTTCGAAGAAGAAGCGCTTGCCGCGCAGCGCGCAATCGATCAGCTGAAAGCCCAGGGAATTCGCCACATCGTCCTGATGACCCACATCGGCTACGCCGACGACCTCGAGCTGGCTGCCAAACTCACCGACGTGGATGTAATCATCGGAGGCGATTCACATACGCTGCTGGGCAACTTCGAGGCAGTTGGTTTTTCCGGATCGCAGGGCCCTTACCCCACGGTGCTGCGCAACAAGTCTGGCGATCTGGTCTGCATTGGGCAGGCATTTGAATATGCCAAGGTGTTCGCCCGGATGCAGGTCAGCTTCAACCCCGACGGCACGGTTCGTTCGTGCGGCGGCACAGCCTCCCTCGTTATCGGCAAGGCGTTTAAGCGCAACGGCAAACCGCTATCGGCTGAGGAAAGCGCTCAGTTTGAAGCACGGCTCGCACAGATCACCTCGGTTCGAGTCGCCTCCGAGGATCCCGAGGTCGTGTCTCGGCTAGAGAAATTCGAAGCTGAGTACAACGCCAAGACGCAGACCGTCATCGGCACCCTGGGTGCAAACGACTCGCTCTGCCTGGTGCGTGAACCAGGCAGTGCCAATCGCGGCGGCTCAATATGCGATGGCGTACAAATGCGCGCTCGCGGATCGGATATCTCTCAGGTGGTGGCCGAGGCCTATCGAGAAGCCTATGGTGGAACGGTGTCACAGTTCCCCAAAGCGCATTTCGGTTTGACCAACGCCGGCGGGGTCCGCGTGCCCATTGAAGCCCAAAGCGGTACACCCAGACCCATCCTGAATCAGGATGTGTTTCAGGTCCTACCGTTTCCAAATGAGCTCTACAGTATCCGAATCACTGGCGCTGAACTGGTCAATGCGCTTGAGGACGGTATCGCAAATTGGCGCGACCTGGATAATTCAAATGGCTCGCACCCCTATGCAAGCGGACTCCGCTGGAGTCTCGATCTCAGTCGGCCGCGCGGGCAGCGTTTGTCCGATGTACAGGTTAAAGACCCCGATACGGGCTTGTGGGCACCCATTGACCCAGCGCGAAGTTACCTGGGTGTTCTCACCGATTACCTGACACAAGGCTTCGAGGGATACAACACCTTCAAGCGTGTCTGTACAGACGGGACTGGCCGCTGCCTGACAGCGGGCAGCGTGTTCGCCGATCAGAGCCTGATCAACTACTTCAGGCGGATCAGCGCTTTACCTGCGCCAAACAATGTCGTCACTCGCCCCGCCTGCAGCGACTACTCGCACCAGCAGGTCCGCACAGAAGATGGGCGGGTGCTTACCCCGTGCCCGTGATCGGCGCCCGTCAATTGCCTTGAATATTGTTATCGCGCGCAAGCTGTCGCCAGAACGGGATCTCGCGCGCAATTAACTGCGCGAAGGCCGCTGGCTCGAGCGTGGCAGGAACACTGCCTTTGGCAAGAATCTTCGAGCGCACGTCAGGCAGCTGGTTGATCGCTACCATTTCGCGATGCAGCCGCGAGACGATTTCGGCAGGCGTACCGGCGGGCGCAAGAAGCCCAATCCAGAGCGACATTGAAAGGTCGATGCCGAGTTCACGCAGGGTAGGTACATCGGGGAGCCCTGGCATTCTGTCGGTGGACGTGACGGCTAGCGCGCGAAGCTTGCCGCTTTGCAGGCCGGTGATCGCAGGACCCGAGTCGGCCAGCGCCATCGTTACTTCGCCCCCCATCACCGCCTGCACCGACTGGTTGGCGCCTTTGTAGGGCACATGCCCAAAGCGTGCGCCGGTCAAGCGGTTAAACAGCTCGGTGGCCAGCTGAAACGAGGCCGAACTTGCCGCATAGTTGCTCTTATCGGGCTGTGCCTGCGACTGCGCTACCAGCGCCTTCACGGTAGTTGCCGGGTTGGTCGCATTCACCAGCAACACCAGCGGTGAGTCGCTCATGATCGATATCGGCGCGAAATCCTGCGGGGAGTACGGCAGTTTGTCGTTTAACGCATGATTGAAGATCACGGGTCCGGGTGCGCCCATCATCAGCGTGTAGCCATCAGGCTTGGCGCGCGCCACCTGCGTACTGCCGACTACCGCCCCCACGCTGGGACGGTTCTCAACCACCACCGGCTGGCGAAGCCGCTCGGAAAGCTTCTCTGCGAGAAGTCGAGCCATGAAATCAACGCCACCGCCGGCGGCGTAGCCCACGACCAGCGTAATCGGCCGATTCGGCCAGTCGGTTGCGCCAGTCCCTTGTGCGTTCGCCGATGCAATACCGAGGCCCGAAGCGGCCATCAGGGCCATGCTGCTAAGGAGTGTCTTCGACAGGCGGCGCCGCTTGGTTGCCAAGGGTTGCGTCGCTGGGGTGATGCGGTCAAACATTGTCATGTGAGCCTCACTGCAAACCAATCTGAACATTGAGCACCGCTGATCTGCCCGACTCCAACGCCTGCAGGCAGCGGGCAATTGCCGGTTCAACCTCGGCGGGATCGCTCAGGCACTCGCCATACGCGCCAAACGCCTCACCGATTTTCTCAAACCGGCGCGTGGCACCCTGCAGCCGGGCATGAAACTCATCCGCGGCAGCCGATGCCCCGTCGGGGTACACGCGTAACACCGCTTCCTTCACCGCCTGCCAGCCGCCGTTATCGAGAATCACGGTAAAAATCGGCAGACCGTAGCGTTGCGAGGTTGCGTACACAGAACTTGGCGTACCCAGGTGAAACGCGCCATCGCCCAGCACATGGACCGCACGCACGCCAGGGCGCGCGAGCTTCACGCCCAGTGCCATGCTGCCGCTGTATCCCAGCCCACCGCCCGCCCCACCAAAGAAACTGAGCGGTTCGGTCCGCATGATCTGGTTGAGTACCGCGGGCGAATTTCGAACCGCTTCGTTAATGACGACATCGTCGGGAGCCAATGCGCGACTGAGCGCCGCGCAGACATGGGCTGCCGACAACGCACCAACCTCGCCTGGTTTGGCAGCGGCGCGGGCCAACGCCTCGGCGCGAGCGGCAGCGGCCTGCTCAAGCTCGGCCATCCGCCTGGCAACGCGGGCACGGAACGCATCGTCTGCGCGCGCCCTGATCTGCTCGCTGACCTGCCGAAGCACCGTTGCCACATCGGCCTGCATGCGCAGGTCGGTTGCGAACCCCCACATCGGAAAGTCCTGCTTAATGGGATCCACATCGATATGCGCCCACCACGTGCCCGGCTCGGGCCGAACAAACCGCGGCAGCCACGGCACATCGATATCGACCAGCAAACCCACATCGGCACCCGGCAGAACCGCTGCCGGATCAAACCCCGCAAAGCATGGAGATCCACGCGAGATGCCCAGCGAACTTGGCATGTAATCAACGACGCGAATCCCGCACAGGCGGGCAAGCTCTTCAATCGCTGCGACCGCCTCGGGTCGACGCCCTGCATAAGAGGTAATCAGGATGGGGCGATCCGCCACCAGCAACCGGTTGGCAATCAGTGCGGCGCGCGCCTCGTCCACCCCACCCAGCCGAGCCGGGCCGTACCGAACTGCATCGAATTGCTGATCCGCCGGCACCGCCGGCGACTCCGCCAGGACTTCGCGCGGGAGCGTCATGTAGACCGGTCCAGGCGGATCGGAGTGCATCACGCTGTGCGCCCGGCGTAGCGCCTCGCGAGCGACGACTGCAGTAGGCAGGTTGTATTCCCACTTCACGTAGGGGCGGACCAGGCTGCCAATATCAAACGGATCCTGGATGAAGTGCACATAGTTGTCTCGCGAGCCGGGAAGCTCGCCGCGCAGCGTGTAGGGCGCCTTGCCCGCCATCAATAAGGCCGGCAGACGGGCCCGCTGAAGGTTGTGCGCGCCCATCGCTGAATTGGCGGTTCCGGAGTCAACATGTACCAGCACCCCCTGACCCTGCCCGGTCACTGCAGCGTAGCCCGCCGCCATATGAACCGCGACGTTCTCGTGGGGACACAGAAACACCTCGGGCAGCGCGCGACCCGCCACCCGAAAGCGCTCCATTTCCTCAATCAGGCTCACATGGTCGGTACCCATATTGGCGAACAGACAACGGACACCCAGATCGGTCAGGCCTTCTAAAAAATGGGCGGCGCCAGTTTCAG
>CAZORB010000158.1:0-3765 GCA_964581825.1 uncultured Bordetella sp.
GACCTTGAACTCAGAGCCAGACACGGCGCCCGTTGATGTGTAGCGCTGGCCGTATACTCCCCACCAACTGCCGTCTTGGCTAAGCGACCACCAGACAACTACGAAGCCACCGTCCGACAGTGCTGCGACTGACGGGAGCCATTGTTCGTTACTCGTGTACGTGTTGACCTTGAACTCAGAGCCGGACACTGCACCGGTTGATGTGTAGCGCTGGCCGTAGATTCCCCAACCGGATCCGTCCTGCCCGGACGACTGCCAGGTCACAACATAGCCACCCCCCGACAGCGCTGTAACTGACGGGCTGCTTTGATCGGAAGCCGTGTACGTGTTGACCAGGGTCTCAGCGCCCCACGCTCCCAAAACAACGGGCGCCGGAAGCTCAACAACAACATCATTGGGATCGTCTACCCAGTAACTATCATTCCCGGCTCCACCGGTCAGGGTGTCTACACCCAGCCCGCCATCGAGCGAATCGTTTCCTATGTCACCGGTGATCTGGTTATTACCTGAGTTGCCCGTAAGAACGTTATCAAGCGCGTTACCGGTGGCATTGATCGCGCTTGTACCAACAAGCGTTAAATCCTCAACCGCTGCGTAGGAGCCTAGCGAGTAGGAGACCGACGACACCACGCGATCCCGTCCCTGTCCCGCGACCTCCGTGACGGTATCGCCCGCGTCGTCGACGACATAGATATCGTCACCCGCTCCGCCAACCATGGAATCAGCGCCCGAGCCTCCATCGAGGCTGTTGGCGGCGCTATTGCCGATCAGCGTGTTCGTGAGGGCATTACCAGTACCGTTAATCGCGGCAGCGCCAGTCAGCGTCAGATTTTCAATGTTCGCGGCGAGGGCGTACGTGACCGACGTTTCGACCGTATCCACTCCGCCGCCTGACGCTTCCACCACCTCGTCGCCGACGTTGTTGACCACATAGGTGTCGTCGCCAAGGCCACCCAACATAGTGTCCTGCGCACCGCCGCCGTCTATACGGTTGTTCGCGTTGTTTCCCTCGATTCGGTTCGCCAGGGAATTCCCGGTGCCATTGATAGTGCCCGTCCCTGTGAGGGTCAGGTTTTCAATCTCTGCGCCCAGCACGTAAGTGATCGACGACCGAACGAGATCAACACCATCGCCGGGCGACTCCTGGACCTGATCTCCCGCGTCATCAACAACATACGTATCGTTGCCGGCGCCCCCGCGAAGCGTATCGGCGCCGGTACCGCCATCGAGTACGTTTCCGGCACTGTTTCCTTCAATCAGGTTGGGAAGAGCGTTACCAGTTCCGTCGAGCGCCGCTGTCCCCACCAGCGTGAGTGACTCGACATTTTGAGGGAGCGAGAAGCTTGCGCTTGCCTGAACGCTGTCCTGTCCAGCTCCAGTCGACTCATCAACGACATCATCGCTCTGGTCGACGATGTAGAGATCGTCCCCACCACCTGCTGCCAGGCTGTCGGCGCCTCCGCCTCCATCCAGCGTATCGTTTGTGTTAAAGGTGCCTGAACTGATCGCCTGCGCTGCACTGTTTCCTGTGAGCCGGAGCCTAGTGTTAACGGTTAAGGCGTTTCCGTCGACTGAAAAGCGCTGCGCGTACACACCCTGCCCTGCGCCATCCTGGGCGGCGGACTGCCACGCAACAACCCATCCACCGTCGGGAAGCGAAGTAATCGCAGGGTTCTGTTGGTCGCCAGTGGTAAACGCGTTCGCGCGAACCTCGGCGCTAATCGCAGCGCCACTCGCGTCGTAGCGGCGAGTGTAGACGCCAGATGCCGAACCATCCTGCGCAAAGGACTGCCAGCCAACCACCCACCCGCCGTCAGCCAGCGCGGCAACCACTGGTTCAGATTGATCGTTCAATATGGTCGAGTTAACTCTGAACTCTGCTCCAGAAGGCGAGCCGTCAGCGCCAAATTTTTGGGCGTAAATCCCATAGCCGCTCGTGTCCTGGTTGAAGGATTGCCAGACTGAAATCCAGCCTCCATCAACGGTGCCAGCGAGCGCCGGGGTGGTTTGCTCGTTTGCGGTGACAGTGTTGAGTCGAATCTCTCCTCCGGCGCGACTTCCATCTGCCGCGAACCGCTGCGAGTAAGCGCCATAGCCCGAGCCGTCCTGGCCGTTTGATTGCCAAGCGACAACCCAGCCACCATCAACGAGTGAGGTCATCGCCGGAGCAAGTTGGTTTCCAGCGGTGGTGGTGTTGACCCGAAACTCTGCGCCAATTTTGCTGCCATCCGCCGCGAAGCGCTGGGCAAAGACGCCGCTCAATCCTCCATCCTGGCTGTTGGACTGCCAGCTGACGACAAACCCTCCGCCGCCCAAACCCGCAACGGCTGGCCTCGACTGGTCATTTGCCGTGTAACTGTTGACCAGAACATCGGAACCAACGGTGTTACCCGATGCATCGTAGGTGCGAGCAAACACACCATACCCGGCACCATCCTGCAAGTTCGATTGCCAAACAACGACCCACCCGCCATCTGAAGTCGCACTGACGGCGGGAAGGCTCTGCTCATCTTGCGTGACGGAGTTGATTAAGAACTCTCCGCCCACCCACTCGCCACTTGCGGCGACGCGCCGGCCATAAATGCCGGTGCTCGATCCGTCCTGACCAAGCGACTGCCAAACTGCAAGCCAACCGCCGTCGGCGAGCGTAGTCAGAGATGGGTGTTCTTGATCCGACGTTGAAGTGCCATTTATCTGAAGCTCAGCAGAGGCCCCCGCAGCAAAAACCTCAACGTTTACATCAGAAAACTCCAGTCGCTCGATCGATGAGAGACCGTCTTTCCTGCTAGGCCCTTGGAGTAAGACAGACCCATCTGGAGCGCGGCTAATCGAGTATTGAGCCCATCCCGTCGGATAAATGATCGTGTCTTGTCCAACCCCTCCGTTAAAGACCACAGTCCTCGCCGCGTCGATCAGTAACGTGTCGTCGATAGAGAAAGTCGAATCTCGAATCGAGTGGTCGATGAAAGTGACCTGATTTCCGTAGATCTCGAAGGTGCCTGATGACTGGAACTGATCAAGCGCATTCGTCGTTCCGACGCGAACTTGCCCAGTACCGGATCCCTCGCCAGCGGATTCGTGCCCGATCACTATCCGGGAGAACGTAGACAGCGCTACCCTACCGATTAACTCACTCGACAGATCCAATGCAGATTCGCTCTCTACCCCTACGGGTGTGAACAACAGAACAGAACGCTCGACACTTGTCGGCCGAATAATGAGTTCAGAGCCCAGTCCTGCAGCCCGCACCGAGTTAGTGAATGCTGGAAACTGCAGTGAGTTAGTCTCGAGATAAAGATCACCAGAGTCGCCCGCTGGACTGGTAGTTGCCCCGGGCGAAACAGGATTCAGGACCAACTCGCCACCACCAAACGAAACCCGCTGTGTGCCGAAAATCCTGAGGCTTCCGCCCTGTCTGATGGTGACGCCGGCATCAAAGGTGACATCGCCGGTTGCATAAATAATCAGATTTCCATCAACGACCACCGACTTCTCGAAGGTCACATCGGTGACTTTTGCGTCTGCGGCGCCGATCGTCAGACTTTCAAGAGGATTCAACCCACCAACAGCTTCTGCGAATAAAACAGCTTGCGCTGCCAGCACCGTAAGGTGATCAGTCACGCCGTCAGCGTCACCGTTCAATCCTCCCGCACCAGTCGTCAGGCTCTGGGAAAACAGAACGTTTCCGTTGGTGGACTTAACCTGCCTGGTGCCTCGGACCACAACGGCATCGAAGAACTTGACATCCGAGAGTGCGCCTGTCCC
>CAZORB010000158.1:3775-9019 GCA_964581825.1 uncultured Bordetella sp.
GTCCCAGTGGCTGTGACATCGCTGTTCAAAACTGGATTGAGCATCTTGGCAGCGCCCCTTATTCGAATGAAATGCTTCTGTCAGCCCCAGCGCATCGAACCTATCTGAATGCAAAACTTGTGGATAACGCACCCGTTAACGATCCAACCGCAGGGTGAAAGTGACGAGAACGTAGGCTACTCACCATAGGCAGTCTTTGAGACTCGTTCATGATGAAAGAACGAGACTTTCTTCTGCCTGTGAAGGCTCCCGCCCGAGCCGAGTAGCTGTCGCAACCACCCAATAGGGGTAGAAAGACTTCTCCACCAATATTGACGAAAATAAACTCTCGTTCTAGCACTTTCATTATCACCACCAGAGCCGACTCGCGCTAGTCTTGCACCGCGCCAGATCCCTATTCCCTGCGGTGCGCTCGACCGGGCCTAGGCAGTACGGAAATACAATGTCTCTGCGTCACGAGGCAGGGCTAGACTTCGATACCATCAGCTTTGGAGATCCCAGCGAGCGTGACTTTTCTGTGATTGACCTGACTGGTTTTCTTTGGCAGTTTGCCAAGCGCTCGGTTATTTCTGACGAAGTCCAGTCTTTGCCGGGCCCGCTATAGCATCTGAAACTCGGCACCGACAGAGAACGCAGTAGACGCGGCATTGGTTAACTTCTTCACCCGCAGTAACCGATCAGGCGCCCCAAGAAGCCCCTTGGCGCGCGTATGAGGCGCGTATGAGGTTAACCAACGGGTGCCCATGGCGCTCGTGCCAGGCCTCGGGTTTCAGCGCAGCGCGCATGATTCGCAGCGCATCGTCTGCACGCACAACGCCATAGCCGGTTGAAAAATAAGACTACACCCCAGCCATCAAGACATCGATCGCACGAGCGATTCGGTCCCCTTGGTCTGCTACGCTGTCGACGCGACGCAAGCTTGAGCGTCTTACGGCTGCCGTCATCCTGATAGGTGGACGTTATGTTTGGATAGGCGCCGCCGAGCGCTTCCAGCGGCAGCATGCCGCTTTCGCCCACGAGATCAAGTGATGCGGTGGGACCCAGCGCATCGAAATACTGAACAGTTGCCATCGCGCCGCACCCGGTTCGGGGTTACGTCGATACTATAACCGCTTGTTAACGCGGCATCAGGCGAGTGGAGGCAGATCAGGCGCTCCAGGAAGACCCCCAGGCGCGCTTATGATGTCGGCAAGCGGGTGTCCATGGCGCTCGTGCCAAGCCGACTGCGCCTCAAAGGCCACGGCAGACACGTTGATATCTTTTGTCCCATCTGAATCTACGCATCGACCATGAGCCCGCTCGATGCGGTCAATGGCTTCTGACCGGCTCGCAGCAATTTGCACAGAGGGCCGAGCTGGCCTTGCAGATCCCCGAAGCCATCCTGGGCATGCACGCCCACTGACTTGCCCTTCGCCTGGCCGTTCACGAACGAACGGTAGTCCGTACCCTTCAGATGGCGATAACACATTAGATTTCAGACCAATAACAAAGTAAATTGCGGGGCTATCTCAAAGTAAATCAATGCCCCCGATACCAATTCAGCCGAAAGGCAACCCGACCCTCACAGCTGCGCTGAAGACCCTCAAGCGTCTCCAGGAAAAGCACAGCGGCGTCGTGGAAGGCGCGGACTTCAAAGATGACGAGCAACGTGCCGTATTGGTCGACACGGGCTTTCTGAGGCCTGTGATGAAGGGCTGGTACATCTGCAGCAGCCCAAGCGACGGCGAAGGAGACTCGACGGCGTGGTACGCGTCCTTCTGGGCCTTCGTGGCGGGCTACCTGGGCAAACGCTTTGGCAAGCGCTACTGCCTGAACCCCGAGGCATCGCTGCTACTGCACACGGGCAACACCAGCGTCCCCAGGCAGGTCACATGCGTCACGGTCGACAGCGGCACATCAAAGGTAGACCTGCCCTTCGACAACTCACTGCTCGTGTATCCCGACAGGAAACGGGTTCCCAAGACACGTATGGAGGTGCGAGGTCTGCAAGTCTGGCCAGTAGCCGAGGCCCTGTGCCTGGCCGGTCCGTCTTTCTTCATCAACAACCCGCGCGAAGCCGAGATCGCACTGGCCACCATCCGCAGTGCATCCGAGCTGCTGCCCTCGCTGCTGGCGGGCGACAAAATGGTCACGGCCGCCGGGCGGTTGGCGGCCGCATTCGAGTTCGTCAAACGCCCCGACGAGGCTGAACTCATCCGGAGGGCATTCACCAAAGTCCGGATCACGCTCAAATCCGTGAACCCCTTCGAACTGGCCGAGCCCACCATTTCGCCGAGCAAGGAGCGCTCGCCGTACGTGCTGCGCCTGCGCTCCATGTGGGCTGGATGGCGCCAGGAAGTCATCGATGCGTTCCCGCCTGCGCCTGGCCTCGACAAGCAGCGTGCGGGCTATCTCGCCAGGGTCGATGAACGCTACGTATCTGACGCTTACAACTCCCTGTCCATCGAAGGCTACCGCGTCACCAACGAACTCATCGAGCGGGTAGCTCGCGGCGACTGGAACCCGGACGGCGAACCCGAGCACGACAAGACCCGCAGCGCGCTGGCCACCCGGGGCTACTACCAGGCCTTTCAGTCCGTGAAAGAGAGTATCCGCAAGGTATTGACGGGGGAGAGCGCAGGTATCGTCGTCAAACGTGACCACCACGATTGGTACGCAGAGATGTTCGGACCGTCCGTAACAGCCGGCATCATCGAAGCGAGTCAGCTTGCCGGGTACAGGCGTGGCCCTGTCTTCATCCGCAATTCGATGCACACGCCGCTCCCCAGCGAGGCCATCCTGGATTCGCTGGAGGCACTGTGGGAAATGATCGAAACGGAACCCGCAGCCTGCGTTCGCGCTGTACTGGGTCACCATCTCTTCGTCTTCATCCATCCGTACTACGACGGCAACGGTCGGATCGGTCGCTTCCTGATGAACACGCTGCTTGCATCAGGTGGCTACCCATGGACGGTGATCCGGATGAGCCGGCGAGATGAATACATGAAGGCCCTGGAGGCCGCGAGCGTCAATGGTCAGATCACGCCTTTGGCCCAGTTCATCGCGCAGGAGATGCGGGAATAGGCGCCAGAGCGCTCCATCGATCAAGCTTTGACGCAATTAAAATCTGATTTTAGATTTGTCAGATATACCAACAACGCCAGCTTGCGCCAGTCCTGCGTCACGCCCGAGCATCATTTCCCGCGGTGCTCTTGACCGGGCCCCTGCAGTCCGGAAAAACAACTTTTCTGCGGCATGAGGCCGGACCAGACGTCGAGTACCTCAGCTTCGACGATCCGCTCGAGCGCGACTTTGCCGCAGTTGACCCGGCTGGTTTTCTTCGGCGATTCGCCGATCGACCGGTGATTTTCGACGAAATCCAGTATGTGCCTGGCCTGCTGTCCCATCTGAAACTGCGCATAGACAGGGAACCCGCTCGATGCGGCCAGTGGCTTCTAACCAGCTCGCAGCAGTTTGGACTGATGCGAGATGTGAGCGAGTCGCCGGCTGGTCGTGTCGCCGTCCTGGAACTGCCGCCGTTTTCGCAGATCGAATTCACCCGATCCAACTTGGAAGATGTGCTTTGGAACGGCGGTTATCCGGTTCCGGCAATGCATCCGGATCGGCGTGACCTTTGGCTGCGCAGCTACGCTTCCACTTACATCGAGCGAGACGTCAGGCAGATTCGCAATATCCCGGACCTGATGGCCTTTAATCAGTTTCTCAGCCTGGCCGCACCTCGCCACGGCCAGGAATTTCACGCCGCAGGTCTGTCTCGTGAATTGGGTCTCACGCAGCCCACGGTGAAGTCATGGGCCGGGGTCCTGGAGGCGTCCTATGTTGCCTATCTGTTGCCGCCCTGGTTTCGAAACTATGGCAAGCGACTGGTGAAGGCCTCAAAGCTCTATTTCTACGACGCGGCATTGGTTAACTTCTTCACCCGTCAGCCCAACGCGACCGCGGCGCTTGCCGGCCCAATGGGCGGCGCGCTTTTGGAAGGATGGGTTATTACCGAGGCGGTCAAAGCCTTTCTGTCGCTGGGCCGCAAGCCCGAGCTGTATCCTCAATGGCTGGGCACACAACTGTCAAAGGCCACTGCTTGAGTGTCGTTGCGCACCAAGCGACCTCGCCTACCGCACGTAACGAACCCCGGGGATGCCTTCGAAATCGGCATCCTGGGTCCATAGGGTTGCGCCGTGCGCGATCGCCGTGGCAAGGATGACGCTGTCAGCCATCGGAAGGCGATGAACGACGCTTAACTTTGCCGCTGACAGCGACAGCGCTGAATCAAGCTCTACAACCTGACCCTGCTGCATCAATGCCACTGCCTGCAGCGCCAGGTCCTCGCCCCGTTGCTGCAAGACCCGCTTGAATACCTCGTAGATGCTCAAGCTGGGCACCACCAGGATGCGCGTGCTTTCAATAGCGGGTGCGAAAAAGTCGGAGTTAGGTCCACCAGAAAAGTATTCGAGCCAGCCAGAAGAATCGACGACATTCACAGCCTATCGCCCTCGCGCGGAACGCTGGTATCGATCCCTTTCAGAAACCCCCTCATCTTCTTCATCGAGCGCACCGGAATGAGTTCGATGCGATTTTCAAAAGCAATAACCTTGACCTTTTGCCCAGCGACCAGTTTGAGCGCATCCCGGGTAGGCTTGGGAATCACGACTTGAAATTTAGGCGATATCGTTACGGTTTCCATGACTAGCCCCTTGCATCGATCATTGAATGGTATGACGTCAATCATATCGATATTACTTCCGAACTTCACCCCCTAACCCCCTCCCGGCTAGCGTCCCGGTCAGACTTACGGCAAAACCGGCGTTGCGGGAGAAATCCCTTCGGAAGCGTGGGTCCTGCGGGGGGAAACCAACCCCTACCGTACCGCCCAGCCCCCCGACACCGGAAACACCTGCCCCACAAAGCAGTCCGCCAGATCGCTGCACAAATAGGCGATCAAGCCGGCATCCTCCCTGGCACGAACCAGCCTGCCCAGCGGGACTTCTCGCTTGAGCCTTTCCTGGAATCGAGGATTGGCCTGCACCGCCTCAGAGTAATAGGTTGGGTTTTCAACGAAGTTCTGGGCCACGGCATTCACCTGGATGTTGTCCGGCGCAAGCTCAACGCCCACCGCCTGCACGAACGCCAGTTGCGCACCGCGCGCTGCGCTGTAGGTAGCCAGCCGTTTGGAGCCCCGCAACGCACAGAGGCACGATCAGCGATACACCCCATCCCAAGGCTTGCTGTCCACCTGTGCGCTCTTGC
>CAZORB010000159.1:0-8911 GCA_964581825.1 uncultured Bordetella sp.
GCATATCTTTACGGTAACCAGCGACACGCCCGCCCGACTGCTGGTGATTTACGCCCCGCCCTACGGCGAGTCGCCCGACAAGGTGATTCGGCCGCCCGCAGCCTGAATCGGTCCATCGCTTACCAAGCCGCTCAGTGAACACAGAGCACGTTGCCGCGATTCCAGGCGCCGGCCAATCGCCGCTGCGCGTTGAAGACGCCCATCTTCTGAAGGGACAGGGCCGCTTTGATGGCTCCCTGAGCCTGCCCGGCATGGTGCATGCCGTCGTGCTTCGATCGATGCATGCGCGTGCAAGACTTCAATCAATAGACACTTCGGCCGCGCGCGCAATGCCGGGTGTACTGGGCGTTTTCACCTCCGACGACCTGCTGGCCGCAGGGCTTTCGCCCATCGGTTTTCATGCCGCGATACCGTCAGAAACGGGTGGCGAAATGTCTGCGCCGCCGCGTCATGCCCTCGCACGCGATGAACTGCGCTATGTAGGCGAACCCATCGCGCTGGTGGTGGCCACCAGTCGCTACGCAGCGCTCGATGCAGCAGAACGAATCGACGTAAATATTGAGACGCTGCCTGCAGTGTCTGGCATTGCACGTGCGCTGGAGGCCGATGCACCCGTGCTCTGGCCCGGCGCGCCTGGAAACATTGTGGGTCGCTACGAATACGGCGACGCACAACAGGTAACAGCGGCCCTCAAGACGGCCGCGCATGTGATCAAGCTTCGGATCGTGAACCAAAGAGTTGCCCCCACCGCCATGGAGCCTCGCGGTGCAGTGGGTGTTTGGAACATGCACGATCAACGCTACACACTGCACGCCGCCAGTCAGACGCCTCACCTGACCCGGCAGCTACTGGCCTCGGTCTTGGGTCATCCCGAGCACGCTATCCAGGTGCAGGTGGGCGATATCGGCGGCGGCTTTGGGAGCAAGGTATCGCTCCATCCTGAAGATGTTCTGGTGCTGTTTGCGGCGCGCGCGCTTGGCCGCCCGGTTCGCTGGGTGGCCGATCGGAGCGAAAGTTTTCTGTCTGACATGCACGGGCGTGACCATCTCAGCGAATGCGAGCTTGCCGTTGATGCGGAAGGCCGGTTCCTCGCGCTCAAAGTACGCGACTGGGCCGACATGGGCGCCTATGTCAGCTTTTTTGGCGCGGCGATCGCCACCCGCACCGGCAATCGCGTGGCAAATGGGGCGTATCACATACCGGCAATTTATGCCGAGATTCGCGCGGTGCTCTCCAATACACCCCCCACTGGGCCGTATCGCGGCGCGGGACGCCCAGAGACGGTGTACCGGCTTGAACGGCTCATTGATGTCGCCGCCCGCAGGCTAAATATCGATGCGGCTCTGCTCAGGCGTCGCAACCTGATCCGCCCCGATCAGATTCCGTACACCAATGTGGTCGGACAGACCTATGACAGCGGGCGGTTTCCGGCAGTACTCGATCAGGCGTTGGCTCTGGCCGATTGGCATGGCTTTCCGCAAAGGCGCGATGCGGCCCAGGCACGCGGGCGGCTGCGGGGTCGTGGGATCGCGTATCACATCGACTCCACCAGCGGCATCACGCCCAGCGAGACCGCAACAGTCACTGTCGCCGACAACCAGATCATCGTACTGTCGGGCACCCAGGCGATGGGCCAGGGTCTGGAAACGGTCTACATCCAGCTGGTCGCCGCTACGCTTGGCGTATCCACCGAGCGGGTGAAAATCATCCAGGGGGATACCGACCGGGTGCCTTCAGGCGTAGGCAGTTACGGTTCGCGCTCGCTTTATATCGGCGGCGCCGCCATCGTTCAGGCGGCGCGCAATCTTCTTCAGCAGCTTGGCCTTCGGAGTGCGCCCGCGCTCAACGATCTCTTCGGGCTCGCGGCTGATCAGCCTGAGCCGGCGCAGACGGGCGTCGCCACGGCCACCTCGCCCTTCTGCTTTCCGAACGGCTGCCATGTGTGCGAGGTAGAGATCGATCCGGCCACGGGAACGGTCAGCGTTGAGCGCTACACGGCGGTAGACGACGTGGGCACGGTCATCCATCCAGTAATCGTTGAGGGACAAACCTGGGGTGCGGTCGTGCAGGGGCTCGGCCAGGCGCTGCTCGAGCAGGTGGTGCACGACCCGGTTTCTGGCCAGCTCCTCACCGGCTCACTCATGGACTACGCACTGCCGCGGGCAGACCTTCTTCCAGCCATGAAGACTGCGCTCGATCAGCAGGCGCCCTCCACCACCGGCCTTCTGGGCGCAAAGGGTGCTGGCGAAGGCGGCGCACTGGGAGCGCCGCCGGCGGCGGTATCTGCCGTGATGGACGCTTTACGTGAATTCGGAACCGAGCATCTCGATATGCCTTTGCTCCCAGAGCGAATCTGGCGAATCATTCACTTAAAACAGCCATAGGAGGAGACATGCACAACGAATCCCGCCGCAGTTCGCTGAAGCTGATTGGGGCAGCCACCGCAGCCGTAGCAGCGCCGGCTATCGCGCAAGGTCAGCAGACGATTCGGGTGGCAATCGGTGCTAGCCATCCGCTCAACAACATCTTCGTCGGCATGATGAAAGAGGTGTTCCAGGCCGAGGTGGACAAGCGGCTTGCTGGCACGCGCTTCAAAATTGAATGGCGCGAGGCCTACGGCGGCACCCTCTACAAGTTCCAGGAAACCCTGAGCGCAGTGCGCGACAACATTGTCGATATTGGTTGGGTAGGTTCGATCTTTGAGCCCACCGCCATGCCGCTTCACAACGTCACCTACTTCTCGCCCTTCGCTACCGACAATCTGCCCCTGGTGATCTCGATCATGGATGGGCTGCACGAGAAGCTGCCGGCGCTACGTCAAACCTGGGAAACCAATAATCTGGTGTACCTGGGGGGAAGCGGCGTTGAAACCTATCATCTCTGGACCACCCAGCCAGTGACCTCGCTTGCCTCGCTGAAGGGCCGCAAGTTTTCAACGCCAGGGGCCGTTGCAACATTCCTGCAGGGCACCGGCGCGGTGGCCGTCAATTCACCTATTCCAGCGTTCTACACCGATATCAAATCGGGCGTTACCGACGGCGCGGTATCGTTTTCCACGGCTATCCTGGGCACACGGGTGTATGAAGTGGCGCCCTACTTCACACGCGTAGGTATCGGCGCGCAGTACGTTGGCGGGCTTGCAGCCAATCGCTCGGCGTTCGGCAAACTGCCGCCCGAGGTTCAGTCGGTGATACGCGATTGCGGCAAGCTCTACGCAGCCGCGGTGGGGCGTGTCTCCACCGAGCGCTCGGATGCCTCGCTTGAGCAGATGACCAAGGCGGGCATGAAGGTCTCGGCACTGTCAGCCGAGGAGCGTCAGAAGTGGATCGACACCATGCCCAACGTTGCGGCGCAATGGGTCAAAGCCAATTCAAAAGTGCCAGCCCAAGACGTGCTGAAAGCCTGGATGGACGCGCTCAGGGCAGCGGGCGAAAAGCCCTCGCGTGCGTGGGACAAGCTCTAAGCACCGCGCGATAGACACTGTGTTCGATCGGTCGCTACGCGCGTTAAGCGCGCTAGGTATCGCCTGGATATTCGCGCTGATGCTGTTGGTCGGCGCGGATATCGTGAGCCGCTTCGTCTTCAATTCGCCAATCAGCGGGGTTGCTGAGATCGCTGGGTTCTCGGTGATCGCGATCACCTTTCTGCAGCTGCCGGCAGCGGTCAATAATGGCCGACTGGCGCGGGCAGATCTGGTCCTGCAACGTATCCGTGCGCACTCGCCAGGCACCGCTCAGACAATCGAGCGGGCGTTCGCGCTGCTTGGCGCAGTAGTGTTCCTGGCGATTGTCTGGGCAGCGGTATCCGGCCTGGGACACGCGTGGCGCACCAATGATCAGTTCGGTGCGCAAGGCGTCTTCACGTTTCCCAAGTGGCCCATCTGGCTGTTGGTGCTTTCGGGCAGCGCAGGGGCAGTCGCCGCGTTCGCGGTACAGGTGGTGCGCGGTCCCCCTTCGTCGGGGACGGGTGGCCCGCGGCACGGAGAGCTCTGATGGATTTCAGCATCGGGCTTGTGTTGGTGGGCTTGCTGATCGGCCTTGTGATGCTCGGCGCGCCGATTGGCGTGACGCTTATTCTGCTTGCACTGGGGGGTACCTGGGCCCTGCGTGGCGATCTTGAAATCGCGATCCGGCTGGTCGGGAGCGGCGCGCTCACAAGCATCGCCGAATACGTCTTCTCAGTGATTCCCCTGTTTGTGCTGATGGGGTCGCTCGTGAGCCTGTCGGGCGTGGGGCGCGATACGTTTTCGGTCGCGCAATGGCTACTGCAGCGCGTACAGGGTGGGCTTGGCGTGGCTACCGTGGCAGCCAATGCGTTATTTGCGGCAGTCACGGGTGTGTCCGTGGCATCAGCCAGTCTGTTCAGTCAGGTTGCAGTACCGCCCATGCTGCGCTTTGGCTACACCATGCGGTTTGCAGTAGGGGTGGTGGCGGGCAGCTCGATTCTGGGCATGCTGATTCCACCCAGCATCCTGATGATCGTGTACGGCGTACTCGCTGAAGTATCCATTGGACGTATGTTCCTGGCGGGCGTCATTCCGGGCATTGTGATGTCGATTGCGTTCATCGTGATCATCGTGATGCTGGCGCGCCTGCGACCGCAATTCGTCTACGAACAGGCGACTCAAGCAGCCATTGAACAACCCTCTGAAAACGCCCGGTCGGTGGTAACCAAACTGCTACCGATCACGCTGTTGATTGTGCTGGTGCTTGGGGGAATTTACGGCGGTGTATTTACCCCCACCGAGGCTGGTGCGGCTGGGGCGTTGGGGGCATTAGCTATTGCAGGCTGGCGGCGCAGTCTCGATCGAAAAAGTCTGTGGGCAGTACTGGTGGAAAGCGGCCATGTATCGGTCGGCATTCTGTTTCTGCTGATGGCTGCAAGCCTGTACTCGCGCATGCTTACCATGGCGGGTGTGCCGGGCATGATGGCTTCCTGGATCTCCGAGCTGGGTGCAGGTCCCTACGGCTTTTTCCTGGCCTATGTAATCTGTCTGGTGATTCTGGGCATGTTCCTGGATTCGGTATCGATTTTGCTGATCGTGACGCCGATTGCGGTGCCTATTGCCAAGAGCTTCGGGATTGACCTCGTGCATTTCGGAATCGTGTCGATCGTGGCCGTTGAAATTGGATTACTCACGCCGCCGTTCGGGTTGTCAGTGTTCGCAGTGCAAAGTGCAATCGGTACAAACCGAGTTCGACTTGAGACTATCTTCGCGGGATCTTTCCCCTTTGTAGCCACGATGTTCGTCGTCCTGTGGCTATTGATCTTTTTCCCATCCCTTTCAACTTGGCTGGCCTACTAACTTTGCCAGCGCAATCTGTGCCGAGGAGCTCTGCTGTGATGAGAACTGAAAACGTGACAATCCCGATGCGCGACGGCGTGATGGGTGCACACATTGCGTGGCCTGACAAAACGCCGGCCGGAGCAATCATCGCCATCATGGAAATCTGGGGCGTGAATGACACCATGCGCCGCCATGCGCAGGAGTTCGCCGAGGCCGGCTTCATCTGCCTGGTTCCCGATCTGTTCTGGCGGCAGGAGCCCGGCGTAGAGCTCTATGACCGAAACCCTGACGATGTTCGCAAAGCCTTCGACCTTTACTACGACTTCGACTATGACCTTGGCGTGCGCGACATGGAAGACACCATGGCGTATCTGCGAAAGATCACAGGCGGCAATGGCAAGGTGGGTAGCGTTGGCTACTGTCTGGGCGGAAAGCTCTGTTACATGATGTGTTGCCGCACCGACATCGATTGCGCGGTGGCGTATTACGGCACCTACATCGAACACAATATTCGCGAGGCACCGTCGCTCCATCGGCCTTTCATGCTGCACATGGCCATGAAAGACCGCTGGGTTCAGGCTGAAGTCAACGATCTGCTTGAGCGACGCCTGTCACCCAATCCACTGGTTACCATTCACAAATATCCTGAAGCCGACCATGCGTTTGCCCGCCATGGCGGTCGCACCTGGCGCGAGGCCGAGGCCAATGAGGCGCTTGCCCATTCGGTGGGGTTCTTTAAGAAGTATCTGTAGAACCGTCAGGTGCTTGACTCCCCCAAGCGGCCGCCTTGCTTTCCCCACAGCGTTGACAGAGGCGCTGCCCACAGGCCCTCGCCCAGCGGCGGCGTTCTCGCCTATGCCATCGACCCGATATTGCCCGCATCGCCAGCGAATCAGCGACGGTCGGCAATGCCGTTAAGCTGGGTGATCCGATACGCAGAAAGCGACCAAAGCGTACGGCATACGAGCGTCGATGAGCCGCAAAAGCGACTGCTGGACTAACGCCCCTACGGAGAGCCTTTGGGGTTCATTGAAAGTGGGGCGGTAAGCTGGAAGGCGAGTTCGCCCTGGTTCGCACCTCAAGCCCGCGCGATCAAACTGGCTTCCCGCGCAAGTCGCGTAATGCCATTCCAATCGTCACATGCGATCAGATCCACAGACGCGATCCAGGTGCCCCCCACCCGGTCGACATTGGGCTCGCGCAACCAGTCGGCAAGTGAGTCGGCACGCACCCCACCCGTGGGAATAAACCGAACATCCTGAAGCGGGCCCGCCATTGCCCGCAGCATCGCGATTCCGCCGGCCTGAGCAGCTGGAAAGAGTTTCATCAGCTTAAAACCCAGCGCGCGCGCAGCCATGACCTCGGAAGGCGTCATGACGCCGGGAACAAAAGCAAGCTTTGCTCGCAGAGCAGCCTCGGCAAGCGCCGGTGTGCATCCCGGCGACAACCCAAAGCGCGCACCGGCATCAACAGCCCGCAGCACGTCATCCCCATCAAGGAGCGTCCCTGCTCCAACGCATATAGGAAGTGCACGGCGCGCGAGCTCGGCAATACCCGGCAACCCACCGGGGCGCCGCAGCGTAATTTCAATGACATCGATGCCGCCCGCGAGTAATGCCTCAGCCAACGGGACCGCCTGGTCCGCAGAGTCTATTGAGACGACCGGTACGACACGGGATTGAAACGATGGCAGGTCGGTCATGGTTGACGCTCAAGACAAAATGGCTGAGCCGCCTGCCTCAGTCGGCGCCGCATGCTCGCGAAACAGCGCAAAAAGACTGCGGCCGAGTGAATCTGCCGATTCGCGGGGCACCGGCACCCACGCGTCGCGACGCTGCCATTCCTCTTCATCGACATCCACTTTGAGAATGCCCTGGTCGCAATCGAGTTCGATCAGGTCACCCTCACGCACCCGCACAATCGGTCCACCCGCGGCACTGTCAGGACTCAGATGAATCGCAGCCGGAATCTTGCCGGAAGCTCCGGACATACGACCATCGGTAAGCAGTGCCACCTTGAAGCCCTTGTCCTGAAGGGTACCCAGCAGTGGCGTGAGTTTATGCAGCTCGGGCATACCATTGCTGCGCGGGCCCTGGCCTCGAACCACCGCCACCAGGTCGCGTTGCAACTCGCCCCGCTCGAATCGCGCTGCGAGCGCTTCCTGGCTGTCGACGACCACCGCAGGTGCGCGCAGCTTGCGATGCTCAGGCTTGACCGCAGACACCTTGATCACCGCGCGTCCCAGATTGCCCGACAGCACGCGCAGCCCACCGTCGAGCGAGAATGGTTGACTAACCGGGCGAAGAACATCGGTGTTCAAACTACCTGCAGCGGGCTGCCAATTGAGCGCCCCGGCGTCGGTGAGCGTGGGTGCTACCGTAAACCGCTGCAGGCCTGGGCCGAGTATGGTGTGTACCGCGTCGTGCATCAGGCCAGCCTGCAATAACTCGCGGATCAGCACGGGCATGCCGCCTGCTAGATGAAAGTCGTTCACATCGGCCTGGCCATTGGGATACACCCTGGCAAGCAGGGGTACGGCTGCCGACAGATCCGAGAAATCATCCCAGTCAATGAGAATGCCCGCCGCTCGGGCGATTGCGACCAGATGGATTGTGTGGTTGGTCGATCCACCACTTGCCAGCAGACCCACCATGGCGTTGACGATTGCCCGCTCGCTCACGATTGCGCCAATTGATGACACCGGGCTGCGAACGCGTGCCAGCCGCACCAGTGCGCGAACGGCCTCAAGGTCGAGCGCTCGGCGAAGCGGCGTCCCCGGATTCACAAACGACGACCCGGGCAACTGCAGACCCATTGCCTCGAGCAACATCTGGTTGGAGTTTGCTGTGCCGTAAAACGTGCAGGTGCCCTCGCCATGATAGGCAGCCTGCTCGGCCTTCAGCATGTCATCTCGGCTGACCTGGCCTAGGGCATAGCGCTGCCGGATTGAGGACTTCTCAACGTTCGACAGCCCCGAGGTCATGGGACCAGCTGGAACAAAGACCGTTGGCAGATGACCGAACTGCAATGCGCCGATAAGCAGCCCCGGCACGATCTTGTCGCAAACGCCGAGCATCAACGCACCGTCAAACACGTCATGCGACAGCGCAACGGCCGTCGACATCGCGATGACATCTCGCGAGAACAGCGAGAGCTCCATTCCTTCGAAGCCCTGCGTCACACCATCACACATAGCCGGCACACCGCCCGCCACCTGAGCTGTCGCGCCCAACTCCGCCGCTGCGCGGCGAAGCATCTCTGGATAGCGCTCGTAGGGCTTATGCGCCGAGAGCATGTCGTTGTATGCGGTGACCACACCCAGGTTAATCGCCTTGGGTGCCAGCGCCGCGAGACGCTCGTTAACCGGCATCGCTGCAAGCGCGTGCGCCACGTTTGCACAGCCCATCCGCTGCACGCCACGGGGCCGATCGGCGGTGCGGGCGCAGAGAGCCAGATACGCGGCGCGACGCTCGCGACTGCGCTCGATGATGCGCGCTGTCACTTTATCCAGAACCGGATGGAGCGGCACGTCCTCCGCCGGGTTCTTGAGCTCGTTCATCAGCCCACCGCCTCTTCGTGCCAGGCGAGGCCTTCTGATGCAATCAGCGCGGACGCCGCTGCGGG
>CAZORB010000160.1:0-8882 GCA_964581825.1 uncultured Bordetella sp.
CCCAAGAAGGCGGGTGAAGACTTCGAGGGCATTCCCATCTACGCATCGGTTCGAGACGCCAAACAGGCCACCGGTGCAACGGTGTCGGTCATCTATGTGCCGCCGGCGGGCGCTGCCGACGCGATCTGGGAAGCGGTGGAAGCCGATCTCGATCTCGCTATCTGCATCACCGAAGGCATTCCTGTTCGCGACATGATTCGCGTGCGCGACCGGATGCGCAAAGAAAATCGCAAAACCCTGCTGCTTGGCCCCAATTGCCCCGGCGTCATCACGCCTGACGAACTCAAAATCGGAATCATGCCCGGCCACATTCACCGCAAGGGCCGAATCGGTGTCGTGTCGCGCTCCGGTACGCTCACGTATGAAGCGGTCGGTCAACTCACAGCGCTTGGTCTGGGGCAGTCCACAGCGGTAGGCATTGGCGGCGACCCGGTTAACGGTCTTAAGCACATTGATGTGCTGCGCATGTTCAACGATGACCCGGAGACCGATGCGGTCGTGATGATCGGGGAAATCGGCGGGTCCGACGAAGAGACCGCAGCCGAGTGGGTGCGTGACAACATGAAAAAGCCGGTGGTGGGTTTCATTGCGGGCGTCACCGCGCCACCTGGAAAGCGCATGGGTCACGCCGGCGCAATCATTTCGGGTGGCAAAGGTACTGCGCAGGAAAAACTCGCTGTGATGGAATCCTGCGGTATCAAGGTCACTCGCGATCCGTCAGAGATGGGGCGGCTTCTCAAGAGCGTGCTGTAAGGACAGCAGCGCGCCGACGGCGGAGAGGCTTTGGACACGATCGAGTTCGGGGGCATAGCGTTCTGGCTGGCACTGGTCCAAATCATCTGGGTCAGCCTTCTCTTATCAGGTGACAATGCCGTGGTGATCGCGCTCGTAGCGCGGTCGCTTCCGCCCTGGCAGCGGGCACGGGCCATCCTGGTTGGCTCGATTGCCGCGATTGTTATGCGAGCCGTGTTTGCGCTGGTGGTGGCACAACTGCTGCAGCTGCCTTACCTGAAGCTGATCGGAGCAATGCTGCTTGTTTATATCGGGGTGACGTTAGTGCTACCGGAAGGCGGGCCTGCACACTCCGAGACCGACGACGATAGTCGGGGTTTCGCTGCCGCGATGCGGGCGCTTGTCGTGGCTGCGGTCCTGCTTAGCTTTGACAATATGGTTGCGGTGGCCGCTGCAGCCAAGGGATCAACGCTACTGTTGATCATTGGGCTTGCTCTGTCGATACCGATGGTTGTTCTCGGTTCAACGCTGGTACTGAAAGTCATTGAGCGGTTTCCGCTCATCGTTTGGCTAGGCGCGGCGCTCCTCGGCTTCATTGCGGGCGAGGTCTGCGTAAGTGATTCCGGACTCCAGACCTGGGCCGCGGACCTTGCCATATCGTCTGCAACGGATGTTCACACGCTGGGTAACGCTGCCGGTGCGCTTGGCGCTGTCATAGTACTCATCATTGGCAGGGCGCTTCTCAATCGCCAGTCTGGTGGCACACCTCAAGCGCTGGGTGGCCTCGCGAACAGGTTCCGACCGCTCGGATGAGCAGCGCGCCCAGCTCCTACAACGACTCTTTTATCTGGATAGTCCTTCAACCATGAGCACGACTGACGCCCCGTTTCGCACCTGGATGTGCCTGATCTGCGGCTGGATTTACGATGAGGCCGCCGGGCTTCCCGAGGAAGGGATTGCACCCGGGACTCGCTGGGAAGACGTGCCCATGAACTGGACCTGCCCAGAGTGCGGTGCCCGCAAAGAAGACTTCGAAATGGTTGAGCTGTAACCCGGGGCCCATAAGCTTCAGGTTGCATCGGCCTTCGACTTCACGATTGCGTAGCGCGCCAGGGTTTCCTTGCGCGCCTGGTCGTGATCCACGACAGGCTTGGGGTAGTCGACACCCAGCTTCACCCCGGCTCCGCCCAAGACCATCGATGGGGCGAGCCATGGCGCGTGAATATCTTTGTCCGACAGATTCCCAAGTTGCGGCAGATAGCGTCGGATGAATTTCCCCTCCGGATCAAAGCGCTGTGATTGCGTGACCGGGTTAAAGATTCGGAAATAGGGCTGCGCATCGCAGCCGCTCGACGAGGCCCATTGCCAGCCGCCATTGTTGGCGGATAAATCGAAATCGATCAGCTTTTCCGCAAAGTACCGTTCGCCCCAGCGCCAGTCCAGCCCCAGATCCTTGGTGAGGAATGACGCCACCACCATTCGCAGTCGATTGTGCATATAACCGGTGCGATTGATCTGCGCCATGGCCGCGTCGATGAGCGGGTACCCGGTGCGGCCTTCACACCAGGCGGCAAACAGCCGCTCGTCGTCTCGCCACTGGATGGCGTCGTACTCGGCCCTGAAGGCGCGCTCGACCACGCGCGGGTGATGCCAGAGGATCTGAAAATAAAAGTCGCGCCAGATCAGTTCGGATAGCCAGGATTCAGCTCCTTCGCGGGCACCCTCGGTCTTGAGGATGGCTTCGCGAGCCTGACGGGCCGCCTCGCGGACCGAAAGCGTACCGAACCGCATGTGGACCGACAGGTACGAGGGCCCGCGTACGCCTGGAAAGTCGCGTGCCTCCCGGTAACGGCCAATACGCGGGACAAAATCCGACAGGAGTTTTGCTGCGCCGGTGCTGCCAGGGGTGATGCCCACCGCACCGAGATCGAGCGGCTCAAATGACATCGCCTCGATGGGCGGTACGCCTGAGTCGCTCCAGGCGCCAGGGGTCATGCGAGGCGCTTGTTCGGAGGCTTGTGCCTGCGGCGCAAGTAATCGTCCCTCCAGCGCGCTGGCATGCGCTTGAATCGCGCCGGGGTTCGCTTCGAGTGCGCGCAGCCACGCGCGTTTGTAGGGCGTGAAAATCGAGAACGGCCGACCGTCCAGGGTCAATACCTCACCCCGGTCGAAAATCGCATGGTCTTTACAGGTGATGAGTTCGCGGCCATGTGCGGCGAGCTGCTCTGCCACCTTTCGGTCGCGCTCGATCGCCGCCGGCTCGTAGTCATGTGCGGCCACGACGATACGCGCGCCCAGCTGCTCGGCGAGCGCGGGGATAGCTTCCTCGGGGTGTGCGTAGGTGATCCAGAGCGAGCCGCCCTGCGCACGGAGTTTGCGATCGATTTCAACCAGCGACTCTCGGATGAACGCAACACGCCGGTCGGCGCGCGGCAGCGGCTCGAGAATGCTCCGGTCAAACACAAAGCACAGCGCGAGTCGGTCGACATGCTGAAGCGCAGTGGCGATCGCGGCATGGTCATCAAGCCGCAAGTCGCGCCGCAGCCAGACGAGCGCAAGGCCCGCATCGGAGGAAGGGGAATCAGGTTTGGACAAGCTCATCGGGGTCTCGGTTTCAGGTGGCCGGGCGCGATCATATAATCCAGCCATGATGACCGAATCCGCGAGCGACCTCAGCAATCACTTCCTGATTGCAATGCCAAGCCTCGAAGACCCCAACTTCGGCGGCAGTTTGGTGTTCGTTGCAGAACACAATGACCAGGGCGCGTTGGGCCTGGTTATCAACCGCCCCATGGAAATCGATCTCGCGACGCTGTTTCGTCGAATCGACCTCGAGCTCGACGTCGCGGCAACGGCGAGTAGCGCCCTGGTCATGAACGGCGGGCCGGTTCAGACCGATCGTGGTTTTGTATTGCACCAACCCGCAGGGCAATGGGGCTCAACGGTGGTTGTCAGCGACGACATTGGTCTGACCTCGTCGCGCGATGTGCTCGAGGCGGTCGCTGCAGGCAAGGGGCCGAACCGTCTTCTGGTCATGCTGGGCTATGCCGGCTGGGGGCCTGGTCAGCTCGAAGACGAAATCTCGCGCAACGCCTGGCTGACGGTTGAAGCCGATCCCTCGGTCATTTTTGATACGCCCGCTGACGAACGGCTGCAGCGGGCTTTCGCCCTGCTCGGCATCAATCCCGCATTTCTCGCATCGGCCGCCGGGCATGCCTGAGCAGGAAGAAACGCTGCTCGGGTTCGACTTCGGCACATCGCGCATTGGCGCGGCGGTGGGCAACACGCTCACGGCGAGCGCGCGCCCGCTCGCGCAAATCGATAATCGCGTGACAGCGCGGGGATTCGAGGCGATTGAGCGGCTTCTCAAAGACTGGCAACCTCAACGGCTGGTGGTGGGCCGACCGCTTCATCCCGATGGCACGCCGCATCAAATGACCGCGCGCTGCGAGCGATTTGCACGGCAATTACAGGGCCGCTTTGGGCTGCCGGTTGATCTGGTGGATGAACGCTACAGCACCACCGAGGCGGAGGCGGGCGAGCCGGGCGCCGGAAACACCGATGCACAGGCCGCCGCGATAATCCTGCGACAATATCTGCAAAACCGATGAACGCTCTCGACGCCGAAAGCGCTTACGCGCACCTGAAAGACGCAATTGCTGCCGCGCTTCCCGACGCGCGCGATCACCTGTGCGTGGTGGGCGTTCACAGTGGGGGCGTCTGGGTGGCGGAACGGTTGCGTCGTGACCTGCATCTCAATGGGCCCACGGGGTCATTGTCGAGCGCCTTTCACCGCGATGACTACGGCCATCGCGGTCTGCCCGCCGACATCAAATCAACACAGCTGGCGTTTGCGGTCGATGGTGCCGACATTCTGCTGGTCGATGACATTCTGTTTACCGGGCGTACGGTGCGCGCTGCGCTGAATGAAATTTTTGACTATGGTCGTCCGGCACGTGTACGACTTGCCGTACTGATCGACCGGGGCGGCCGCGAGCTTCCCGTAGCGGCCGATTTTTGCGGGCTCAGCCATCCGCTGTCCGCCGATCGCTCGTTCGCGCTCAGCCGCGATGAGTCGGGTCGGTTTTCGCTGGTCATCGAGTAACCGCAGGACCAGACCGATGCCCACCCGTCACCCGCAACTGAACGCTCACGGCGAACTTAAACACCTGCTCACGATCGAGGGGCTCTCGCGCGATCTGATCCATCACATTCTCGATACCGCAGCTGGATTTCTGGGCGTATCGGATCGCGAGGTGAAGAAAGTCCCGCTGCTCAGGGGCGTCTCGGTCTTCAATCTGTTTTTTGAAAACTCCACTCGCACTCGAACCACCTTTGAGATCGCAGCCAAGCGGCTGTCGGCGGATGTGGTCAACCTGAACATCAACACCTCGTCCACGGCCAAAGGCGAGTCGCTGCTCGATACCATCGACAATCTGGTGGCCATGCATGCCGACATGTTCGTGGTGAGGCATGCACAAAGCGGTGCGCCGTTCCTGATTGCTGAACACGTTGACCGCACCCGCGGCAATGTTCATGTGATCAACGCCGGAGACGGTCGGCATGCGCATCCCACCCAGGGTCTGCTCGATGTTTACACCATCCGGCACTTCAAGAAAGACTTCACCAACCTCCGGGTAGCGATCGTGGGTGATGTGCTGCACTCACGCGTGGCACGCTCCGATATTCATGCGCTTACCACGCTGGGCGTACCCGAGGTGCGTGTCATTGGCCCACGCACGCTGATTCCTGGCGGATTCGAGCAGCTGGGCGTTCATGTGTTTCATGACATGCGCGAGGGTCTTCGTGGTGTTGACGTCATCATCATGTTGCGGCTTCAGAGCGAGCGTATGCGCGGCGCGCTGCTGCCATCGGCCCAGGAATATTTCAAACACTACGGCCTGACCGAAGACAAGCTTGCGCTCGCCAACCCCGACTGCATCGTCATGCATCCAGGACCCATGAATCGCGGCGTCGAGATCGAGTCAGCAGTGGCCGATGGACCACAGGCGGTTATTCTCGACCAGGTCACCTTTGGCATCGCAGTGCGGATGGCTGTGATGAGCCTGCTCGCGAAATCCTGACCATGAATACATCCGCCGCACCCCGAATTTCGATTACGCATGCTGCGCTCGTACAGCCCATGCCGCATGAGCGTGGGAGTGGGTCAAGCGCCGAGGACGCAGTGGTCCGCGACGTCCATCTCGCGGATGGACGAATCGTCGCAATCGGTGCATCACCCGAAGGCTTTGTGGCTGACCAGGTGCTTGACGGCACAGGCTGCCTGCTCATGCCCGGTGTGGTCGATCTCGCAGCCCGATTGCGCGAGCCGGGCTTTGAGTACAAGGCGACGCTTGAATCGGAAATGCAGGCAGCGGTGGCGGGAGGCGTTACCTCACTTGCCTGTCCGCCCGACACTGATCCGGTGCTTGATGAACCCGGCCTGGTCGAAATGCTCAAGCATCGGGCGCGCGGCATCGATGGCGCGCGGCTCTTTCCGGTGGGTGCGCTCACGGTCGGGCTGAAAGGCGAAACAATTACCGAGATGGCCGAGTTGGTGGAGGCGGGCTGTATCGGGTTTTCGCATGCGCTTGCGCCAATCAGTGACACCCAGGTATTGATGCGCGCCATGCAGTATGCGAGCAGCTTTGGCTATCGGGTCTGGCTTCATCCGCAGGATCCGCAACTTGCGCGTGGCGGCGTTGCGCATGCCGGCCCCTACGCCAGCCGGCTGGGTCTGGCAGGCGTGCCGGTAATCGCCGAAACGGTTGCGCTGCACACGATCTTCGAGCTGATGCGGGTCACCGGTTGCCAGGTGCATCTGTGTCGGTTGTCGTCGGGCGCGGGCCTCGAGCTGGTAAGGCGCGCGCGCGCCGAGGGGCTGCCGGTCACCGCCGATGTCGCTGTTCATCATATTCATCTGATCGATGTGGATGTGGGCTACTTCGACAGCAACTGCCGGGTCGATCCGCCGTTCCGGTCTCAGCGTGATCGCGACGCGATTCGCGCGGCGCTGGCTGACGGTACGATCGACGCCGTCTGCTCCGATCACACACCGGTTGATGACGACGCGAAGCAGCTCCCTTTCGGCGAAGCCGAACCGGGCGTCACGGGTCTCGAGCTGCTGCTGCCACTTACACTCAAGTGGGCGAACGAAGCCCGACTGCCGCTCTCACAGGCGCTCTCCAAACTCACCTCCGGGCCGGCTGCCATTCTGGGCGAGCGCAGCGTCGGGCTGTCGGTTGGGGCGGCGGCGGATCTCTGTCTGGTCGATCCGAACGAGCACTGGGTGGTGTCGCGGGGGTCGCTCGTCAGCCAGGGATCCCACACACCGTTTCTGGGCCGCGAGTTGATGGGACGCGTTCGGGCCACGCTCGTCGGCGGGCGCCTGATCTATCAGCGAGACGCCGCTCGCGCCGATCACCGCGGATGATGCGCAGCGACTGTGAAGGGCCGATATAAGGCCTAATCAGCCTGTGCGCGCGCGGCTTTCAGCGCCGCTCGCAGCGTGTCGGGCACCGTGTCATCCATGGGTAGCGAAAGCTGTTCAGCAATCGCGGACCGTGCGGCACGGGCGGCCTGCTGGCGTGTAGAGGGCTCCGTGAGCGGTGGCAGCGTGTGAAGCGTTGCTATGAAGCCCGGGGCGCCCAGCACATTTTTCATGGACTGACCGAAGCTCATGTTGCCCGTGAAATCAATGGCGGGGCTGTAGTGGCCCTTTAAGTCAGTGTATCGAATGCCCACAGGGATCACGGCCGCCTGAGCACGTAAAGCGGGTTCCAGCAGGTTGCCGTGGAATTGCAGCAGTCGCTGGCCGTCACTGGTCGTACCCTCTGGAAACACAGCAACGCGCCGACCTGCAGAGAGCATGCTCTGAATGCGTTCGTTCAGCTGATGGACCGCATGTCGTTTGCCCCGCTCGATAAAGAGTGTGCCTGCGCCGATCACCAATCGTCCCACCACCGGCCACGACGCGATTTCGATCTTCGCGACAAAGTGCGCTGAGGTGGTTGCCAACATTAGAAATACGTCGATCCAGCTGATGTGGTTGGCGACAATTAGCGCGGGCCCATGCATCGACGACAGGGTTTGCGCACCGCTCGCAGGTTGCTCCGCTAAGCGAATTCCGCAGGCGCGAAGCAGCCAGCGTGACCAGCGCGCAATGATTCGGTCGCGGCGCGCGTAGCTGACCCGCGGAAACACAAATGCGATGGTGAAAAGTCCGCCCAGAAGTAGCGCCACTGCAAGCGGTGCGCGAAGTGCGATGCGAACAGAAGATGCGACCAAAAGTGTGCTCCGTAGAGGCGAGCTGAAAAGCAGAAGAGTGTCGTGGGTAGCTCTGCGGGTCTCTCAAGTACCGGTTGCGCCGCAGTCAGTACATTGCACCTGAAGCACCTTTCGGTCAGACAGCCTGACCGCGCTCAATTGCCGGCCCCAGACGCAGCCTGTGTCAATCGCCACCAGATTGGGCCGATTGATGAGGCCAAGCGCTGACCAGTGACCGAACACAATTGGTGTGCTGGCAGTGGCGCGCCCGGGTGCGTCGAACCAGGGGATAAAGCCAGCGGGGGCCGCGCCCACGCCTTCCTTGGTGGCGAACTCCATCTTTCCTGACGCGTCAACAAAGCGCATGCGGGTCAGCGCATTGACGACGATACGAAGCCGATCAGCGCCGGCGAGCGTATCGTCCCAGCGGGAGGGCTCGTTGCCATACATTTTTGGGAGAAACTCAAGCCAGTCCGGACCCGACAGCGCGTGTTGAACTTCAGCGGCCAGCGACAGCGTCTGTGCTACGGACCACTGCGGCAGTACACCCGCATGCACCATCAACCAGCCGTGATCGAAATGCGCGAGTGGACGCGTGCGGATCCAGTTGAGGAGATGCTCCCGGTCGGGTGCAGCGAGAATATCGGCGTAGGTATCGGTGGGGTGCGGTTTGCGGATGCCTGCGGCGATGGCGAGCAGATGGATGTCGTGATTGCCAAGCACCGTCGTGATTCGATCGCCCTGGTCGATGACCCAGCGCAACGTTTCCAGCGATTGCGGACCGCGGTTGATCAGATCACCGGTGAGCCAGATCGGAGCGTCGGAGGGAAGCCGGTCGGTCAGGGAGATCAGCGGGTCGAGGCAACCCTGAAGGTCGCCGATGG
>CAZORB010000161.1:0-5619 GCA_964581825.1 uncultured Bordetella sp.
CGGCGCGCGCTGGTCAGCCCGGTAGCCCCCGAGGCAATTTCGACCCAGTCCGAGCCCGCCCACTCAGCGGATTCGTTGGAGCCATAGAGCACAAAGGTGAGGGGGTCACGTTCGGGCGCATCGTTGGCGCTTACCAGGCGTAGCGTGTCTACGACTTGAGCTTGCGGGTAGGCAAACACCAGTCCGGTGTTGAGCTTGTCGCGGTTGAAGTATTTGGTCGCGGAATCGCCATCGAGCACGTTAAGCGGACCGTCATTCGAAGGCGAGTTAGCCTGACCGCCTGCGGCATCCGAGCCACCCAGTACCACGACCCCACCCGCCGGTGCGGTCAATGTGACGGTCAGATTGGCGGGCAGATCTGGCAGCACCCAGTGCGAGGGCACCGCCGACACCGCCGTGGTACCCGCCTTGGCATAACCGACCCGGACAAAGTCACTGCCCGAGCCTTCCTTCAGAAGGATCTCGAAGCGATACAGTCGGCCGCGCTCGAACGTGATGTTGGCCGATCGCTGCGATGCTGACTTGGTCCACTCATTGGCGCCTGTTGCCGAATCGAGCGAGGCCACACGGGTGAGCGCACCGGTGCCATCGCCCGACAGATCCACCCACAACTCGGCCGAATCATCGCCGGTCAGGAAGAGGTTGACCGCACCGGTTTCCGACGGCGCAAGGTAGCCGCGGATGCGCGCGCCATAGTTGTCCCCGCCAGGATTGACCGAGAACCCTCCGTTGCCGTTGGCGTCCACCGGCGTCAGCGCGATCTCCCGTACCGAGTTCGAATTGTTCGGGAAGTTTGCTGAGCTTCGCAGCGCCGACAGCGCCGTGCCGGGGAGACCTGTCCAGGTTTCCACCGTGACCGCACCCGACGGCAGCATGGGTGCGAGCGTGACCGGCTCGATTGCATCGGTGGCGGCGCCCACTCGCACATCGAGCGTACGCGCCTCACCCGAGAACCGGATGTTGCCGGGCTGCGTGAAATAGGTGTGCAGCGCCGGGAGCGATCCGGTAAAGGTGCGCTGCGTGGCGGTACCGCCCACGGTCACCGCCAGGCCCGCCACCGTATCGCCCGAGATCTCGCCCGTGCCCCCCATTGGCACGCTCAACGTGACCGTGAGCTGATCAGGCGTTTGCCCCGCCACGAGCCAGCTGCCAGGGATCACCTGGACTGCGGTACTGCCAGCTTTCGAATAGCCCACCTGCACGAAGTCGCCGCCAAAGCCTTCCTTGTGCAGCACCTCAAAGCGATAGAGCTTGCCTTTCTCAAGGAGCACCGAGGCGCTCCGCTGGCCCGGCGTCTGAGTCCAGTTGCCACGGCCCACCGGCGCGTCAACCGACGCAATCCTGGCGAGCGCACCTTCGCCGGTGCCCGAGCTATCAAGCCACAGCTCGGCGCTATCGTCGCCTGCAATCCAGAGTTGATAGTTGCCGGTCTCGGGCGGCGTGATCCAGCCCGAGATGCGATCGCCGTAGCTGTCGCTGCGCCCGCTGTAATCGAATGCGCCACTCATCTCAGCCAGTCGTGTGGCGGGAAGTGAGAAGCCGCTGTTCGAGAAGGTGAGATCCGACACCCGGCTGCCGCCGATGTTTTCATAGAGCTCGACGGTGGCCGAGCCGCCCAGGAAGGGCGAACCCTGGAGTGCAATCGTCTGGGTGGTCTGCCAGGTTTTGCCGCCATCGCTTGAGCTCACCACACCGCCACCCGCCACGGTGGCAACAATGGTGTCGCCGTCCTCGGAAATGGCTGCCGATGAATAGTTGACGCCAGTGGGCGCGTTGGTGGCCAGCGACCAGCTGATGCCGCCATCGTCAGAAAGATAGATGCCGCCGCTTGCCCCTGCGCTGTCAGCGGAGGCAACCGATACCGCCACCTGCCGCACGGGCGATACCGCGATGTCGGTCCAGCCCATCACCTCGGCACTTGCCGCGCCAACCCGGATCGTGCTGCGAACCGTGTTGAGCGCGGAATCGGCACGGATCTCGACCGACAGGCGCTCTTCAGTGGCCTCGCCCGCGAACGCGTAGCGCACCTTGCCGGGTTTGGTGAAGAAGGCATTGAGCTTGTCGAGGCGGCCGGTGAACACGCGTTCGGTTTCGCTACCGCTCACGACCACGCCATCGCCCGACTGCGCAACAACCTCGCCGCTACCGACGCGCAGCGTGACGCTCAGATCCTGGTCGGTGGGCCCGCCAAAGGGCTTGCCATAGAAGAGCAGGTTCGACACAAAGCGGGTGTCACCCACCGGGCGTAACGCGCCGAATTCGGTCGGAATGGACACGGTCGGCAGGTTCGCCGTGGGCCCAGTGAGCGCAAGCAGCGCCGCCGGCACGCGGCCCGAGAAGTCGAGATCAGAGAGTTCCGCATCCGACTCGCCGAGGATGCGATTCGAGCCCACGGCCCCCACGAACACATAGCGGTCCAGTCCGCGTCCGCCAGTCAGACGGTTGACGCCCGCCACCGCATACATCCAGTCGGCGCCTTCGCCGCCCAGGAGCGTATTGGTGCCCATGCCGCCCAGCAACACATCATCGGCCGCACCACCCGTCAGCGTGTCGTCGCCCGCGCCACCCACCAGTGTGACCGGTACCTGGCTGCGGCTCGCATCGATGGTGTTCTTGCCGTTCAAGTCAACGACTGTGCCGCCGCCCGTGCCGAGCAGAATCGTGTCGTTGCCGTCGCCGCCTCGCACATCGAAGCTGATCGTGTTGTCAAAGAGGCGGGTGGCATCGAACAGGTCGTTGCCATCGCCCAGGTCGACCACCACTCTCGAGATACCGGTGTAGCGGGTCACGAAGCTGTCGAACTCGACATCGACCACGCCGTTGCCCATGCCGCTCAGGATCAGGTTTTCGCCGCCATCGGCGGTGTTGAGCCAGAGCCGATCTGCCGCGCGTGAGCCGGCGTTCAGGGTAAGCACACCGTTGTTCACGCTGCCCAGCGTCGGCTTGACCGTGGGTGCCTCGAGCGTGATGGCGGGCAACGACACCGTGAACAGCTTGAAAGCCATGGTGCCGGTGAGCAGCGTATTCACCCAGATGTACGGACTGATCCCGCCCTTGAAGGTGAGATCAAACAGGTTGAACGGCCCACCCGGAATGCCGGTGCTGATGTTGGTAAACGGAATGACGCCCGGATAGAGCATCATGGTGGCGACTTCGGACAGACGGATCCGGCCGTCGCCCGCATAGCTCACGCTCGAGATCTGACCGTTCTGATCGCGAGCAATCGTGCCCCGCTTGATGTCGTTCAGGTCGGCGTCGACCTTCATCGAAATCGAGCCGCCGATGCCGCCGGACATCACGCCAGTGATGCCCACCCCACCCAGCAGACCGATTTCCACCTCGAGACCGAATTCGGGCTTCTCTTTGCCACCAGTGCCCGGCACGGCCTTGCCGTTACGAATCGTGGGCAGCGTCCAGTCGTTCACATAGAAGCTGTCGGCCACGTCGAAGAGGTTGCCGCTCTGCATTGCTTTCTGAACGCCGAACGTATCGACGCCAAAGGACAGGTCGACATACGCCCGGGCGCGGCCGACTGCGCCGACATTGAGCGAAATCCAGGACAGCGGCGGGAACGGAATCGGAACGGTGGCCAGAATCTCCTGGAAGACGAACTCGAATTCGAGGAGCGGCATCTCATAGGTGAAGAGCGTGGCATTGCCGCCCGAGAAGATCTTCGCCCAGTTACCAATATCGAGCAGATACGGCATGAACTGCAGACCCGAGCGATTGACGTTCTGGGTCTTGCCGCCGGAAGCGAGGCTGGTGAGCGAGGCAATCGCATTGAAGACCGCGTTGTCCTTGCTGTCGGGCTCAGGCATCACGAAGTTGCTCACGAACCGCACATCCGAGGTACCCAGGCCATAGATGCTGCCAAGCGGCATGCCCGAACCCAGCGCGATCAGTGAACGCAACTGATCGGGCATGTCGAGCGCGAACTTGACCGCATCCAGGAACGACCAGTCCATCTTCGGCAGGTTGAGCGTGGGCTTGGCCTTTCTCACCAGCTCATAGATCACATCAAGGAGGCCGCGCAGCGTCGGATCGGGGTTCAGGCCGAGCAATTTTCTTGGCGCATCGGTGAAGAGCTCGATCCCGGGAACCGGTTCGGTGAGCGCATACACGATGTCGCGGAACGGCGACACGATATTGGAGATCTTCTCGGCGATCGGCATCAGGAAATCGGCGACCGCTGAGCGGAAATCGAGCCTCAGGTTTTCGACCGAGATACTGGGGAAGCGAACCGTCTTATCCGCGAGGCTCCAGTCCCAGCCCATGACCAGGTCGGCCTTGAGCGCGGGCAGCCCCAGCGCCGACAGCGACAGCCCTAGACGCAGATCGGCCGATGCCTTGAAGTCAACGCCCAATCGCGAAGTGGGATCGGACAGCAGCTCGGTGAGCGACAGGCGACGCTTGGTCGCATCGCCCTTGATGTCGATGCCAAGCTGGCCGCGCAGACCGCTAGGCTGGAAGCCCGCGGTATCGGGATCCAGATCAGTGTCGGTGACGCCAGCGTTGAAGAACAGCAGCTTGCCCGAGCCCGAGAACGGCGTGATCACCGTCGGGTCGGTTGGCGAGCCGTCGAGATACGCGAGCACATCGAGCCGCAGCTCGGGCGTGGCATCCGCGTTCGTGCTGAGGAAGAAGCCATCGTTGACCGACAGGCCAAAGCCGAAGTCATAGTTCCAGAGCACTTCGAGTGCAAAGCCACCATCGACCGCCAGGCTGAAGCCCGGCAGGTTGAGATCAAGCGGAATGTCGATGCCGGTACCCAGCACGCGGCCGCCCAGATCCATGTCGACCCGCACCGAATCGGCCTCGCGAGGCATCTCCGCGCCAGGCGTCCAGGCCGCGATGCGATTGCCCGCCACATCGTAGAAATCGATTGTGATATCGCCGAGCGTGACGAGCTTGTCGCCATTGGCATCCTTCAGGATGCCCAGCCTGTCATTGAAGACCGCATAGAGCGCATCGCGCATGATCTCGACGGTCTTGCCAGGCTCGTTTAACCGCGCCCGCAGATCCGACAGAAGACCATTACGCACCTCGGCGATCATGCCGCCCACCTGGGCGAGCTTGTTGCCCACCAGCGGCAGATCAGCGACCAGTGCATTCTCGAAAACATCCTGCACCGAGCCCAGCGCGAAGTCGACGCCGTCGAGCACAGGCGTCGGGTCGTAAAGAACTTCAAGCAGTGACGGCGGCTTCGCGTTGAACACATCGAAGTCGGGCAGCGTCACCGTGAGTGCAGGCTGTGCGACGCCGTCAACAGTCAGTCGCGGGAAAGCCGGATCATTGGCCAGTTCACGAACAAACGCCTCAAGCCCGCGTGTGCCGTACACCGGATTGGTAGCCAGACCCAGATCGCCCAGCTTGATGGTGCGCTTACCCACCACGAAGGTAAGCGGCAGATTCACCGAGAAGCCGCCCTCGGCTGCGATCTCGGGCGCGCCGCTCTTGAGCGTCACGGTAAGCGATGCAGGCGCCTCAGCCGATTGTTCAGACGCGGCGGCTTGAGCGGTCTGCTGCACGCCGGTAGCGCCTGAGGCCTCGGAGGCGGGCGGGCTGGTGCTGACCGACGCCGTGGCGGCGGGGGCAGCAAGCTTGCCATCGGCATCAAAC
>CAZORB010000161.1:5629-8818 GCA_964581825.1 uncultured Bordetella sp.
TCTTGAGCGTCACGGTAAGCGATGCAGGCGCCTCAGCCGGCTGTTCAGACGCGGCTGGTTCTGAGGTCTGCTGCGCTTCGGCGAGGGCTTGCGCCTCAGTGCCTGAGGCCTCGGGAGTCTCCGAGCCGGTGTCAGCCGGCTCACCCGCGGTGCTCTCAGCAAGCTTGCCATCCGCATCAAACACCACGGTGCCGCTATCGATACCAATATCGAAGGGGCCCGCCTTCAGCCGCAGATCGATATCGTCGGCCACCAGCCTTGCGTCGAGCTTGACGCGCGTCCCCTTGCCGGTGGCCGGGTCGTAATCAACCAGCTGAACGGCTGGTGCGCCGCTGCCGGGAAGCCCGATGCCAATCCGGAAATCAAGCGCCGCGCCAATCTCAAGTCCGATTCGCGCCTCGCCTGAACTGTCCACCAGATCGAAGAGCGCCTCGGGCACTTCGACGTTGGGCGCAGCCATGGCGATCAGATCGGCGAGCTTGAGGTTCAGGCCAAAGTCGCCGGCATACGCTGCCTCGAGATTCACATCGATGAGAAGCTGCGTGGCGCCTAGCGAGAGATCGAACAGGTTGGGGCTGATGCCCAGCGCCTCTTCGATGATCGCCTCAACCTGATCGAGCGCCGCCGCAGGGGTATTGCCCGCAGCCACAATGCGATCGAGGAATGCCTCACCCAGATCGAGCAATTCGCCCAGCGACTTGTCGAGCACGGGCAGTGCCTGGTTGTAGAAGGGCTGACTGCCCACGACATCATCGATCGTAGCCAGCGCAAAGCGCAGGCCCTCCACGATGTCGCCAAAGCTCAATTTGCTCAGGTCAAACAGCGAACCCACATCGGGCAGTACGACTGCAACGTCGGAGGCGCCAATGAGGCCGCCCGCGAGCGCCGCTGAGCGGTCAAAGCCCCGGTTGCGCTCGCCCATCGTGCCGGTACTGCCGTCGGCTCGAACCACCGCCGGCGTCACATTGAACGCACCAGCATCGCCTGCGACCAGGGCGGTCAGCTTGAGCGTTCCGCCGTCTGCCACTGCGGCGACGCGCGAGGCCTGCGCGCCACTGACAAGCGTTGCCAGACGGCCAGCCAGCACCGCAGCGAGCGGTGTCGTGTCAGTAGCCGCCGCCAGATCGGCCGCGGTCACGGTGTAGGTCAGATCAACTGCCGAAATACCGCCCAGGCGCAATACATCGCCTGCCTTAAATTCGCCGGTGAGCGGCAGATCGGTGACCTGCTTTCTCTCCAGCCGCTTGGTGTCATCCAGGCGCGAGATCAGGGTGGGCGTGGATTCAAGCACCGTCACGGTGCTGAAGCGGGTAAGGTCGGGCACGATGAGCGCGAGCTCAAGGTCTGGCGCAATCGAGAAGCTTGCGCCCTGGCCACCCACGAGCTTCAGACCGCGCAGGCGTGCTTCTGCGCTGCCGCCGACATTAAACCGGACCGCATTCAGCCCTTCGGTGGAAGCCAACTGGCCAAGCGTGAAGCGCGAGTCGCCCGCGGTCTGCGTGGTGGGATCGCGGTCGAGCGCGAACTGCACCGCCGCATCGAGCGACACGCCCGAGTTGGATCCCGCACCGCCTGCGGTGAGTCCCATGAAGCCGAGCTTGGCCGCCACCGTGAGATCAGTGACCTTCAGGTCGACATCAGCGCGTGCGCGCAGCGAATCAAGCGCTACCTGGAAGCGCTCGCCACCCAGCGACAGAATCAGATCGAAGCCCGCATCGACATCGACATCGAGCTTGCCCTGCGCGCTGGTTGACAGGCTGATCGGCTGATCCTCGCCAAAGCCCAGATCGATCGGCGTATCGAGCCCAACCAGGCGCTCTCGCAGCCGCAGCGGGATACGCAGGTCACCGGTTGCAGCGCTATAGCTGATGGTGCCAAGCACCGGCGAGTCCTTGAAGCCCTCATTGAAGGCAGCCACGAACTCATCGATGGTGCGAATGTTTTCGCGCCGCTCGTGCACCCGGTATTGCACACCGGTACGACCACTGGAATACGAATCACGCAGCGTGAGCGTCGAGCCGTCCGCCGACACCGAGACGATCTGCGTGGGCGCAAGCCAGCCGCTTTCGGCGCCCGACAATGTGATCCAGTAGCCCGCCATCGATTTGGCGAACTGCCCGGGCGCGCCCACCAGCGTCGAGCGGCCGGCATTCGGAATCTGCGCCGTACCGCTGACCGCCGCAGTCTCGCCAGTCGCGGCCTTCCAGAGCTTGATCGGCCGGTAGATATCGACCTTGTCGACGATCTCGCGCTTGAACACGCCCGCGAGATCAAGCAGCCCATCAACGCCCTGCGAGATGAACGGCAGATCATCCAGCCCCAGGCTCTCGGCGCTCACGCTCTCCAGGTACGACAGGATGCCGGGCAGCGCGAGCAGCAGGTCGGTGATCGTCATCTTGCTGATGTTGGTCAGCTGATCGAAGTTCTCCGTCTTGAGCTCAAACTTGCCGGCAAGCGGATCGCCGGTGAGCTTAGCGGTGGGCACCTTGCTTCCGGTGGCGATCAGATCAAAGCCCGCCACCGATGCGTAGAGCGGCAGCTCCAGGTTGAAGCGGCTGGCGGTGGGGGTGAGCGTGAACACGCCGTTCTGCATCGCCATGCGGCCGCCCAGCGCCGCGTCGAGGACGCCGCGTGCCCAGGGCACCGCAGGTTTGATGATCTTGCCCGTGTCATCAAGCTGCGCGGGCTCGGCATCACCCGCCCGGCCGATGCTGAGCGCGATCGGACCAAGGGTAGCCTTCAGCACAACGTCGCTTGCGGTGAGCGCACCCGAGAAGCTGAGATCGTTCAGGTTGAACTTGGCGCTGAAGCCGTCTTTCCAGCCCAGCGACAGATCGAAATCGAGCGCGGCCGAGAAGTTGGCATCAAACAGCAGATCGCCTTCAATCTCCAGGCCGATGCCGCCCAGTTGTGAGGCGATGTCGAGTTTGAGGTCTTCAACCCGGGCGCTGATCGCAGCCTTCAGGCCCAGCTCGAGTCCGTCCTGGGTCAGATCGAACACCAGACCCTTGCCTGGGAACAGATTGACCTCGGTGACCTGCGCGCTATTGGCGGCTTCAGCATCGCGAAGCTTGGTGAACACCAGCTTGTAGTGGCGATAGCTGTCGGTGTTGGCAAAGCTCACGGCACGGCTGGCGTTACGCGCCATCGTGAGCCCGGTTTCAACACCGGTGGCAATCGGTACCCAGC
>CAZORB010000162.1:0-8745 GCA_964581825.1 uncultured Bordetella sp.
TCGTGCCATCGGGGTTGCGGTCAAACGGCATGCCGAAGTGCTCGAGCTCGTAAACGACCTTCGGCGCTTCACGGCACATGAATTCAATCGCGTCCTGGTCACCCAGGTAATCCGACCCTTTTACGGTGTCGAACATGTGCCAGTACCAGTTGTCCTCGCTCATGTTGCCCAGCGACGCACCAATGCCGCCCTGAGCGGCTACCGTGTGCGAGCGGGTCGGGAAAACCTTGGTAAGCACCGCAACGCTCCAGCCCGCCTGAGCGAGTTGCAGCGAGCAGCGCATGCCAGCGCCACCGGCGCCGATGATGACCGCATCAAATTTACGACGCGGCAGATTGTTGGACAGATGGTTAAGGACATCGGCCATCTCAGATGCTCCAGAGGATGTTGGCAGCCCAGATCACATAGGCAAACAGAACGACGATGGTGACCACCTGCAGCGTCAGTCTGACTGCGGTGGGCTTGATGTAATCGATGTAAATGTCTCGCACGCCAATCCAGGCGTGCCAGGCAAGCGCTACAAATGCCAGAACCGTCAGCACTTTGATGAACGGGCTTGCAAAAAGCGCCTTCCAGCTGGCCTGCGCGAGTGGCGGGCCGAACAGGATAGCCAGCCCCAGCACAACGGTATACACCGCCAGCACCACAGCGGTGATGCGCTGCGCCAGCCAATCTTTAAGGCCGTAGTGGGCCCCGACAACGATTCGCTTGGTGGTCATCTCAGAATGCTCCGAACAGCTTGAGCGCGAAGATCAGCGTCAGCGCCAGGCTAACCGCCAGTACCGCATAGGATGAGGTTCGCGCCTGGTCCTTCTCGGTGCCGACATGCAGGTCGAGCAACAAATAACGAATGCCGGCGCAGAAGTGATGCAGGTAACCCCAGATCAGGCCCAGAAAAACCAGCTTGATGAACGGGTTGCTGGCCAGCGCACGGAACTTCGCGAATGACGCGTCGTTGCCAAGGCTGATCTGCAGGCAGTACAGAACAAACGGCAGCCCGACCAAAAACAGCAGCGCGCCGCTGACGCGGTGGAGGATCGACACGATCCCCGCGGGCGGCAGGCGGTACTGCAGGATTTGCCCGACATCGATGTTACGAAAACGCGGACGCGCGCCAGCAGCGCCCGCTCCTCTGGCAGCTTCAGTCATTATTGTTTACCCCCCGGTGCAAAACCCACATATTGTTACCCAAACCAAACCGGCACTCCAAGCTGGCACCACCGTCCAAGAGCTCTTGCTTGCCGTTCATCCAAGCTCGTTGTAGTAGTGATGCCGCTCAGTTAGACACCATCCACGACGGAATTCAACCGGCGCCTCGTCATAAGTTCTTGAGACACGGTCGACCCGAAGCAGCGGCGTGCCGGGCTTTACATGAAGAACAGTGGCCACCTCGGCCGGCGCAGCTACCGCCTTGATCCGCTCTTCGGCGCGAATCATTCGAACCCCAAATTCAGCCTCGAGCAGCGCGTACAGTGGCCCGCTGTAGTTGGCCAGCCGCTCGGCGGTCAAGCCTCGGAATCGGGCGCCTGGCAGCCAGATTTCATCGAGCACCGTCGGCTCGCCCTCAAGATCAAGCACCCGGCGAACCTGCACCAGCGGCTCGCCCGCCCGCAACTGCAGCACCCGGGCAATCTCGGCTGGCCCTCTCAACCGACGACATTCGATGACCTGGCTGCGCAATACCTGCCCCTGCACCGAGCGCTCACCAGGCATCGAGGCACTGGGCTCACCCGACAGGTCGGCCTGCGGAAGATCGTCGGGGCGCAGGCGCAGAAACCGGAACTGCGTACGGACCTCCAGGTGCGACGCTACGAACGTGCCGCGCCCCTGTCTGCGCACCAGAAGGTTATTGGCTGCGAGTTCGTCAATGGCTTTGCGTACCGTGCCCTGGCTGACGCGGTAACGCGCGGCCAGCTCAGTTTCGCTCGGAATCGGTTCGCCAGGCTTCCACTCCCCCGCCTGCAGACGCTTGGTGAGCAGCGTTTTAATCTGGCGATAGAGCGGCGCGAAACGCGGCGTCACCTGATCATCGGGCGCCGCAGGCAGATCCTCGAGCTCAACGGAAGGAGACGTTGCCATTCGCAGAATTTCAGCACAGCTCGCTGCTGGAGTCCAGTCACTGATGTCTTATATAAGACATAACACTCGATTGACACGTTTCAAACCCACGCCTAAACTCCGCAGTGCGTTCCAGCCAGCCGCCGGCGGGCGCCCTCGCGCCGCCCCGGCTCAGACTTCCAAACGAACCGGACTCGAGAGGTTTTCTCCATGGCAAACCCCCCAAAGCGAATTGCGGTCACCGGCGCGGCCGGACAGATCGGCTACAGCCTTCTGTTCAGACTCGCAAACGGCGACATGCTCGGCAAAAATCAGCCGGTCATCCTGCAACTGCTTGACATCAGCGCTGCACTCCCCGCGGTGCGCGGTGTTGTCATGGAGCTTGAAGACTGCGCGTTCCCGCTGCTGGCAGGCGTCGTGGTCACCGATGACCCGAAAGTCGCCTTCCGCGACGCCGACTACGCGCTACTCGTGGGCGCACGGCCTCGCAGCAAGGGCATGGAGCGCAAGGACCTCCTCGAGGCCAACGGCGCCATCTTTACGGTGCAGGGTCGGGCCCTTGATGAATGCGCAAGCCGCGATGTGAAGGTGCTGGTGGTGGGCAATCCGGCCAACACCAACGCCTACATCGCCATGAAATCGGCACCAGGCCTGCCCAAGAAAAACTTCACCGCCATGCTGCGACTGGACCACAACCGGGCCCTGTCGCAGATTGCTGCACGCACCGGCAAACCGGTCGAAGCAATCGAAAAGCTCGCGGTCTGGGGCAACCACAGCCCCACCATGTATCCGGATTATCGCTTCGCAACCATCGGTGGACAGTCGGTCAAGGCCATGATCAATGACGAGGCCTGGAACCGCGACACCTTTATTCCGACGGTTGGCAAACGGGGCGCCGCCATTATCGAAGCGCGCGGTTTGTCGTCTGCAGCATCAGCCGCCAACGCCGCAATCGATCACATGCGTGACTGGGTCATGGGCACCGGCGACCGCTGGGTCACCATGGGTATTCCGTCCGATGGCAGCTACGGCATTCCCCAGGACACGATGTATGGCTTCCCGGTCACCTGCGCCAACGGCGAGTACTCAATGGTGCGCGGCCTCGACATCGACGATTTCAGCCGTCAGATGATGGACCGCACGCTCGCTGAGCTCAACGAAGAGCGCGAAGGCATCAAGCACCTGCTTGGTTGACACCGGCCCCCAGGGCGAAATCAGGGAGGACACGAACATGAGCCAATCGGCCGGTCGTAAGTTTCGCGAAGCACTGGCGGCGGAAACGCCGCTTCAGATACCCGGCGCCATCAACGCCAACCACGCATTGCTCGCGCAGCGCGCGGGCTTCCGCGCCATCTACCTGTCCGGAGGTGGGGTCGCGGCGGGCTCGCTGGGCCTGCCCGACCTCGGAATTTCTGGGTTGGATGATGTGCTCACGGATGTGCGTCGTATCACCGATGTCTGCAGCCTGCCGCTGCTGGTCGATGTCGACACGGGCTTTGGCAGTTCGGCGTTCAATGTGGCCCGCACCGTTCGGTCGCTGATCAAGTTTGGCGCGGGCGCCATGCACATCGAAGATCAGGTTGGCGCGAAGCGCTGCGGGCACCGCCCCGGCAAGGAAATCGTCAGCCTGCAGGAAATGGTTGACCGGATCAAAGCAGCCGTTGACGCGCGTACCGATCCCGATTTTTTCATCATGGCGCGCACGGATGCGCTCGCCTCCGAAGGGTTGGATCGCGCCGTTGAACGCGCCGTCGCCTGCGTCGAAGCGGGCGCCGATGGCATCTTCCCTGAAGCCATGACCGAGCTGTCGATGTACAAGACCTTCCGCGACGCGGTGGGCGTACCCATCCTCGCCAACATCACCGAGTTCGGCCAGACGCCGCTCTTCACGGTGAAAGAACTGGCCTCGGTCAGCGTCGACATCGTTCTGTATCCGCTATCTGCTTTCCGGGCAATGAACAAGGCGGCAGAGCTCACCTATAAAACGCTTCGCACGGAAGGTTCCCAGCAGTCGATCATCGACACCATGCAGACCCGCAAAGAGCTTTACGACTCGATTGGCTACTGGGATTTCGAACGCAAACTTGACGAACTTTTCGCCAAAGGCAAATAAACCTCAGGCGGTCTTAACACCCCCTCAGCGCGGCCCCCGGCACCGCGCTAGTGTTCCAACGGAGATTCTCAATGTCAGCAGATGCAGCACCCGCCACCGGCCCCAAACCAAAGAAATCCGTTGCGCTATCCGGCGTACCGGCTGGTAACACCGCCCTGTGCACGGTCGGCCGTAGCGGCAACGACCTGCATTACCGCGGCTATGACATTCTTGATATCGCAGAAGCCGCTGAATTCGAAGAAATTGCCTACCTGCTGGTGCACGGCAAACTTCCCACCGCGTCGGAGCTTTCGGGCTACAAGGCCAAACTGAAGGCGCTGCGCGGGGTTCCCGCCAACGTCAAGGCCGTGCTCGAGTGGCTTCCCGCATCGGCACACCCCATGGACGTGATGCGCACTGGGGTTTCGGCGCTTGGCTGCCAGCTGCCCGAAAAGGATGATCACGGCGCTCCCGGCGCGCGCGACATTGCTGACCAGCTGATGGCATCGCTCGGATCCATGCTGCTGTACTGGTACCACTACAGTCACAACGGTAAGCGCATCGACGTGGAAACCGATGATGACTCAATCGGCGGGCACTTCCTGCATCTGCTCCATGGCAAGGAGCCGTCCGATTTATGGGTGCGTGCCATGCACACGTCGCTCAACCTGTATGCCGAGCACGAGTACAACGCCTCCACTTTCACCGCGCGCGTCGTAGCGGGCACGGGTTCCGACATGCATTCGGCTATCACCGGTGCAATCGGTGCGCTGCGTGGCCCCAAACATGGCGGCGCCAACGAGGTGGCGTTTGAGGTGCAGAAGCGTTACGACACCCCTGATGAGGCCGAGGCCGATATTCGTCGCCGCATGGAGGCCAAAGAGGTCATCATCGGGTTTGGCCACCCGGTCTACACCATCGCCGACCCGCGCAACAAGGTCATCAAGGAAGTTGCCCGCCGTCTGTCCAAAGCGGTGGGTGACATGAAGATGTTCGACATCGCCGCGCGAATTGAGACCGTGATGTGGGACGCCAAGCGCATGTTCCCGAACCTCGACTGGTTCAGCGCGGTCAGCTACCACATGATGCGCGTGCCAACCAGCATGTTCACGCCGCTGTTCGTCATTTCCCGCACCTCTGGTTGGGCGGCGCATGTCATTGAACAGCGTATCGATAACAAGATCATCCGCCCGAGCGCGAATTACGTCGGGCCGGAAAACCGCAAGTTTGTTCCGATCGAAAAGCGTCGCTGACTCGCTCAATCAACCAACCCGCCCACCCGCTGAGGCCATCATGCCGCACAACGCGTTCAAGACCCTGAAGGACTTCAAAATGGAGTCCGGGAAGACCGGTAAGCTTTACTCGCTGCCGGCGCTCGCTCGTAAGTTTCCCAACGTTAATCGCCTGCCGGTATCGATCCGTATCGTTCTCGAATCGGTGCTTCGCAACGTCGACGGCAAGAAGGTGACCGAGGCGCACGTCGAACAGCTCGCCAATTGGAAACCCAACGCCGAACGCATCGATGAAATCCCGTTCATCGTCGCGCGCGTGGTGCTGCAAGACTTCACAGGCGTGCCACTGCTCGCAGATCTGGCTGCCATGCGTAATGTCGCAAGCAGCATGGGCCGCAATCCGAAGCGAATCGAACCGCTGGTCCCTGTGGATCTGGTGGTTGATCACTCCGTCATGATCGACCACTTCGGCAGCGCGAAAGCGCTCGACCTGAACATGAAGCTCGAGTTCCAGCGCAATCGCGAGCGCTATCAGTTCATGAAGTGGGGCATGCAGGCCTTTGACACGTTCGGCGTTGTGCCACCTGGGTTCGGTATCGTGCATCAGGTCAACCTCGAATACCTCGCCCGCGGTGTGCACCGCAACACCGACAAGGTGTACTACGCCGACTCGCTGGTGGGTACCGACAGCCACACCACCATGATCAACGGTATTGGCGTGGTTGGCTGGGGCGTCGGCGGCATTGAAGCCGAGGCCGGCATGCTCGGTCAGCCGGTGTATTTCCTGACCCCCGATGTCGTGGGTGTTGAACTGTCGGGGCGTCTGCTCGAGGGCGTTACCGCCACCGACGTGGTGCTCACGATTACCGAAATGCTGCGTAAGGCCAAGGTCGTTGGAAAATTTGTTGAGTTCTTCGGTGAAGGTACCGAGCGTCTGTCAGTGACCGATCGCGCAACGATCGCCAACATGGCGCCCGAGTACGGCGCAACCATGGGCTTCTTCCCGGTTGACGACAAGACCATTGAATACTTCAAAGGCACCGGCCGTACAAGCTCGGAAATCGACGCATTCAAGAGCTGGTTCAAGGCCCAGGGCATGTACGGCATTCCGAAGGCCGGACAGCTTGATTACTCCACCGTACTCAAGCTCGACCTGGGCTCGGTCGTTCCGTCACTCGCAGGTCCGAAGCGCCCACAAGATCGCATCGAAATCGGCAAGGTCGCATCGACGTTTGCTGATCTTTACTCCAAGCCTGCAGCAAACAATGGCTTCAATCTGTCCGCAGAGTCGCTGGATACCGCCCATAAAACCGCTGATGGCGTTGAACTGCATAACGGCGATGTGCTGATTGCGGCAATTACCTCATGCACCAACACGTCCAACCCGGGCGTCTTGCTCGCGGCAGGCCTGCTCGCCAAGAAAGCGGTCGAGGCAGGTCTCAAGGTCAGCAAGCACATCAAGACGTCGCTTGCGCCAGGCTCGCGCGTGGTCACCGAATATCTCGAGAAGGCCGGCCTGCTGCCCTACCTCGAGAAGCTTGGTTTTTCGGTGGCGGCGTACGGCTGCACAACCTGTATCGGTAACGCAGGCGATCTCACCCCTGCCATCAACGACACGATTACGAAAAACGATCTCATCTGTGCGGCTGTGCTGTCCGGCAACCGCAATTTCGAAGCGCGTATCCACCCGAATCTGAAGGCGAACTTCCTGGCCTCGCCCCCGTTGGTTGTCGCCTACGCCATCGCCGGTAATGTTCGGGTCGATCTCATGACCCAGCCCGTCGGCAAGGGTAAGGGGGGCAAGGACATCTACCTCGGTGATATCTGGCCCTCCAGTGATGAAGTCAATGCGCTGATGAAGCACGCCATGAATCCCAAGATGTTCAAAGGCAATTACGCCCAGGTGAAGGACAACCCGGGTGCCCTCTGGGAGAAAATTAAAGGCGTAAGCGGTCAGGTATACGACTGGCCCACCTCCACCTACCGCGCCCGCCCGCCGTTCTTCGATGACTTCGGCATGACCCCGCAGGACTCCTCGGGCACGATCGCCGATGCGCGCGCGCTCGCGCTGTTCGGCGACTCCATCACCACCGACCACATTTCGCCAGCTGGTTCCATCAAGGAATCCTCGCCCGCGGGCAAGTGGCTGATCGAGCACGGTGTCACGAAGGCCGACTTCAACAGCTACGGCTCGCGTCGCGGCAACCATGAGGTCATGATGCGCGGCACGTTTGCCAACGTTCGCATCAAGAACCTGATGCTGCCCGCTGCCGCCGATGGCAGCCGCGAAGAGGGTGGCGTTACGCTGCTGCAGCCCAGCGGCGAGAAGCTGTCGATTTATGACGCAGCCATGCGCTATATCGCTCAAGGCACGCCCACCATCATCTTCGGTGGCGAAGAGTACGGCACCGGCTCGTCACGCGACTGGGCGGCGAAGGGCACGCAGCTGCTTGGCATCCGTGCGGTGGTCGCCCGCAGCTTTGAGCGCATTCACCGGTCAAACCTGGTGGGCATGGGCGTGCTGCCCCTGCAGTTCAAAGGGTCCGACTCCTGGCAGTCGCTGGAAATCACTGGAAACGAAACCTTTGATATCGAAGTGCCGGATCAGCTGAAGCCCCAGCAGGACATTGTTCTGGTGATTCGGCGTGCCGACGGTAGCACCCAGCGCGTCAAGCTGCTGTCGCGAATCGATACCGCGATCGAGGTGGACTACTACAAGCACGGCGGCATCCTGCCTTACGTGCTGCGCGACCTGCTGGCTGCCGCGTAAGACGGCCCGTTCGGGGGTTCAGACGTCGGTCGGCCGCTTCGCGCGGCCGACCCGTCAGCTGAAGATCAGATCACCCCAGAACGATCGGAAGCTGGCACCGGTCTGATCCCCGTCAGCGCCCACCGCGATGGCCACCGGCGCCGGAACGGGACCGGGATAGCGTTGGCCAAACGCGCGCTGGAAATCCTGCTGCCAATTGCGCGATTCGTCGTACCAGCGATTTGGCTGTGCGCCGCCCCGCACTACCCACATAGCGACCCGATCAGTAAACGGTGAAGCGACCGGCTGATCGGTGGTACGTCCTTGATGAAGCAGATACACAAGCGTCGCCGCAGGCACAGGCTCGCCCTGCAGCAAACCTGCCGTTGCAAGCGCCAGCCGGTCGGCAAATGACAGCCGGGCTTCGGGTAGATCAAACATCAGATAAAGCCGCGCGGCAAAGTCGTCTCGCGCTTTAAGGCCTGGCTCAGCGCGCTCTGGAAACTGCTCGGCGCGCCATCGCCAACGGAGAGTGGGCCGCGACGGCGTGGATTGGAACCTATAGGTCAGCGCCGATGCAGAGGCCTTCACATCAACTGCGAGAATCGACTTAC
>CAZORB010000163.1:0-8697 GCA_964581825.1 uncultured Bordetella sp.
AGCGTCGGTCTCCAAAACCGAAGGTCGGGGGTTCGATCCCCTCTGCCCCTGCCACTTTCTCCCTCGACTTCCCGACCCACTCATTGGTTTTTAATGTCTCAGCAAAGCGTCGAAACCGTTTCCAGCACTGCTGACCGCCTTAAGGTGGCGCTTGCGATCGCGGCTGTCGTGGCTGGTATCGTGGGGTTCTACCTGCTGGGCGAACAGCCCACTGTGGTGCGCGTCGTATCGGTGCTTGCCGGCCTCGCCGCTGGGGCTGCAATTGCCTGGTTCTCCGGGCCGGGTCAGCGATTCTTTGCTTTTGCGAAAGACTCCTGGGCCGAAACACAACGGGTGGTCTGGCCCACGCGCAAAGAAACAGTTCAGATGACGCTGACTGTATTTGCCTTCGTGGTCGTGATGGCGCTGTTTCTGTGGCTGGTCGACAAGACGCTCGAATGGGTGCTTTACGATCTGCTGCTCGGCTGGAAGAAATAAATGTCGAAGCGTTGGTATGTCGTGCACGCCTATTCCGGCATGGAAAAAAGCGTCGCTCGCGCGCTGCAGGAGCGGGTCGACCGCTCCGGCATGTCTGACAAGTTTGGCCGCATTCTGGTGCCCACCGAAGAGGTGGTTGAGATGCGTAATGGCCAGCGCACGATTACCGAGCGACGGTTCTTCCCCGGCTACGTGCTGGTCGAAATGGAGCTCAACGACGACACCTGGCACCTGGTCAAGCACACAAACAAGGTAACCGGCTTTGTCGGTGGCGCTGGCAACCGGCCCTCTCCGATTTCCGATAAGGAAGTCGAGAAGATCATGGCCCAGATGCAGGAAGGCGTCGAAAAGCCACGGCCCAAGACGCTGTTCGAAGTAGGCGAAATGGTGCGGGTAAAAGAAGGCCCGTTCACCGACTTCAATGGCAACGTCGAGGAAGTCAATTACGACAAGAGCAGGCTGCGGGTCTCGGTCACGATTTTTGGTCGTGCCACACCGGTAGAGCTCGAGTTTGGACAGGTCGAAAAAGTCTGAAGTTACTGCTGGCGGCCGTCACACAACGGACAAATCCCAGCAGCCGCTGTAACGAATTGCGCTGAGAGGCGCAGCACCCCGGGGCTCACAAACCGCGGGGTTGAACGAGGAGCGCAAGTAAGGCAGTTGTCACCTGACAACTCTCCGAAAGCGCGTTTGAACTCAAACCAGGAGACGCCTGATGGCGAAGAAGATAGTCGGCTTTGTGAAACTGCAGGTTCCTGCAGGCAAGGCCAACCCCGCACCCCCGATCGGCCCGGCGCTTGGTCAGCGCGGTCTGAACATCATGGAATTCTGCAAGGCCTTCAATGCCCAGACCCAGGGCATGGAGCCGGGCCTGCCAATTCCGGTGGTTATCACCGCCTATGCGGACAAGAGCTTCACCTTCGTGATGAAGACGCCGCCGGCCACCATCCTCATCAAAAAGGCCGCGAAGATCGACAAGGGTTCGCCGCGGCCGCATACCGATAAGGTCGGCTCGATTACACGCCAGCAGGCTGAAGAGATCGCCAAGGTCAAGATGCCCGACCTTACCGCCGCCAATCTCGACGCTGCAGTACGCACGATCGCAGGATCGGCGCGCAGCATCGGTATCACTGTGGAGGGACTCTGATCATGGCCCGACTCAGCAAACGCGCCAAGGCAATTCGCGCTCAGGTCGACTCGCAGAAAGCATACGGCTTGAACGATGCACTCACGCTCGTTAAGCAGTGCGCTACCGCCAAGTTCGATGAATCGATCGATGTCGCGGTTCAACTCGGCGTTGACGCCAAAAAATCCGACCAGGTCGTCCGCGGCTCGGTCGTTTTGCCTGCCGGAACGGGTAAGTCGGTTCGCGTAGCCGTGTTCACCCAGGGCGCCAAAGCCGACGAAGCGCGCGCCGCTGGCGCCGACATCGTTGGCATGGAAGACCTTGCCGAGCAGGTCAAGGCAGGCAACATCAACTTCGATATCGCTATTGCGTCACCCGACGCGATGCGCGTGGTCGGTGGCCTGGGCCAGATTCTCGGTCCGCGCGGCCTGATGCCGAACCCACGGGTCGGAACGGTCACGCCCGATGTTGCTGGCGCGGTTCGCAATGCCAAGGCTGGTCAGGTTCAGTATCGAACCGACAAGGCGGGCATCGTTCACGCCACGATTGGTCGCGCATCGTTTGGTGCCGAGCAGCTCGAGACCAACATCAAGGCTCTGATTGATGCGCTCAACCGTGCGCGTCCGCAAAGCTCAAAAGGTATCTACCTGCGCAAAGTGGCTGTCTCGAGCACGATGGGGGTCGGCGTTCGCGTTGATCCGGCTGCGTTCTCCGCGGCATCCGCCAACTGATCACCCAACCAGACCCGCGTGGGGCGGCAGTCGCTTCCTACGCGGATGGGTAACGATGCATTTAATGAACTTTGGGCCGTCGGCCTGGCTGAGCAGTCTTCCCGGAACGCCGGGAAACCTGATCGTCCGGCAGGCGGGTTGTCAAAGACCGCAGGGGGGTGAGCGGGCAGGTTGCCGCGAGCCTTTAATTCCGCAAGGTCCCTGCGCAGATGGCGTCCCCGAAGCGAGGATCAACGTGAACAGACCAGCTGTTGTCTGCCGGTTTGCAACGGGCTCCCCGGTCGGTCGCCGTGTAGCAACAGAGGGCGCTCTCCGAACGAGCGTGCGGTCGCGCAAAGGCGTGATCGGACACCGGTCGGAAGGTGCTCTCGTTTAACCAGGGGAAGACCGTGGGTCTCAATCGAGAAGATAAGGCCGTTGTTGTCACGGAAGTCGCCGCCGAAGTGGCGAAGGCTTCTGCGATCGTGGTGGCCGAATACCGTGGTCTGGATGTAGGTGCAATGACGGCGCTGCGTCGCAAGGCGCGCGAGTCGGGCGTTTACCTGCGTGTTCTCAAGAACACGTTGGCCCGTCGCGCGGTGGCCGGCACGCCATTTGAAGTGCTGGCCGATAAGCTGACCGGTCCGCTCATCTATGGCATGTCGACCGATCCCGTGTCGGCCGCACGCGTGCTCAACGATTTCGCCAAAGCCAACGACAAGCTGGTGTTGAAGGCGGGCGCCCTGCCCAATTCTGTGCTCGACGCACAGGGGGTCAAGGCACTCGCCACCATGCCCAGCCGCGAAGAGCTGCTGGCAACCTTGTTGGGCACGATGCAGGCGCCCGTGGCGAAGTTTGTTCGCACGCTCAACGAAGTGCCCGGCAAGTTCGTACGCACGCTTGCTGCGGTGCGCGACGAACGCGAAAAGTCGGCCGCTTAATCCGCGACCACTGCACCCAATTCATCCAGAACTTGCAAACCTTCAGAAATTTTACGGAGTCACATCATGGCACTCAGCAAAAATGAAATCCTCGACGCAGTCGCCGCTATGTCGGTGCTCGAGCTCTCCGAACTCATCAAGATGATGGAAGAGAAGTTCGGTGTATCTGCCGCCGCCGCCGCCGTGGCAGTGGCTGCTCCGACCGCTGCCGCCGCCGCGCCCGCCGCCGAGGAAAAAACCGAATTCACCGTCGTCCTCACCGCCGCTGGCGAGAAGAAGGTCGAAGTGATCAAGGTCGTCCGCGCCGCCACCGGTCTGGGCCTGAAAGAGGCCAAAGACCTGGTCGATGGTGCACCGAAGCCCGTCAAGGAAGCCATCAGCAAGGCCGACGCCGAGGCCCTCAAGAAGCAGCTCGAGGATGCCGGCGCGAAAGTCGAGCTCAAGTAATCGAGTTGGTTTCTTTCTTGCAGCAAGCGAATCACCCGGACGCCGACCGCGCACTGCGCGCGGCGGTTGCCGGGTGTTTTCGTTGTGTTCTCAGTTGTCCCCGCTGATTCTCTCCGGGAGAGCCCATGGCCCACGCCTCCGCCTATTCGTTCACCGAGAAAAAGCGCATCCGCAAAAGCTTCGCCAAGCGGCGAGTCGTGCTGGATGTGCCGTACCTGCTCACGACGCAGATCGAGTCTTATGACCGTTTCCTGCAGTCGTCTGCGCCCCTGGGCGCGCGACAGGACGAAGGCCTGCAGGCCGCTTTCTCATCGATCTTTCCGATCGTGTCGCACAACCAGATGGCGCGGCTTGAGTTCGTCCAGTATTCGCTGGGCAACTCGGCGTTTGATGTCAAAGAGTGCCAGCAGCGCGGCCTGACGTTCTGCGCGCCGCTGCGCGCCCGCGTGCGCCTGGTCATCATGGACCGTGAGGCGGCCAAGCCCACCGTCAAGGAAGTGAAAGAGCAAGAGGTCTACATGGGCGAGGTTCCGCTCATGACCGAGACTGGCTCGTTCATCATCAACGGTACCGAGCGCGTGATCGTGTCGCAGCTGCACCGTTCGCCCGGTGTGTTCTTCGAGCACGATCGCGGCAAGACGCACAGCTCCGGAAAGCTGCTGTTCTCGGCTCGGATCATTCCTTATCGCGGATCCTGGCTCGATTTCGAGTTCGATCCCAAAGACATTCTGTATTTCCGTGTCGACCGGCGCCGCAAGATGCCGGCCACGATTCTGCTGAAGGCCATTGGCCTCAATCCTGAGCAGATCCTCGCGAACTTCTTCGTGTTCGACACGTTCCGCCTGATGAACGACGGTGCCCAGCTCGAGCTGGTACCTGATCGTCTGCGCGGCGACATCGCACGGTTCGACGTCATCGACCGTGACGGTCGCGTCATCGTTGCCAAAGACAAGCGAATCAATGCTCGCCACATTCGCGAGATTGAAACTGCCGGCCTGAAGCATGTGTCGGTGCCTGACGACTACCTGATCGGCCGCACACTCTCCCAGGGCGCTGTCGACTCCGACACCGGTGAAATCGTCGCCCGTGCCAATGACGAGATCACCGAAGATCTGCTCAAAAAACTCCGCGCTGCCAATGTGCGCGAGTTCCGCACGCTCTTTACCAACGACCTTGACCAGGGTCCTTACATTTCGCAGACGCTGCGTATCGACGAAACCGCTGATCAGTTGGCGGCCCGCATCGCCATTTACCGCATGATGCGCCCCGGCGAGCCGCCCACTGAGGATGCGGTCGAGGCACTGTTCAACCGGCTCTTCTACAGCGCTGACGCCTACGATCTGTCCAAGGTCGGCCGGATGAAGTTCAACCGGCGTGTCGGTCGCGATGAGGCCGTTGGGCCGATGACGCTGACCGACGACGATATCCTGGCCGTCATCAAGATTCTCGTTGACCTGCGTAACGGCAAAGGCGAAATCGACGATATCGACCACCTGGGCAATCGGCGTGTCCGTTGCGTGGGCGAACTCGCGGAGAACCAGTTCCGCGCGGGTCTGGTGCGCGTTGAGCGTGCCGTCAAAGAACGGCTCGGTCAGGCTGAAACCGAAAACCTGATGCCGCATGACCTGATCAACAGCAAACCGATTAGCGCGGCAATCCGCGAATTTTTCGGTTCGAGCCAGCTGTCGCAGTTCATGGACCAGACCAACCCGCTGTCAGAAATCACCCACAAGCGACGTGTCTCCGCGTTGGGCCCCGGCGGTCTGACCCGCGAGCGCGCAGGGTTTGAAGTTCGAGATGTGCACCCCACGCACTACGGACGGGTCTGCCCCATTGAAACCCCTGAGGGCCCGAACATCGGCCTGATCAACTCGCTCGCGCTGTATGCACGCCTGAACGAGTATGGTTTCCTCGAAACCCCTTATCGGAAGGTCACGGACAGCCGAGTTACCGACGAGATCCACTATCTGTCGGCAATCGAGGAAGGCCGCTACGTGATCGCGCAGGCTAACGCTGCGATGGACGAGCAGGGCAGGCTCACCGGCGACCTGGTATCGGTTCGGAAAGCCGGCGAATCCGAGCTCACCTCGCCCGTCAATGTTCAGTACATGGACGTGGCGCCCACACAGATCGTATCGGTCGCTGCGTCGCTCATTCCGTTCCTTGAGCACGACGATGCGAACCGCGCGCTGATGGGCTCCAACATGCAGCGCCAGGCGGTGCCCTGCCTGCGGCCTGAGAAGCCGCTGGTCGGTACGGGCATCGAGCGCACCTGCGCGGTCGACTCGGGCACGGTGGTGACCGCGCGTCGCGGTGGTGTGGTCGACTATGTCGATGCCAACCGGATCGTGGTTCGCGTCAACGACGACGAAACCGTCGCGGGCGAAGTCGGTGTCGATATCTACAACCTGATCAAGTACACCCGCAGCAACCAGAACACCAACATCAACCAGCGTCCCATCGTCAAAAAAGGCGACGTGATTGCGCGCGGGGATGTGGTTGCTGACGGTGCGTCCACCGATCTGGGTGAGCTTGCGCTGGGCCAGAACATGCTGGTCGCGTTCATGCCCTGGAATGGCTACAACTTCGAAGACTCCATCCTGATCTCCGAACGCGTGGTCGCTGATGACCGCTACACCTCAATCCACATTGAGGAGCTGTCAGTGCTGGCGCGGGACACCAAGCTGGGTCCGGAAGAAATCACCCGCGACATTTCCAACCTGTCCGAGGGCCAGCTCGCGCGGCTCGATGACTCAGGCATTGTCTTCATCGGCGCCGAGGTGCTGGCGGGCGATGTGCTGGTGGGTAAGGTTACGCCGAAGGGCGAAACCCAGCTCACCCCTGAAGAGAAGCTCCTGCGCGCCATTTTTGGCGAGAAGGCCTCTGACGTCAAAGATACGTCGCTGCGTGTGCCGTCAGGCATGAGCGGTACCGTGATCGACGTGCAGGTGTTTACGCGCGAAGGCATTCAGCGTGACAAGCGCGCGCAGTCCATCATCGACGATGAACTCAAGCGCTATCGCCTCGACCTCAACGACCAGCTTCGTATCGTTGAGAACGATGCATTCGAGCGGATCGAGCGACTGCTGGTTGGCAAGGCCGTCAACGGTGGCCCGAAGAAACTGGCCAAGGGCGCTGTGGTCACGTCGGAGTATCTCGCCGACCTCGACCGTTATCACTGGTTTGAGGTGCGACTGGCCGATGAGGCCGCAGCCAGCCAACTCGAGGCGCTGCGTGAATCCATCGAGCAGAAGCGTCACCAGTTCGATCTGGCCTTCGAAGAAAAGCGTAAGAAGCTGACCCAGGGCGATGAACTGCCCCCGGGCGTGCTCAAGATGGTCAAGGTGTACCTCGCCGTCAAGCGCCGCCTGCAGCCGGGCGACAAGATGGCAGGCCGCCACGGCAACAAGGGCGTGGTGTCTCGGATTGTGCCGGTCGAAGATATGCCCTACATGGCTGATGGCACCTCTGTCGATATCGTGCTGAATCCGCTGGGCGTTCCCTCGCGGATGAACGTGGGTCAGATTCTCGAGACCCACCTGGGCTGGGCAGCCAAGGGTGTTGGCATTCGTATCGGTGAGATGCTGCAGCGCGAAGCGCGTGCAGCTGAACTGCGCGAGTTCCTTGACCGCATCTACAACACCAGCGGCCAGCGCGCTGACCTCGCCGCGTTATCCGATGGCGAGGTGGTTGAGCTCTGCTCGAACCTGCGTCACGGTGTCCCGTTTGCCACGCCAGTGTTTGACGGCGCGTCCGAGCCCGAGATTCGGGAGATGCTCGACATCGCCTACCCCGATAGCGACCCGCGTACGCAGCAGGTGGGATTCACGCCCAGCAAGACGCAGGTGAGGCTCCACGATGGCCGCACGGGCGACGCCTTCGACAGATCAGTCACCGTGGGCTACATGCACATGCTGAAGCTCCACCATCTGGTCGACGACAAGATGCACGCGCGTTCGACCGGGCCCTACTCGCTGGTCACCCAGCAGCCGCTGGGCGGTAAGGCGCAGTTCGGCGGCCAGCGCTTCGGCGAGATGGAGGTGTGGGCGCTTGAGGCCTACGGCGCGTCCTACATGCTGCAGGAGATGCTCACCGTGAAGTCTGACGATGTGAACGGCCGCACCAAGGTCTACGAGAATCTGGTCAAGGGCGAGCACGCAATCGATGCCGGCATGCCGGAGTCGTTTAACGTGCTGGTGAAGGAAATTCGGTCGCTCGGCATCGATATCGATCTCGAGCGCAACTGAGCCACGGAGGAAAGCTGCAATGAAAGCATTGCTCGATCTGTTCAAACAGGTTCAGGAAGAAGAGCACTTCGACGCGATCAAGATCGGTCTGGCCTCGCCAGACAAGATCCGGTCCTGGTCGTTCGGTGAAGTGAAGAAACCCGAAACCATCAACTACCGCACGTTCAAGCCTGAGCGAGACGGCCTGTTCTGCGCCAAGATTTTCGGGCCGATCAAAGATTACGAATGCCTGTGCGGCAAATACAAGCGCCTGAAGCACCGTGGCGTCATTTGCGAAAAGTGCGGCGTCGAGGTCACCCTCGCCAAGGTCCGCCGCGAGCGCATGGGTCATATCGAGCTCGCCTCACCCACCGCGCACATCTGGTTCCTGAAGTCGCTGCCATCGCGCCTGGGCATGGTGCTCGACATGACGCTGCGCGACATCGAGCGCGTGCTTTATTTCGAAGCATTTGTCGTGATCGAGCCGGGCCTGACGCCGCTCAAGCGCTGCCAGATCATGACCGAGGACGATTACCTTGCGAAGTGCGCTGAATACGGCGATGACTTCCGCGCGCTGATGGGCGCCGAGGGTGTTCGCGAGCTGCTTCGCACAATCGACATCGATCGTGAAATCGAAACGCTGCGCCGCGACCTCGAGACCACCGGTTCTGAAGCCAAGATCAAGAAAATCGCCAAACGCCTGAAAGTCCTCGAAGGCTTCCAGCGCTCGGGCATCAAGCCCGACTGGATGGTCATGGAAGTGCTGCCGG
>CAZORB010000164.1:0-8413 GCA_964581825.1 uncultured Bordetella sp.
AACGTGGGTCTGTTCAACCAGCTTGACCTGGGTAAGTTCCGCACCCAGTAGCACCTGAATACCCTCCTCAGTGAAGGCCTTGAGCACCTCGGCCGACGCCTCAGGCTCTTCACGCGCAAGCAAACGACCGCCCCGTTCAACCACGCAAACAACTGAACCCAAGCGCCTGAACGCCTGCGCCATCTCACAGCCTACTGCTCCGCCTCCTAAGATCAACAATCGCGCAGGCAGCGAATTCATCGACCACAGGGTCTGGGTGGTCAGGATCTGTTGACGGGACAGGCCTGGGATGTCGGGGACGATAGGCTCGGCGCCGGTTGCGATGATCAGATGCCTTGCGTGAAGAACACGTGGCTGACGACCATCGCTGGTGCGAACCTCAACCGTCCACGGCGAACTCGCGCGTGCCTCGCCGCGCAGGCACTCCACTCCCAAGGATTCATAGCGCGCCACCGAATCGTGCGGCGCAATCTGTTCGATGGTGTTGCGAACCTGGTCCATCGTTAACTTAAAGTCGGGCACCAGCCTTTTTTCGCCCACACCATCTGTATCGTGTCCCTGCCGCGCAAACTCTCGGACGAGTTGGACCCGCTCTGCGATACGAATCAAAGCTTTCGAGGGCACACAGCCTGTGTTCAGGCAGTCGCCCCCCATCGCTTCGCGTTCAATCAACGTAACGCGGGCACGGAGCGTCGAAGCAATATTTGCCGCCACCAGGCCTGCCGCGCCGGCACCGATCACGATCAGGTCTCGATCGAAGCGCGTGGGCCGCTGCCAGCGACGGCGGGACGCGCGGTGTGCCGCTGCAACCCTCAGACGCTTAGCGATCGAGGGAAGCACCTTCCGCGCAATGAGCGGAAACACCGCCAACGCCACCAGCGATAGGAGTAAGGGCGGCGAAAGAATATCGCTGATCGAGGCAAGCGTTGACAGCTGATGTCCAGCATTCACATAAATGATCGTAGCGGGCAACATCCCGATCACACTGACCCAATAGAACGTCCAGGCGCGGATCGGCGTGAGTGCTACCAATACATTCACCAGGAAGAAAGGAAAAACCGGCATGACACGTAGCGTGAACACATAGAAGCCACCATCGGCCTCTATGCCGCGAGCTACCGTTGCCAGCCGTGCAGCCAACCGTTCACGAAGCGACTGCCCCGCAATCAGTCGTACCACCGTAAACGACAGCAGTGCGCCAAGCGATGAGCCCAAGGCGACGAGCACAGCCCCTAGCCCAAGACCAAACAGTGCCCCACCCAACAGGGTCAGGATCAGCGCACCCGGCAATGCCAGGGCAGCCACAAACCAGTACGCAGCGATGAAAATCAAGGCTGATTGCAGTGGTTGAAGCCGCACATGATCTTCAAGCTGCGATCTCAACAGCCGGAGTGATTCGGCATCTGTGCCGATGCCACCAAGGAACCACCAGCCCACGGCAGCCAGAGCAACCATCCCCAGCAATAGCAGCAGCCGCTTGAGCATCGCGAGCGCCTAACCGACGACCCGCCGAAATCGCCCACGGGCGGCCTGATCGGGCGAATGATTCGGCCCGAGGACCATTCGACTCCAATAAGACTGATGCGCGGCGCTTCCTTCGGGCCAGTCGGCGAGAAAGCTGGAGCGCCAGCGGGACTGGTCGAACCGGATCGGAACGGCCGAAATGTCGACGCCTTGAAGCGAAGTTCGATACAAGGGCGTCTCGGCGCAGGACTCTGCCCAACGTGAGCTCGCAATTCGCGTGAACAGGCCAGACGGATCGCCCTGAAAGTTGGCAAGGCCGGCAGCGCCGTTATTGATGACTGCACAGTCGTCAGGGCAGTCGGGCGCAGTATCAGCCACGGCAAGACAGGTATGACTGCTTGCAATCAATGACACGCCAAGCATCCGCATCCTCGCCACCAGCCCGTCATGCCAGGACCGTTCGATTCGATCGGCGGCCAGGTCCCAGCCGGCCAGCGAACGGTCATCGCCATGTGTGATCGCAATCTCGAGACCCGCGCAGCGGGCGCGCGCAACCGGCGATAGCCGCCCCAGTACATCGTGGACGCCCAACGACCGAGCAGTTCGCTTCAGCTCGAGCAAGATCGCGTTCGACCGTTCGACGTCCTCGTCAGATACCGAGTCAGGGTAGGCGCAGCCACAGCCCGCATCGTCGCCTTCAGCCGCGATCTCAGTTTCAACGTTGCCTCGCAATCGTATGAAGCGGGCGGTATCCCGTTCGATCGCGGCGAACGCATGTTCGCTTCGGTCGAACCAGTGAAAGTCACCATTAAAGACCAGCCGCTTGTTGGGCGCAGGCTCCTGATCAAACAGTTCGATCAGCCGCTCGAGCGCTGATCGGTTGCCGTACAAGCCGCCAGCTACGTAAATCACATCAGCCTGTAGTCTAGGCGCCGCTGCGAACGCGGGAGGACCCAGGCCGTAGGACGGCGGGCACCAACGCCCCGGCTGACTTGCAGTAACGGCAGCCGGTTTGCTCATGCGTTGACGGCAGCGAGGGCCTGATGTTCCGGTGCATCGAGTGCGCCCCCACACGAACTGCCCTGCCCGGCAGTACATCCGTAACAGTGGTCCCGGACCACAATCGAGTTGCCTTGCAGGGCAGTTGTTACCGCATCACGCAGATGCAATCGGCCGCTGCCACCGGCTCGAAGCGGAAGACCCAGCATTTGATTGAAGTCGCAGTCATAAAGATAACCCTGCCAATCAACGCTTACGAGATCTCGACACATCACCGAGTCGAGATTGTCGTCGCGGTGTGCAGCCCGTAAAAGTCCCATGTAGTCGTCAAACTTTCCATGGCTTGCCAGCATCGAGCCAAAACGTTGAATCGGCATGTTGGCCAGCGTCAGCAGTCGGCTGAACACAATCCCGTACCGCTCACCCAGCATCTTCCGATAGTCAGCCTCGAGCGCCTGCTGCGGCGGAGGAAGCGACGGACCCTGTGGATTGAAAACCAGATCGAGCGGCAGCCGGCTTCCGTAACCGAGCGCATTCAGCCTCTTGAGGCCTCGCAGGCTTGCCTCGAAGACGCCCTGGCCCCGCTGGCGATTGACGTTCTCCTCGAGATAACAGGGGAGCGAAGCGACCACGCGTACCTGGTGAGCTGCCAGAAATTCTGCGAGGTCGTGTTGCCCGGGCTCTTCCAGTACCGTCAGGTTGCACCGGTCAATCACCTCAATGCCCAGACCACGCGCCTCACCGACGAGGCCTCGGAAGATCGGGTTCAGTTCTGGCGCCCCACCGGTGAGATCAAGCGTACTCGCGCCCGTGGTGCGTACAAACCTCACCAGCAAGGATGCGGTATCAAGATCCATCAATTCAGTTCGATGCGGCCCCGCATTGACATGGCAATGCTGGCACGATTGGTTACAGAGGTAGCCGAGATTGGCCTGAACGGTGGACACGCTCCGACGCGCGAGAGCGGGAAAGCGTCCGCGGGGAATCAGCGACAAGGTATCGCGCATGGCAAGGCCCTCGGAAGATCGGCAAGCCATGATGATAGTCCCGTCACCGAACTGGTGCGTTCTAGATAAAACCCAGCGTCAGTCCCAACCTCTCGCACCATCTCGGAGCGGGCGTGCTACGTTTGGGTGATTGTTTGATGGGCGCCCGCCTTGCCTAAGCTCCTACTAATTAACCCCAACACCAGCGACTCCGTGACGCAAATGCTCGCGGCGGCTGCTCGAACCCATCTGCCCGCCGCATATCAGGTGACGGCAGTCACTGCGCCATTCGGAGAGGCGTACATCACCGGCGAACACTCGCTTGCCGTTGCCGAGCACGCGACCTTGCAAGCGCGCGATCAGGCAATTGCAACTCACGGCGGCTTCGACGGTTGCCTGATCGGATGCTTTGGAGACCCTGCACTTCTCGCACTTCAGGAACTGAATGCCGAGCCCGTCATTGGGCTCGCTGAAGCCTCGATGCGCTTGGCCGCGCGTCAGGGTCCGTTTGCCATTGTGACGGGCGGCCATCGCTGGCGCGAACCCCTTCGACGGCTTGCTTTTTCAATCGGTGTGTTGGACCAGATGGTCGCGCTGCACACGGTCGATGCCACGGGTGCCCAGCTGAAGGCGGACCCTGACATGGCGCTGAAACTGCTCAGCGGTGCCTGCGAAGCGGCAATCCTTGAAGGCACACGCACTGGGCAAGCGCCCAAGTCGGTCATCATCGGTGGCGCCGGGCTCTTCGGCTATGCTCGCGCGCTTGCATCGTCGGTTTCGGTGCCGTTGCTGGATAGCGTGCTGTGCGGGCTAGCGATGGCTGCACAGCGCGTTGAATTGCCTGGTCAACGGCCACCGCACGTCCCTCTTTCTTAACCGCCCGGCAACACAGGCATGGCTCTTGCCTCGAACCTCCGCCTCACAACTCAGGAGTTCCAGATGAGATTTGTTCGTCGAACCTCGCTCGCTCTGCTACTGGCAGCGGCAATCCCGCTGTCGGCCCAAGCCCAGGAAAAAGTGCTACGGATCGCTATGACCGCAGCCGATGTCCCGCGTACGCTGGGCCAGCCCGATCAGGGCTTCGAAGGTAATCGGTTTACCGGCATCCCCATGTATGACGCGCTCACCCACTGGGACCTGAGCAAGGCCGACGCACCGAGCGTTCTGATCCCCGGACTCGCCCTCAGCTGGGCCGTCGACGAAAAAGACCGCACCAAATGGGTCTTCAAGCTGCGACAGGGTGTCAAGTTCCATGACGGCTCCGACTTCAACGCCGATGCTGTCGTCTGGAACGTGCGCAAAGTGCTCGATAAATCAGCGCCCCACTATGACCCCAGCCAAATCGGTGTCACGGTGTCGCGCATGCCAACGCTCGCAAGCGCGCGGAAGATTGATGACTTCACTGTTGAGCTGACCACCAGTGAGCCGGATTCGTTCCTGCCGCTGAACCTGACCAATCTGTTCATGGCATCACCCGCTCATTGGCAGCGCAAGTTCGACGCTACGCCGGGTACCCTGCCTGCAGAAGAGCGCGCGAAGCAGGCCTGGACTGCCTTCGCAGCTGACGCCTCGGGTAGCGGCCCGTTCCGCATGACCCGGTTCGTACCGCGCGAGCGTCTGGAAGTGGCTGCCAACAAGGCCTACTGGGACCCGGCCCGCACTCCCAAAATCGACCGCGTGGTGATGTTGCCGATGCCCGAGGCCAACGCCCGCACGGCAGCGCTGCTCTCCGGTCAGGTTGACTGGATCGAAGCTCCGGCACCCGACGCCATTGCCACGATCCGCAACCGCGGTTTCACCGTGTACTCGAACCAGCAGCCACATGTGTGGCCCTGGCAGCTGTCGTTTGCCGAAGGCTCCCCTTGGCTGGATAAGCGAGTGCGTCAGGCAGCCAACCTGTGCGTTGACCACGCGAGTCTGCAAAAGCTGCTCGGCGGCATGATGGCAGTTCCGAAGGGCACAGTTGATCCGACCCATCCGTGGTGGGGCAATCCGTCGTTCGACATCAAGTTTGATCCGAACGCCGCGCGCAAGCTCATGACCGACGCGGGCTTTTCCGCCAGCAAGCCGGTTCGGGTGAAGGTGCAGATCTCCGCCTCCGGTTCGGGCCAGATGCAGCCGCTGCCCATGAACGAGTTCGTTCAGCAGTCGCTCAAGCAGTGCTTCTGTGATGTCACCTTTGACGTTATCGAGTGGAACACACTGTTCACCAACTGGCGCCGCGGTGCAAAAGACCCGACCGCCAACGGTGCGCACGCCATCAACGTGAGCTTCGCAGCAATGGACCCCTTCTTTGCAATGGTCCGGTTCACGTCCACCAAAACATTCCCGCCCGTGTCAAACAATTGGGGATACTTTGGCAACGCTGAATTCGACAAACTGATCTCCGATGCGCGGACCACCTTCGAAGACAAAGCGCGTGATGCGGCACTTGCTCGCCTGCACAAGCGCATTGTTGAAGAAGCGCCGTTTGTCTGGATCGCGCACGACGTCGGCCCGCGCGCGATGTCAAACCGCGTGAGGAACGTCGTTCAGCCTCGCAGCTGGTTTATTGATATCGCCACGATGACGATGCAGTAAGCAGAGGCCCTAGCGTCGCGCTCGGGCCCAGGCCCCAGTGCGGCGCACAGGTGCCCGCCCCTGGTCGCTAAACAGCTCCGATCTACGCCTTGCTGTCTTATCTAATCCGCCGCCTCATCTACGCACTCCCCATCATGCTGGGGGTGGCGTTGGTGTGCTTCGCGCTCGTTCATCTGGCGCCCGGTGACCCGCTGGTCTCAGTTCTTCCGCCCGACGCATCCGCCGAGCTGGCAGCCCGAATCCGCCAGCTCTACGGATTCGATCGCAGCTACCCTGAGCAGTTCGTGACATGGCTGTGGCGAGCCGTCCAAGGCGATCTGGGCACATCCATCGCCACTGGCCGTCCCGTCAGCGACGAGGTTTTCCGTGCCGTCGGCAATACGCTCCGTCTGGCAGCAATTGCCACGCTGATCGGGTTCATCCTGGGATCATTTTTCGGGTTCGTTGCCGGCTACTTCAGAAACACCTGGATAGATCGGCTTGCGTCGTTCCTGTCAGTGCTCGGCGTCAGCGTGCCGCATTACTGGCTAGGGATGGTGCTCGTCATTGCGCTGTCGGCACTCACAGGAATTCTTCCAGCCAGCGGCGCCGGACCTGGCGGCTCTGACCGCTGGGCCTGGGACTGGGAGCACATGCGGTTCATGGTGCTGCCCGCGCTCACGATGTCAGTCATCCCAATGGGAATCATCGCTCGAACGGTGCGCGCGCTGGTGGCCGACATACTCGAGCAAGAATTTGTTATCGGTCTGCGCGCGCGCGGCCTGACCGAGCTTGGCGTGTTCCTTCACGTCGTCAAAAACGCTGCACCCACCGCGCTCGCCGTCATGGGCCTCCAACTGGGTTATCTGCTGGGCGGATCCATTCTGATTGAAACGGTGTTTTCCTGGCCTGGTACGGGCTTCCTGCTGAATTCGGCAATCTTCCAGCGCGATTTGCCGTTGCTACAGGGAACCATCCTGGTGCTCGCCATGTTCTTCGTTCTGCTTAACCTGTTGGTCGACATTGTCCAGGGCACGCTCGACCCGCGCATCTCGCGCAGCTGATGGCAATCACCATGACCTCCAGCACCCTTTCCCCATCTGCTGTTGAGCGCTCGCAGGGTTACTGGACCGGTGCAGCGCGCAAGCTCTTGCGTGACCCGGTGGCTGTGGGCTCGGGTCTGATTGTGTTCGCGCTGCTTATCCTGGCCGTGTTTGGGCCGTGGCTCGCGCCCGCCGATCCGTACGCGTCATCGATGCTAGGCCGCCTGAAGCCAATCGGAAGCCCCAACTATGTTTTGGGCAGCGACGAGCTCGGACGAGACATGCTGTCGCGTCTCATTGTCGGTGCCCGACTGTCTCTGTTTATGGGGCTCACGCCCGTGCTGCTTGCATTTGTCATCGGCACCTCGCTGGGGCTGCTCGCAGGCTACGCAGGCGGCTGGATCAACAGCGCCATCATGCGAACGGTCGACGTGCTGTATGCGTTCCCGTCTGTTCTTCTTGCCATCGCGCTGTCAGGCGCTCTGGGAGCAGGCATCTTCAATGCGCTGCTCTCTCTCACCATTGTTTTCACGCCGCCAATCGTTCGCGTCGCGGAAAGCGTCACCACCCAGGTGCGCGGTCGGGACTTCGTTGAAGCGGCTCGGGCATCAGGTGCCAACGCGCTCACGATCGTTCGTGTACATGTGTTGGGCAACGTGCTCGGGCCCATCTTCGTTTATGCCACCAGCCTGATCGCGGTATCGATGATCCTGGCGTCGGGCCTGAGCTTCCTGGGCCTGGGTGTCCGCCCCCCCGAGCCGGAATGGGGCTTAATGCTGAACACGCTACGCACGGCCATCTATACACAGCCCTGGGTTGCGGCTTTACCGGGCGCCATGATCTTCATCACCTCGATCGCTTTCAACCTGCTGTCGGATTCCCTGCGCTCGGCCATGGATGTAAAGAACTGACCGTGGACGCTTCCCTTTCCAATCCGACCTCCGCCGGCGCGCCGCTGCTCGAGATTCGCGGCCTGGTTAAACATTTCCCTCTGACCGCTCCAATCGGTGCGAAGCGCCCAGTCGTCCGCGCGGTCGACGGCATTGATTTCCGCGTGTTTGCAGGCGAAACACTTGGCGTTGTTGGAGAGTCGGGTTGCGGCAAAAGCACGACTGCGCGTCTGCTCATGAACCTGATCAGCCCCACTGCCGGCGAAATTATTTTTGACGGGTGCCAGGTCGGATCGTCCCAGATGCCGATGAAGACCTTCCGTCGCCAGGTTCAGATGGTGTTTCAGGACAGCTACGCGTCGCTCAACCCCCGACTCACCATCGAAGACTCGGTGGCCTTCGGACCACAGGTGCATGGCACGTCAGCACGAGAGGCGCTTGCAAGAGCACATGATCTCCTCGCGCGCGTCGG
>CAZORB010000165.1:0-8397 GCA_964581825.1 uncultured Bordetella sp.
GTCTCACCGAACTGATCGCGCTGGTCGGGCTCACGGGCTTCGAACGTGCACTCCCCGGCCAACTGTCCGGTGGCATGCGCCAGCGGGTCGCGCTGGCGCGCCTGCTCGCCTACGACCCTGAGCTCTACCTGCTCGACGAGCCGTTCGGCGCTCTGGATGCCCAGACCAAAATGCAGATGGGGCGAGAGCTGCTTCGGATCTGGGCCGCAGCCAGCCGCCGCAGCGTCCTTTTCATCACCCATGATATCGAAGAGGCGGTTGCGCTCGCCGACCGCGTCATCGTCATGTCCCCGCGGCCTGCCCGAATTGCCTCCGAGCACATCGTGCCGCTGCCACGGCCGCGGCGCGTCCGCGACCTGCGCGCCACCGAGGCTTACCGGACAACCTGCGCGGCGATCTGGCGCGACCTGCTGGGAGCCGAGCATCTTGATGCCACCGACGAGCCTGTAGGCTGAATGCGCTCAACACAGAGGAGCTACCGATGGCTGCGCAAAACTTACGTCTCACAATTGCCGCTGGCGATTACGACCGCACGCGTGCGCTGCGCGATGGTCGGGTCGCGGTGGACGGCTGCGACATCACCTACCTGCCGCTTGAACCCGAGGAGCTTTTCTTTCGGGCGGCACGCTATGCCGATTTCGATGTTTGCGAGTATTCGCTCAGCACCTATCTCATGCAGTGGGTCCGGGGCACTACGCCCTACATCGCGATTCCTGTGTTTCTGTCGCGCGTGTTTCGCCACTCAGGCTTCTACATCCGGTCAGACCGCGGCATCAACGGCCCCGAAGATCTGAAAGGCAAAACCATCGGTGTGCCTGAATACCAGATGACGGCTGCCGTCTGGCAACGAGGGTTGCTCGAGGACGACTACGGCGTGTCAGCCCGTGATGTCGCCTGGCGAAGCGGCGGACAGGAACAACCTGGGCGCGTCGAGCGCAGTCCCTTCGCGGCACCCGATTGGCTCGATCTCAAACCGATTGCCCCCGATAAAACGCTGTCCGGCATGCTCGCAAGCGGCGAGCTCGACGCACTCATCAGCGCCCGCCCGCCCTCATGCTTCATGAACGGCGCCCCCAATGTTGCGCGCCTGTGGCCTGATTTCCGCGCCGCCGAGCAGGCCTACTTCCGCCGTTCAAAACTCCATCCGATCATGCATACGGTGGTCGTGCGCAAAAGCCTCGTCGAGGCCAATTCCTGGCTGCCCGCCACGCTCACCAAGGCGTTCGTGCAGGCTAAGACGCTGGCCGTGCAGTCGCTCGAACGAGGCGCCGCACTGTCGGTGACGCTGCCCTGGGTCGCTGCCGAGCTGGCTGCCACACGCGAGGTGCTTGGGCATGACATCTGGCCTTATGGGCTTGCCGCGTGCCGCCACGAAGTGCAGGCGCTCATCCGCTACAGCCACGCGCAGGGTCTCATCGATCGAATGCCCGCGCCAGAAGAGTTGTTCCACCCCTCCACACACCTGCTGTCCTCGATATGACCATGCGGGGGTCCGCGCCCTGGCCAATCGGCGCGCGGCTGCCTCGCGTTGAGGATGAACCGCTGCTGCGCGGCGAAGGACGTTTTCTCGCCGATCTGAAGCGGCCCGGCATGCTGCATGCGCGCTTTCTGCGTAGTCCGATTGCACACGCGCGCCTGCGAGCGCTAGACCTTTCTCCGGCACGTGCCGTTCCCGGCGTGATTGCCGCCTGGTCGGCCACTGACCTGCTCAGTCGTCTCGCACTGTCGCGACTGCCGGTCGCCATGCCGGGCAAAGCCGTCAGAGGCCCGGCCGACCCACCCGTTCTTGCCGCAGAGGAGATCTGCCACATCGGTGAGGCCATTGCCGTGGTGGTCGCAGACTCCCCCTTCGCTGCCGACGATGGCGTCGCAGCGCTTCGCCCCAGCTTTGATCCGCTACCGGTCGTTGCCGATCCACAAGCCGCGCTCGAGCCTGGCGCCCCCCTCGCGCGGGCGGAGCTGACCGACAATCTGATTGCCTCTTTCGATACCGGGTACGGCGATGTTGAAGCGGGTCTTAGGGATGCGCCCATCCGGATCACACGCCGTTTCCGTCTGAACAAGGGTGCAGCACACTCGGTGGAAACACGCGGGGTGATGGCAGAGCCAGACCCTGTGCAACCGCAAAGCCTGATCCTGTGGTCATCAACCCAAATGCCGCACCGCGTTCGAGCGGTCGTGGCAGCGACGCTGGGAATCCCTGAGTTATCGCTCAGGGTGATCGCCCCGGATGTTGGCGGTGGCTTCGGTCCCAAGTTCGTCACCTACCCGGAGGAGGTCGTGATCGCAGCGCTTGCGCGCTCGCTCGGCAGACCCGTGCGGTGGATCGAGGATCGGGCAGAGAACTTCGTGGCAACCACCCAGGAACGCCTGCAATGCTGGGAAGTCACCGTGGCGGCCAATACAGACGGATCGTTGCGTGCAGTCAGCGGAACCCTGGTGCAGGACTGTGGTGCGTATCTGCCGTACGGCTTAACCGTGCCGCAGAATTCATCCACCAATCTGCTCGGACCCTATCGGCTTCCCGCCTACCGGCTGACCGTGCGCTGCGCGGCAACGAATCTGGTACCGGTCACGCCCACGCGCGGCGCGGGCAGGCCGCAGGGAACCTTCGTGATGGAGCGAATGCTCGATGCGGTCGCTGATGCGGCGGCGCTGTCGCGGGTCGAGGTTCGCAGGCGTAACCTGATCGCTCCCACCGAGATGCCCTACCGCACCGCGCTCCAGACTCGCGACGGCAACGCGATGATCTACGACAGCGGCGACTACCCGGCATGCCTCGAACAGGCGGTGTCGGCGGCCACGGCACTGGGCTTCGGTCAACGGCCTGCGTCCTCGCCTCACTCGCGAATCGGCGTGGGTGTGTCCTGCTACGTAGAGGGCACCGGACGAGGTCCGTTCGAATCCGCGCGCGTTCGAGTCGATCCTGCCGGCCAGATTGAAGTGGCAACCGGCGCCGCGGCACAGGGACAGGGCACGATCACGGTCCTAACGCAGATCGCCGCAGCGGTGCTGGGCGTGAGCCCGGCCAGCATCGTCATCCGGGCAGGCGACACGGCTGCCGTGCCGCACGGACTGGGTGCTTTTGCAAGCCGGCAGGCACCTGTGGCGGGAGCTGCGGTGCGGCTTGCTGCTGAAGCTGTACGGGATAAGGCGCTTCGAGTCGCTGCCGCTCGCCTGGAGGTTGCGCCGTCAGACCTGGAGATCATCGACGGCATTGTTCGAATCGTCGGCGTACCCGGAGACGGCATCGCGCTGGCGGACATCGCGCGTGCGCTCTGCGGGATGCCCGGTTTTCCGCTTCCCGCTGGCGAGGCCCCGGGGTTGCAGGCCGACATTGCGTTTGAGCCGCCCGGCCTGTGCTACGCCAACGGCGTTCATGTTGCGGAAGTCGAAGTGGATCCGCTCACGGGCCAGGTCAGGGTGACGCGCATGATGGTCGTGCATGACTGTGGGGTCGCGCTGAACCCCACGCTCGTCGAGGGCCAGGTGATTGGAGGAACCTTACATGGCATCGGCATGGCGCTGCACGAAGAGGTGCTGATTGACACTGAGGGGCGCATTCGGAATGCGGCCTATCCCGCCTCGGTCGTGCCCGGCGCCTGGGATGCACCCGAGGTCACCGTGCTGCATCGGGAGAGCCCGACACCCTTCAACCCGTTGGGTGCCAAGGGCGCTGGCGAGGGCGGAACCATCGGTGCACCCGCTGCAGTAATTGCCGCCATCGAAGATGCGCTGCGCCCCCTGTCGCTCGCCCTGTCTGAGCTTCCCATGACACCCGCGCGGCTGGCTGCGCGCATCGCCGACGCCAACCCATGACGCCCGCCGCATTCAGCTACCACGCACCAAGCACCCTGAGCGAGGCACTGCGTCTGCTCGAAGACGGCAGCGCGATACCTCTGGCCGGAGGGCAGTCGCTGATGCCAGGCTTAATCGCGCGCGCAATCGTCCCCGGTGCAATCGTCGATCTCAACCGTATTCAAGACTTTCCTGGCATCGAACTCGGACCCGATCGACTTCGCACGGGCGCGCTGGTGCGGATGCAGCAGGTCGTCGATCACCCGGGCATCGCACACAATCTGCCGCTGCTCCACCAGGCTGTCAGTCATGTGGGCCATCGCGCCATCCGGAACCGCGGAACGCTGGTGGGTAGCCTGTGCCAGCTCGATCCCTGGGCTGAGGTGCCGCTGGCGGCATGCGCTTTGGAGGCAAGCCTACTGATCGCTGGACCCTCAGGCTTGCGACAGGTCCGGTTCAGCGACTTTGCCGCAGCCCCCAATCGCCCGCTACTTTCGCCCGGCGAACTGATGGTGGCCGCTGACTGGCCTCTGTGGCGATCGAGGCATGGCGCAGGTTTTAGCGAGGTGGCTCGCCGGCCTAACGATCCGGCGCTTGCCTGCGCAGCTGCGCTCATCCTGCTTGACGACAACCGACGCATTCAGCGGGCAGCGCTGGCGATCGGCGCGGTGTGCCCCTTACCGATCCGCTGCCACCAGCTTGAAGCCTTACTGGCTGGCAAGGCAGCCGATGAGGTCACGGCTATCACCCCCGACATGATCGCAGCCGATCTTTCTGATCATCTGATCCGTGACGACGCACTCGCCGATGCGGCCTATCGACGACATCTTGCCCCGATCGTGGCTACCCGAGCGGTTGAACAGGCACTATCGAGAGCGCGTTGAGATGACGAACCGAATCCCAATGTCGTTAACGCTGAACGGCCGCTCGCTCAACGTCGCGATTGAGCCCAGGGAAACCCTGGCCGATCTGCTGCGCGATCATCTCGGCCATACCGGCACCCATATCGGATGCCAGCAGGGCCAGTGCGGCGCCTGCACCGTGCTGGTCGACGGCAGCAGCGTCCGTGCCTGCCTGATGCTGGCCGTGCAGGTCAACGGCAGCCTCGTCGAAACGGTTGAGGGGCTGGCACCCGCTGGCGAGCCGCTGCACCCGCTGCAGCAGGCGCTGCGCACCCATCATGCGCTGCAGTGTGGGTTCTGCATCCCCGGCATTGAAATGACGCTGATCGATCTGCTCAGACGAGAGAAGTCTCCCAACGAGGCGGATATTCGCGCCGCACTGGCCGGTCACATGTGCCGGTGCACGGGTTACCAGAACATGATCGAAGCAGTCTTGTCGCTGGTTCGCGCAGCGCAGTCGGCAGACGAGACCAAAGAACCGCGTTAGGGCTGACTGATGCCGAACATCACCGCGCCATCCTCGGCACGATGACGCTTCACCGGAACGCCGTAGGCGGCCGATAACACGGCGGGCTCAAGTAACTGCGACGCGGCGCCCCATGCAATCCGGCCAGGGGCCTGCCACAGCAGCACCTGATCGGCGACCGCCAGCGCATGGTTGGGATCGTGGGTGCTGAGCACCACCGCTCGCCCGCCCTCGGTGAGCCTGCGCACGGTTGTGAGCAGCGCGGCCTGTCGTGCGAGATCAAGACTGGCGGCCGGCTCATCCAGCACCAGTGCCTGCGCGTCCTGTGCGAGCGCACGCGCAATCTGAGCCAATTGCCGCTCACCATCCGACAACTGCGAGAGCGTGCGGTCGCAAAGCTGATCCAGCCCCAGCTCTGTCAGCGCATCGTGCGCGCGCTGAAGGTCGACCGATGAGGGCCCCGCAAACATGCCGCGTGCAGCAACGCGCCCAAGGAGCGCCAGGTGCAGAACGGTAAAAGCGCCCTCATCGACCGGCCGCGGCGCGGCAAACGCCATCAGCGATGAACGATCGCGTTCGGTCAGATCCGCCAGCGCGCGCCCGTCCCAATGAATGCTGCCGCCCAGCGGCGCCAGTGCCCCGATCAGGGTACGCATCAGGCTGGTTTTGCCCGAGCCGTTGGGACCAAGGAGCACCAGGCATCGGCCACGCTCGAGCGTGAAGGATACCGGCTCGGCAAGCGCGCGACCCGCTGGCCCAAAGCGCAGTGACTCGACACGCAAGAGTGGCTGGGCTGCGTGCGAGCGTGATGCGAAAGCCACCTCCATCAACGTTCGCCTCGACGCATGAGCAGGAACAGTGCTGGCGCGCCCAGCAACGCTGCGAGCACGCCAGGCGGCAGCTCGGAATCGCCGACCGCCCGACAAACCGTGTCGATCGCCAGCATGAACACCCCGCCCAGCAGCGCGCTGGCGGTGAGCCAGCGGGAAAACGCAGCGCCCGCAAGCATCCGGGCAAGATGCGGCACGGTCAGCCCCACCCAGCCAATAACGCCCGCCACGGCCACGGCCGCAGAGGTAGCCAGCGCCGCGAGCACAACCACCCACAGCCGCAAACGGTGAGGAGAAGCCCCCATCGCGTGTGCCTCATCGTCGCCAAGCGCGAGCGTATCGATGCGCCAGCGCAAAAACGCTAGCGGAATCAGTGCGAACGCTAGCGCAACCGCCAGCCCAACGAGCGCACCGGCTGGAATCGACGTAAAGCTTCCCATCATCCAAAAGCTGATCGCGGGCAGCGATGAACGCGGATCGGCGAACGCAATTAACGCGGCAAGCATGGCCCCGGCCAGACTCGACACCGCCACGCCCGTCAGAATCAGCCCGAGAAGTCGGTCGCGCGTGGCGAGCAGCGGTCCGAGCGCGAGCACCAGCGCAATCGCCGCGAGCCCGCCTGCAAAGGCCGACAGTTGAAGCACCACAACGCTCGCCCCGGCGAGAATCGCCAGCGCCGCCCCGAGCGCTGCGCCCGCCGAGACGCCCAGCAGCTCGGGGGCGGCAAGCGGGTTCCGAAAAGCGCGCTGAAGGCAGGCGCCTGAGACGGCGAGCGCAGCCCCCACCAGAAGCGCAGCCAGGACGCGCGGCAGGCGCAATTGCCAGAACACCTGCTCAAGCGTCGCATCGCGCCCGTGCGCAGGGCCCCCCAACGCCGAAGCGACCAGGGCGAGCACATCGTCGATGCCAATTGGATAGCGGCCCACGCCAAGCGATACGAGGCACAGCAGTCCACCCGCCGCGATCAGCATTGGCAGCAAGGCGACCCGCCCCCGGGCGCGGGACACAGCAAAGACCTGGTGACCATTCATCGAGCCGACGATAGCACCGGTTTATCATCGCCGCATGGACAACTCAATTGGCTCACTGCTTTCGATCCGGCTTCGTTTCAGCGATGACGCACGGCTTGGGCCCGGCAAGATCGCTTTGCTGGAGGCGATCGAACGAACCGGGTCGGTCGCGGCGGCCGGGCAGTTGCTGGGGATGTCGGAGCGGCGCGCCTCGCTCCTCATCGAATCGCTCACGGCTTTTTTTGGCGAGCCGGTGGTGTTGATCGACCAAAACACGGGCGAGGCCCGCATCAGTGCGCTCGGCTCAGAGCTGGTGCGGGCGTTTCGCGCCGTGGAAGCGGATGCCCGACGCTCGTTGGATACCCAATTCGCAGCGGTGCGGGCCAAGATGTCCGCACATCGCGACCAGACCGACTGAACGCCCCGCCAACGGCCGCAGCACCCCAGGCCACACCGATTTCAGCGCGCGAGCGACCGCTCGTCGAGCGCGGTGGCTTTCACCATCGCGAAAATCCGGTCGCCGGTGTCGATAGCCAGATCATCGACCGCCTTGCGCGTGATCAGCGCCACAATTCGTTCGTCACCGGGCAGTCGGATATCGATACGAGCAATCGGCCCCGGATCGCGTTCTATCGATTCGATCGTGCCTGACAACACAGTTCGGAAACTGACATCGCGCGGGCGCTGCACCGCCAACGCCACATCGGTGGCTCGAATCACAAATCGATGCGGCTCACCGGGCCGCCCGATCCGGCCCGGCAACGCGATCATGCCCGCCGGATGGTCGAATAGTGTGAGCCCGTAGGCCTCATCGTAGTCACGTACCCGAGCCTCAATCACCGACACCGCGGTAAACCCACCCGCACCGCGTGCCCAGGCCGGCGCGAGCACCTCGCCCGGTGGGCCAATCGCCTGCAGGCTTCCTGCATCGATCACCGCAACCGCATCCGCGACGCGCGCAACCTCGTCCGCCGCATGCGAGACATAGACGATCGGTACGCCCGCCTGTTCACGAAGACGCAGGATGTACGGCAGGATCTCAAGCTTTCGCGCCGCATCGAGCGAGGCAAGCGGTTCGTCAAAGAGCAGCAGACGCGGGGCGCTCAGTAGCGCCCGTCCGATCGCCACGCGTTGGCGCTCACCGCCAGACAGCGTGGCCGGCCGGCGCGACAGGAGCGGCGCCAAACCCAGTAGCCCCACCACTTCGTCGAAGTCGAGCGCAAGCCCGGTTCGCTCCGCTTCGCCCGCGCCTGCATCGGAACGACCAAACCGCGCCGCATAACGCAGGTTGCCGAGCACATCGAAATGCGGAAAGAGTGCCGAGTCCTGAAACACGAGCCCGACGCGGCGACGGTGAGGGGCCACGAACACACGCTGAGCCGTATCGACCA
>CAZORB010000166.1:0-8249 GCA_964581825.1 uncultured Bordetella sp.
TTCGTCTCAGAACCTCCTGACTTTTTGACAGCAGTACGGCGATGGTCGGACTAACCGGTACAGCGGGTGACCTTACTACGCGAAACCAGTTTCCAAGAGGTCGTGGAGGCAAGTCGCGAGTGAGCCAAGCAAACCATTGGCTTGATCGGTGGTCGTTGGCCCCTGATCTGGGGCACGGCCTGTGCGATTGCTCGACCGCATTCGTTAGCGGTGACGCTTGGCGCACGCTGAATCACCTGCAGCAACTCGTCGAGCAGGACGAGGATGTGTTGGCGCTTGGAGCGATAAGCTCCGATGCCGCGATCATGGCCGCCTTGACGATCAGGTCCTCCGGGATGACCTCGTAGGTCTGGCCGTCAAGTTCCATCGTGCGGCAAGGCAGGTCGCCGCAGACCTCGCAGCATGGGCTGTTACCCGCCCGCGCGCCCAGCCATTCCTCCATGGGCTTGCATCCGATCCAGATACGGTTGGACTCAGCCGGCGCCGCGCGAAAGGTGGCTTCGTCGATACTCCGAGTGTCCAGTACGGGGTAGATCCCCAGCGGCTGCAGTGCTGATTTGAGCTTGACCATGGCGGCCGCCACGTTGCGCTCAGTCGAGCCGCATCGCGGGCAGGTCTCGCCTTTGTCAACGAGTCGCTTCCAGACAATGGGCAGGGGCTTCATGCGAACTCCTCATTCGTCGTGCTTCACAGTGCCCCGAGCACGGACGGGATGTTCAACGCATCGAAGACGAAACGACCCGAAGAGGATACGGTCGCGACAGCCGAAGCGACTGACCTAAATCAAGCGCGCGCTGCAGCAGGGGCCATGGTCGCCCCAACGCCCGTCCTATGCGGCGCCAACTTTAGACCGTGTACGGACGAATCAGCACATCAGAACCGTCATATTTTCGCGCGACGCATGTCGCGACTCGCATTGGCTGTCGACCCACTGATTGAAGCGCAGCGCGTTCAACGCTGCACCAGCGACTCGGTGCCGTGGGGTTCCGCGCCGCTTTGCACGTCGTCCATCTCTCATGCCCCTCCAGCTGGCGGAGGGCGCAGGCTCCTCCATCGAGAGCATCGGCTCAAGATTTGTTTGGCTGACCCTTACCTTCGGTTTGAGTTAACGCCGGTCAAGCGCTCGCAGCGATCACGTGGCTAAACTAAAAAGACGAAGAGGTAGCCATGGACCACGCGCTGCATTTGCTGGGTGGCGGCGCCGGTAACTTGGCTGCCTACTTAGCAGCCCACGTGCTGCTGTGTCTGGTGCCTGCGTTTTTCATTGCGGGTGCAATGGCGGCACTTATTCCCAAAGCCAGTATCACCCGCTGGTTGGGGCGCAGCGCGCCAGCTCATGTGTCCTACCCGGCAGCCGCTGCGGCAGGCTCTTTGCTCGCGGTCTGTTCCTGCACCATCGTGCCATTGTTTGGGGGCATCTACCGCAAGGGGGCCGGTGTGGGCCCGGCCATCACCTTCCTATTTTTTGCGCCAGCCGGCAACATCATGGCACTGGCTTACACCGGGAGCATTCTGGGCATCGAATTCGCCATAGCCCGTTTCCTGTTGTGCTTGCTTTTCGGAGTTGGAATTGGTTTGTCGATGGCCGTGCTGTTCTGGCGGGATGACGCCACTCACGATGCCCAAACCGATGCGCTGTTTGCCGAAAGAGCCAGCGTTGGGCCAGCGGCCACTGGCTTATTGTTGTCCATGGTGGCGCTGCTGATTGCGGGCACGCTCAAACTCTGGCCACTGACCACCAGCGTGGCCACGCTGAGCCTACCCCTGGGCTGGGCGGATGCCTGGCAGTCCACCTTGTTTAGCTGGGTGCCATTTGATTCGGCCAAGGGCGAAGAAGGTGTGACTTTCCAGGGCTCCCTGCTCATCCTGCTGCTGCTCACCATCGCGGTGACCGCATGGAAGGGTCTGGAGGACATCATTGAGGGCGCCAACCGCTGGACGTGGGTGACCTTGGGCCTGACTGCAGCAACCTTGCTTGTGGCCGCCTTGCGGTTCATCCCGCAGCCCGGAGGGCTGGAGTTGGCCATCACTGGGCGCTTCTTTGGTGTGGCAGCCTGCCTGTGGGCTGTGTGGCACTACGCCAGTGCCCTGGAGGCCGATGACCGCCAAGCCTGGTTGTGGGAAGCCTGGCGCTTCGTGAAGCAGATTTTTGGTCTGATCGTGTTGGGTGTGTTCATCGTAGGAGTGGTCCGCCAGCTGATTCGCCCCGAATGGATTGAGACCCTGGCAGGTACCAACAGCGTCACTGCCAACATGGTCGCGGTGGTGTTCGGCGTGTTCATGTATTTCCCGACGCTGGTTGAGGTGCCGGTGGCAAAGATGTTCCTGGACTTGGGCATGCACCCTGGGCCCCTGTTGGCCTACCTTATGGCCGACCCGGAGCTGAGCCTGCAAAGCATTCTGATGGTCATCGCCGTGATTGGCCACAAGAAAACTTTCTCATACGTTGGTCTCGTGGCGCTGTTCAGCGTGATGGCGGGTTTGCTTTACGGTTCATGGGTAGACGGTATGTCTGCCATGCGGCTTGTGGTGAGCATGGTTGCATTCGTTGCTGTGCTTGGTGCCTTGCTGCTGGCCCTGCACCGGCGCCAATCAGCCGCTGTGGGCTCTTGATGGCTTGTAATTGATCACGGAAAACCAATGTTGAAGATCAAGATTCTGGGTTCGGGCTGTGCCAACTGTAAAAAGCTGGAAGCGGTTGCGCGCGACGCGGCCACTGCTGCTGGACTGGAGGCCGACTTCGAAAAAGTTACCGACATGAAGGCCATCATGGCCTACGACATCCTGTCCACGCCCGCGCTGGTGATCAATGACAAGGTGGTTGCCAGCGGGCGCATACCCACGAAAGCCGAAGTCCAGCAGTGGTTGGCGTCCTAAGCCTGTCGAATCCATCCTAACTGTCGAGCGTCAAGCTTTGTGCACATCGCCAGACAAGCACCACAAGATCCGGTTTGAGTCGTACAACTTCGGCCGCCACCGCCCGTTCGCGATCTCCCATCGACTGCAGGTGCAGATCGGAACGCTGCACGATCCGTATCGGTCGGTCTGCTTTGGCTCCAGCGCTGATGATGGTCCGGACTCACAACCAGTAGGCCCAAAGGCGGGCAAAGCCCTCCTTGAGCCGAAGGTGCAGCGGACGTCTGCGCCACTGCGCTAGCGTAATGGCCTCGGAGGCCGTCAGGTCTGCGGCGAACACAGCCTGCAGTTGCTGGCCAAAATCTGGACCCAACACGACCGCATCGAGTTCGTGGTTGTGAACGAAGCTGCGCCAGTCCAGGTTGGTCGAGCCGACCGTAGACCAGACTCCGTCGATCAGCACAGTCTTGGCATGCAGGATGACACCACGCCGCTCGAAGATCTTCACGCCAGCCTTCAACAGTCGTTCGTAGAAGCTGCGTCCCGCGTGGAACACTAGCCACGAGTCGGTCTGGCTCGGTAGGATCAGGCGGACATCGATGCCCCGCCCAGCGGCCGCCTCGAGTGCTTCGAGCAGCAAAGGGTCCGGAACGAAGTAGGCATTGGTTAGATGTACGCTGCGATGCGCACTGGCGATAGCGGAGAGCAGTGTGACGTAGATCTGGCTGAAAGGCTCTTCCGGTGAGCTGCCGATGACGCGAACCAACTCATGGCCGGCGGACTCCGATGGCGGCAAGTAATCGGCCCGCGTGAGCGGCGGGCCACCCTGTGACCGCCATGCATCGAGAAACAGCTTCTGCAATTCGGCGACTACCGGACCCTGTAAACGCAGGTCGGTGTCCCGCCATGCCGGCATACCGGCTGGACGCGGCGGCCAGCCCTTGCTGAACGAGCCGCCCGAGTAGACGCTGCTGATGTTGATGCCCCCCAGGAAGACGGTGTGTCCATCGACCATCAGCAGCTTTCGGTGGTCGCGATTTTTCAGTACCCACTCCTTGCGCACTGAGAGCGGATTGATGTGTTGCTGGGCGCCCAGGATGGCCTCCAGCATCGCTTGGTAGGTGGCGGGGCCATCCTGCAGCAGGTGTACGCGGTTGCCGGTCGTCAGCGGGCCGCCCGTGATGGCTTGTTCGCGCGCGAGGTGCTCATCGAAGATACCGGTGCCCGGACTGCGGCGCTCTAGGGCTGCGAGCGTTGCGGTGCTTTGCGCGATCGTCACGGGGCCGCGTGCGTCGCTCATCGACACCGTTCGCATCGAGGGCCTGGCGAGATCGGGCACCAGCATGGGCAGGCTTCCGCAGCCGACTAACCACTGCAGGGCGCAGGCTACGCCGAGAACGTACCAGCGGGTTGGCGGCTGCCTCTCCGCGCTCAGCTGTGTCATTGTCGCTCCAGACTTCCTATGTCGATCCGGCATTCCAACGCCTGCCTATGAGGCTACCGGAACGCCACGCAACTCTAACTTGCTGTCTGGAACGGCTCGGTGCGGTGGCGAACATGACGGTGCCGCCTGACGCTCTTCGATGGCGCACTATGCCGTTGAACTTTCGACGGACGCAGCGAGTATCCATATCGAGGCACCCAACGACACGGTGCCACTGTCTGGCTCTGCCAAGCGTTCTGCTGACCGCCCGACAATCGATCTGCCTGTGGCGCACGCGACACGCCACCTGGGTGGAAACAGGCTGGAGATTCCCACGGTGATCCTTGGATGGCCTCAGCTATGACGCTTCCGCGTCATTGTCTGCGCCCTGGCGAGCGCGCGTCCTCAGTTGTCCGTAGATGTGCCAAACGGCAACAAACATGGCCGCGATGAGGGGGCCCACGATAAAGCCGTTGATCCCAAGCACAGCAATACCGCCCAAGGTTGTCGTGAGTACCACGTAGTCTGGTAGCCGGGTGTCGCTACCCACCAGCATCGGACGCAGCATGTTGTCGACCAGCCCGATGACGAGCGCGCCAAAGGCGGCCAGCACCACCCCCTTCCAGGTCACGTCGGCGATCAGAAAGTACAGCGCCACCGGGGCCCAGACCAGCGCCGCGCCTACCACGGGCACGAGCGACAGGAAGCCCATCGTCGTGCCCCACAACAATGGCGCGCTCACGCCAAGCGCCCAGAAAGCTAGCCCGCCGAGCAAGCCCTGTAGCGCTGCCATCAGCAGATTACCCTTGACGGTTGCGCGTATGACCGTACCGAACTTGAGGATCAGTTCGCGCTGATATGCGTGGGCCAGGGGCATGCTTCGACGTGCCGATCGGGCCAGCGCCCGACCGTCGCGAATCAGGAAAAATGCAAGGTACAAGGTGATAAACACGCCAGTGACGAACTCGAAGGTGTTCTGACCGAGGCCCAGCACTTGCCCGGCGATGAGTTGGATGAGCTGCTCCAGCGCGCCAACTACCTTTTGCTGCAGTACGTCGAATTCGCCCCATCCCAGGCGGTCGAGCCAGACCGTCACGGACTCGGGAAGCTTGTCGAACACTCTTCGGAGGTAGTCGTGCAGGTTCCACCCGCCTGATTTGAGACGCTCGTAGACGGACTCGGCCTCTCGCACCAGAGACACGCAGAGGAAAGAAAAAGGCAGTATGACCAGGCAGATCGCCGCCAGCAGGGTGAGCACTGCCGAGACGTTATGCCGCCCGCCAGTGCGCAGCAACAAGCCCTGATTCAGTGGGGCGAAGATCTGTGCAATGACCAGACCCCAGAGGATCGGTCCGTAAAAAGAAAGCACAATCCAACTTAGCGCCAGTGCCGCCACCAGCATCATTCCAAGAAGAATGCGCTGGTCCCGCGTACTGGCAGTCAGTCCCGCACCCGTCCGCTCCGCGACGTCAACGCGCTCCCGGGCCATCAAAGACCACTCGACGAGGTGGCGCTGCTGATGCCCTGACGGCATCGCAGCAGGCCTCCGAATCGGAACATTGCTTCTCTGATGCGGCTCGATTCACTTCTTATCTGGGTCGACCTGGTTGCCGATGACGCCACCTACGGCTGCACCACCCACCGTACCGGCGGCGCTTCCACCGGTCAGTATGGCGCCTGCCGCACCACCGATGGCCGCGCCTGCTGCAGTGCTCTTGTCACGCTCTGACATGCTTCCACAGGCTACCAGCGACAACGCTAGAACTGCCGTGCCGAAAAGGTTGATCCCGCGAATGTTCATGATGACTCCTCAACGACGGATTGACGCTTGTCCGGCGTGGACAGCGCTTCGAGGTCATTTTCACTCGCGCACCTGCGGCACGTCTGTACGTAGACGTACAGATCGTGATCGTGGGCCCGCGGACAGACTCTTAAAGCGTGGATCCGGGATCCTGAGGGTCGGCAAAGCTCGCCGCGTTCGTTTCTATATCGCTCGCGGGCTCTGGTTGAGTGACCTCAAGGCTTGGGCCGTTTCAGTGCGTATCGTGTTCGGAGCTGCGGGGCTGACCGCCGTTCGAGTATTGCGTGTCGATGCTCGCAGCGTCACTGCGAATAAAAGGGGGAGCCTCATGGCTTTCAGCGCTGACTTCGAGCAGAACCATCTACTCCGCGCGTTGACGGCAGATGAAAGGGGGCGCTGGTTGCCTTTATTGGAGCCGGCAGACTTACCGCTAAACCGAGTGCTCCATGAGCCGGGATGCGCACCGAGCCATGTGTATTTCCCCACTACGGCCATCGCCTCAATTGTGTACACAACGAATGACGGCGCCTCAGCCGAGATCGCCATGGTGGGTAACGAGGGTTTGGTTGGCATCTCGCTGTTCATGGGCGGCGACACTATGCCGTGTCGTGCGATGGTTCATAGCGGGGGTCAGGGGTATCGGCTGCAGGCACAACTCATCAAGGATGAGTTCGAGCGCTTCGGTCGCGTAAGGCATTTGATTCTGCTCTACGTGCAGGCGCTGATCACTCAGATGTCGCAAACCGCCGTCTGCAACCGACACCACTCGCTGAACCAGCAACTCTGCCGCTGGCTGTTGCAGACCCTAGATCGGCTGCCGGGAAACGAACTCATGATGACGCACGAACTGATCGCGAACATGCTGGGCGTGCGCCGCGAAAGCGTGACCGAGTGCGCACGGAAGCTACACGCTGCGGGGCTGATCCGCTATACGCGTGGGCACATCTGGGTGATCGATCGCACCGGGCTGGAGGCAAGAACTTGCGAGTGCTATGCGGTGGTCAAGAATGAGTACGAGCGATTGTTGCGTCGCCCTGCCGCGGCGGTATGTGCCCCAGACTTTCGGGCATATCGACGCTGTCGAATCACTACACCGATAGCGCTTCATGAGCATGCATCAACGAGGCGGGGGTGAGTTGAAGCGCCCCAGGGTAACGCTACGGCGCTTTTTGAAAGAAGGTAGCGGGTCTGGCAGGCGTACGGTGGTAACCAAGGCTCGTCACGAGACGCATTAGCCGCAGATGGGGTGGAGGATGTCGCCTCGCGCTCGTACGGATCATCGCCGCTCCGGGGAGGCGGCCATCTATCTCGATACTGACCACTTATCGGTGCGGTAGCGAAAATGGTGGTGTCGCCCGGCACTGTTCGACAGCGCACAGACTTCAAGCGTTCATCGAGCGCACCATGGCGCGGTAATTCAAGTCACAGCCAAAGGAGGCTCAACATGGTCACTCGTCAGCTTTTTGCGGCGGTAATTACCGCTGCGGCACTTCTCACCACCACCGGTTGTGCAGTGACACGAGGTCAGGAGAGCGTCGGTGCCTACATCGACGACGCCACCATCACCACGCAAATAAAGAGTCGCTTTGTCGAAAGCAAGGCAGTTGATGCAGTAAGCATTCGTGTTGAGACTCTCAAGGGTACGGTGCTGCTGTCGGGCTTTGCCAAGAATCCGGAGGAGCGCTCGGTCGCAGAGCGAATTGCGCGAGACGTCAATGGTGTGAAGGTGGTTCGCAACGAGATCATCGTGCGGCCATGATCTGCTGCCTTTTAAGCGTGAGCAGCGGTCTCGGCGATTATCCTGCGCCGTGCCCCTGCCCGATGAACCTCGCGCTCACTGGAGAGACCCATGCTTGAGAGCATCGTTGTCATCCTGGTCGTCCTCTGGCTGCTGGGCTTGCTCACCTCGTACACCATGGGCGGGCTGATCCACGTCCTGCTCGTGATTGCCGTCATCGTGCTGTTGCTCCGTTTGATCCGGGGGCGGGGCCTCTGAACAGATGCTTCCAGTGAGCGGCATCAGAGTAACGGCCTTCGTATTGATCACTTGTCGTCCAACGTCCCGGTCTGAGGTCGCCTCATGGCGACTGAGACGGGGCAAGCCGCGGCGGAATAGGCCCGCCGCGACGTCGGCCAGCAGTCGCTGAAGGGCTGGGCGTTGCAGGGTCG
>CAZORB010000167.1:0-8246 GCA_964581825.1 uncultured Bordetella sp.
AAAAATGCTGTCGTTGGGGTGGGGCCTCCGCCTCCCCCGCCGCCGCCACACGCGGCCAAAGCAAGCGTAAACAGCGCCGCAGTCAGCGTACGTGCTCGCCTTAGGACCACCGCCTGAGGCACGCTGCTGGCCAACCCATTCAGATCAACGGGCTCCGCGCATCGTTCAGATGCTAAGTTCATCGTCATCACTCCAATATTCGTATGCGCTTGACCCGATGGTGTCGACGCCCGTTGCGCCGGGCAGATACGAGTGCGTTCCCAGCAGCCATGCGTTCTCTAAGCTCGAAGGATCAGTGGCTCGATCGGCCTCGAGCGGATCGAAGAGTTCGTCAAGCAGCCCATCACCCGACCGTGCGGTACCCCAGTTCGGCGCCGCGCCAACATTGACGCGTTCAACGCTGCCAAGCGACTGGAGATAGCCCTGAGTGCTGGCGTTGAGCCCCTTCAAAGCGGGTGCGGCAGACGTGGACGATGACCCAGACGAAATAAAGGGTGCGGTATCCAGCGACTTCAATGCCAGCAGCGCGGTACTGGACGGCGTGGCACGGTAGGCCACTGAGGCTGCGCCGAGCTGGCTCTGCTGCCAGCTATCGCCTTGCGGGTCGTAGATTGACGGATTGAACTGAGAGCGACCCGCTGACACGTTCAGCATCAGGTACCGGCCGTTGGCGTCGTAGCCGAGGTACCGGGTTGTACCGTTAGCAAGCTGCGTCCGATCAACACCGCCCGTGGGTACCATCACGTTGACGCTATCCGCCGCCGCTGTAAGCGGGGACTGTCCGGAACCCACCGCTGGACCACGGCCGCTCACCACGAGCAGCGGTACAGCGCCCCCGGGACGAGTGCTGCTGATGTTGAGAAGCGTCGCATCGGAGGATCGGAGCGTTCCACCTGTGCTGTAGACCGCTACCGAGGACTCGCCCCGCAAGGTTGAAATTAGCGCGTCGCCGGTGAGACGGACTTGAACATCGGTTGCGGTAATCGAATCGGCGGCCGTCATCACCAGCGACTGACCGAAGATCGACAGCGGCCGTTGCATTGCAACCGTACCCGACACCGTGACCTGACCCCGGGTGCCGACACCCTGAGTGGCGTCGTAGCCGATGACCACACGCCCGCTGCCACTTGCAAGCGCGAGCACTGAGTCACGGTCAATCACATAACCGCCGTTCTCGGTTCCGCCCAGTTGAACCTGAGCGTCCCTCGAGGCGGGCTGAAGCGTGAGCGTGGCGGACCCTGTGGCGGTTACCGATCCCACGCCACCACCGAAATCAACAGTCTTGGACTGGAGCGTTGTGCTTCCCGCGATCTGGACCGAGCCGCCCAGCTGGACACGCTCGGAGAAGCTCAGAAGCGGTCCGCTACTAACCACCGCGCTGCCCGCGCTCGTCGTAAGCGACACGCCGCGGATATCGTTCTGAAGTCTGACAGGGACTGCTGCGCCCGCCTTGACGCGAATCTCAATCGGGTCGGCGAAGCTAAGCCCAGCGCCCGATTGACCCATGGTGATGGAACCCTGCTGTTGATCGCTGCCAATCACCAGGGTGCTAAAGCCATCGAGCGCACTGTCGAACCCACCGCGGGAGAGAATTCGGACCGACCCGACATCGCTGACCAAATCACCAATCACGATAGACCGTGTATCGGTGGCGGGACGCAGGACGAATTCGCCGCCCGATCCACGCAACCGCACCGCCGCTGCGATGTCAATCGTGGAATCCGCCGCCAGTTCGACCGCCCGACCACTGGTCGCAGACGTCGTGATCGTTACGGTTTGCCCAGCGGGCGCGCCCGATGCAAGTGTCAGCGTACCGCCGGCGTCGCTTCGCGCCGAAAGTCCGTTGATCGACATGGACTGATCGAACCTTACTGCAGCCGAAGTGATGTCAAAGCGCGTATCGGAGGCGACCACTGGCGCCGGGGCATTGATGGCTCCCAGTACAACACCCTGACTGGTGGCGGGTCGAATCAGAATCTGCTGTGTATCCGCGCCGCCGAAGCTCATATCGACGCGACTGAGGGTTCCTGCCACACCACCAGGCGCCACACCCGACAGGCGTAGGTTCGCCGTGGTGGCAACCGTTGCCGGATTCGCTGGCAGGCTGAGAACACCGAAGTCCACACTTGCGACATTATCGATGGTGAGCTGCGTGGTGGACACGCCAGCGTCGCTGCGCAGCCCGCCGTCGAAGACAGCCCGGTTCGTGGTCCCCGCAACGGAGCCGCCGTTGATATCAAGCGTTGAGCCACCCAGCAGCGCGAGCCCACGATTGAACTGCACGGTGCCTGCGGCATTGACCACCAGATCGATGTTGCTGAGCGACATCGAAGCGGTGCCCGCAGGCGAAACCAGTCCGGTCTTCACCGGATAGGTCGGCAACCCGAACATGATGCCTGCCGCATCAGTGCGGCTGGCCTCAACCAGTGTGCGCCCGCCTGTGGGGCCCGCCGTGAGCCTGACGTCGCTTGCGTTGTTGATCGTGAGATATCCGGGTGTCACTGCAGCGCCGGCTACATTGTTGACGACCACCTGATCGACATTCAGCAAGGTCGCAGTAACCGCTGCGGGAGTGCCATCGGCCACCACCAGTCCGCCATCGAAGATCACCATCTCGCTCGCGTTCGCAGCGCCGTTGACCACCAGCCTGGCGCCGTTCTTGAGCGTGAGCTTGCCGCCAAACCGCACTGTGTCGCCTGCCCCCAGAGTGATCTCGAGCGTTCCCTTATCGATCTCGACGTCGCCCTCGAACTTGAGGTCATCGAAGTTGGAAACAGACATGCTGTTCAGCTTGATCGACTTGTTGAACGTGATGTCGTAGTTGCCAGCTGTGAGGGTGAGGCTGTCATCGCCCGCGGCCTCGTTGTTCACCACGTCGCCGGTGATCCGGATACCGTCCGCGCCAGAGCCGCCAGGTACCGCCGTTCTGGCAACGATGGTTCGACCGCCGGTGACAATCACTCTGTCGTCGATCAGTACGTCATCAAGCATCAGGATGTCGTTGTTGAGTGATGTCGTGGCCCCTGAACCGTAGATCTTCAACGCTTCGCCAGTGATCCGCTGATTGACGAAAATGTGTCCTCCCGCGACCGGCGCCTGCAGCGTCAGCGGCAGGCTGAAGGTGATGGTTCCTGTGTTACCAGGATCCCCCACTTGAATGACATGCTTACCGGTGTAGGACCCGACCACCAACTCTTTGACCTCGAGCGAAGTCAACTCGGTCGTGTTGACGAACAGCGAGTCAGCCGCGCTGGCGCCCGTTGACCCGGCAAGTCGAATAGCCTTGGTGTCGACCGTTGGGCGCAACTGAACCACATCGTTGGCGCCCGCCAGCTGACCCAGGGCTCGGATGTCCACTGAATCAGTCTCGAGTTCGGTACCTGAATTGAGACGCGCCTCGACGTTAACCGACTTGGCGACCTTGGAAAGATCGAAAGTGGCCAGTGCCTCGGAGGGTGTGAGGACGCTGCCAGAGGCCCCGACGACCTCGCCAGTGACAACGATCAGTCGGCCGCTACCGGTGACGGTGGCACCGCTCACGATGGGTCCGTTAATTGTGAGAGCCACCGAGGGGCTGATCACAAGCTGGGTCTTGCCAAGCGTTCCTTTGAAGATCGAGCTTGACGTGACCAAGGCAGTGGCGCTCGCCGCGGTAACGCCCGACAAATCAGCCTGCGCCGCAGCGCCCAGCGCAGTGATGAGCACCTGACCTGCACCGCTCGCCTTGCGTCCACTGGCCTGCGCCGCGGTCAGCGTGACAGAGCTGTCGGCGTCCACCGAAATCGGGGAGGACCCCAGCGGGATAGCCGAGAGACTTTGATGCCCGCTTACTCGGACAGTGACCTCGCTCTTGGACAGATTGGCACCGCTTACGACAGCGGGCGATGAAGCTGTTCCAGCGGCTGACGAGAGCCGGATCGCACCTGCGCCGAGGATCTCCCGCGCGGTTGCGGTTGCGCCGCTGCCGACGACCGTTTGCGCAGGCGCAAGCGTGAGGATTGCGTTGGCGTCGACGAACAGCGCAGCCCCACCGAGGTTAGTCGCGGCATTCAGCACTGAACTGGCGGGGACCTGTGCAGCAACCGGGCCTGTGACCGTGATGTTATTCAACATCGCACGACTACTGCCGAGCGCGGTGACTGTGACCGACCCCGCGCCTGTAATCGCACGCCCGGCCGCCGCGTCACCGCTGCCCGTGGTGACCTGCGCAGCAGACAGTGTCAGCGTCGCATCATCTACGAGCTGCAGCGTCAGGCTGTCACCTAAGACAGAGCCGGCGTCGATCTCAGTGCTTCGGCCGATACTTGCCGAGGCGGGAACAGCGATACCCGACAGGTTGAACGCAGGGGCGTCAAGCGCATGCAGACTGACCGAACCCGAGCCGGTGATGCTGCGCGCGCTGGCCTGCGCCGCAGCCAGCTTGACTTCGGCCGAACCGGACAGAACGAGTGCCACCGGACCAAGTCTGCTACCCGAAGACACCAGCAGGTTCGACGGCACCAGAGCGCGGCTGTTGAGTTCCGAGGAGGACGCAACCCCGCTGAAGTCAACGGTGCCTCCCGTCAGGCCGACGATTGTCAAAGTGGGCTTCGCACCCGAAGCCGCCCTGACCGTCCGACCCGTGATTTGATCAGCGCGGGCAGTGAGCTCGACGGCGGGCGCCAGTTCCAGCTTAGCCGTACCCAGTTCGAGGCCCGCAGGAAGCGCCATCGACGAATCTACAACCAGTGTGGTGGATGCTGAAATATCGGCAAACGACAACTGTGCCTGACTCAGGTTGGAAAGCCCTGTGATTCGCACCTGGCCGGCGCCGCCGATCTTGGCCGAAGCAGCCTGGGTAGCGCTCAGAGTGAGCGTAGAGCCCGTCCCGACCGTAAGCGATGTGGCGTTGTTGATCAGAACGAGATCCGACCGGAACGGACCGCTTGCTCCAAGGTTCACCGAACCAGCAACCGCGACGTCTCCCGAAAGGGTCAGGGATGCAATGTTCGCAACATTGGGATGCGTAACGAGCGCCTCAAGCTGGCGTCCATTGAACACTACAACGCTGGCGTTGGGAGCGATCGGTGCCCCCGGGCTGTCAAATCCCTGCACAAGCTCCGACCCAATTCGGATCTGGACCGCGCTTCCCGCAGCCGGCAGGACGATCCCGCCCCCAGGCGTGGAAGCGTTCTTGATGGAATTGGCCGACGCGTTCACGAATCGGATCTCGGGCTTGAGAGCGCCGCCCGGCTGGAAGGAACCAATCTTACGAAGGTCGATCTCTTGTGTTGTGATCGCGCCTTCTACGGTTAGCACGCCATCGCCTAGGAACTCAGCGAGACCGCCCGTATCGAGCAACTGCTTCATCTGATCGACCGACACAGTGAGTGCCGAGTTGACCAGCACCCGCGAGAACCCGCCAAGGTTGGCAAGCGGCACCTTGCTAATGTCGAGCACACCATTACTCGATTCGAGCGTGTTGCTTTCGCCGTTTGCGACCTGACCAAGCTGGACGACCGACGCCGGATCAAGGCTGACCACACGGTTGATGCTGCCTGCGCCGAATCGGAAGGTGATGGTGTCGTTTCCTCCCACCGAGTCGACCACGTTGAGACGTACCTGCGCCGTGGGAGGTCCGTTTCCGGTGGATGTGAAGTTCAGACCCGACACATCAACAACCAGCGTGTTGTTAGCAGCGTTGCCTCGAATATTGGTGACCTGCAGTTGCTGCGGCGTGACAATGAAGCGCGATGCGCTTGTCAGCGTGATTTCAGTGCCTGGTGTGGTGGTCTGAGCAAGCGCGGCAGCGGTCAAGTCAACCGTTTGCGTTGCCGCGCCCGCCAGCGACGTGTTCGCTGCGACCGACCCGGTGAGCGAGAGCGTACCCGGACCTTCAAAGCGAGCACTGCCCAGTTGCGACGCTGCGACCGAGACTGTACGCCCGGCGGGTACGGTCACAATGGCAGTGCCCAACACGCTACCGGCGGCAAGGGCGGAAACGCCCGACGCCAGCGTGGCTTCCACGCGGCTCGAATTCAGGGCCGACAGGTTCACGACGGATGAGCCAAGCTCGGACACGCGTGTGACGCCTGCACCGATCACTCGACCCGTGTCGGCAGCCAGTCGGCTTGCCTGGTTGGCACTGAGCGTCAGGGTCTGGCCCGCATCGACCGTCAACTGCACACTGCCCAACACGGTCGCTGGATCGAGTCGTAGCAACGACGCACCCGCCGCCAGGGAGGCTGAGCGGGTTCCAGTCGCCGCCAGCTGGCTGAAGTCAAGTGTGCGATCGTCCACCCCGGTGACGCGTACGCTGCCCGCCCCTGTGACGGAACGAGTGTTCGCCTGAGCGGCGTTAAGGGTAAGCGTTCGGCCCGAGTTCACCTCGACAGCAAACGAACCGAGTTCGGTGGCCGCGGCAAGCGTCGTGTCGGCTGCAATGACCACGCGTCGGCTGAGCGCCGCCGTTCCCAGTGCCTGCACCCGGCTGAGGTCAACCGTCGTTCCATTGAGACCGGTGACGACCACCTCGCCCGCCGCACGGATCAGGCGGCCATTGGCAATTGACGATGCGACCGTCAACGTCTGAGGAGCGCCGTTGGGGCCTGCGGACTGAATCACAAACCGCGGATTGAGCACGTTGGCGCTGCTTAGCACTGCGTTGGGAACGGCTTCTGCCAGCAGCGCGCCAGAGGATATGACGCCGCTCAGATCAACCGGGGCCGATCCCGCGCCAAGTCCGGTAATTGTCACGGATCCCGTACCGTTGATGGACTTGCCGCTGGCCTGCGCCGCGCTGAGCGTCAGTGTCTGGCCAGCAGCCGTACGCAACTTGAACTGACCCAGGTTGGAGGCCGAGTCGAGCGTGACGGCATTCGTCACGGCCATCGTCAGACTGCTTCCGGCGATCTGGGACAGGTTGACGAGGACTGGCTGAACGGTGGGCGCCGCAGAGACTGCGGTAAGCACAACGCTGCCCGCGCCGGTAATGCGGAGATTGCTGAACGCCTCGGCGGTACCAGTAAGCACCTCGCCTGCACGCAGGTTGATGGTTACCGACTCCGGATTGGCAATCTCGACGTTGCTTCCCTCTCGGGTCAGAACGAGCTTGCCATCAACTCTGCGCACGGTGACGTCGCCGAGCGCAGGCCCGCCAAGCTCGAGGCTGCCCGTGACGACGTTCGGCGCAACCCGGAACGTTGCCGGTACCTGAACGTCAAAAGGGCGATCCGAGAAGTTCACACCGCCCAGACCAGATGCCTTGAGCTTGCCATTCAGAACCAGCAGGCCCTTGCCACCACCGGAGATGGGGCCGATGTCCAGGTCGAACAGATCGGCCACCACCGCAGTTTCGAAGCGCACTGTGGTGCCAGTGACTTTCAGCCCGGTTGTGCGCAGTTCGCCGCGGTCATCCGCACGGCTTGGGTTGTCCATGGCAGCCAGCGTGATGGCCCGCCCCGGCTCGCGATTCGCCACGAACTCGAGTGTCCTGGCGAACTGCCGGAGATTGGCGATATTGGCGTTGCCATCCCCGTTGGGGTACAGCCAGGATTCGTACTGTGCCTGCGATGCGACCCCGTACTCGATCGCAGCGGTCGAGTTGTTGTCGCCGATGGCGCCGAACAGGAACTGACCCGCGTGAGTGCCGTCGGCCAGCGTTCTCGCACTCGCGAATGCATCGAGCAGCACCAACCGATTCTGCTGCGCAAGTGCGCCCCAGGGCGCATCGAGAATGAGGCGGCGAGCATCGATATCGAGGTCTGCATCGGCGAAACTGCCCGATACACCATCGTTGCCGTCAACCACAAAGCCCTGACGCGTAACGAGCCTGACCGTGTCCGCACGCACCAGTCCGGTATCGATCACCAGGTTGCCCTGCTCGACATCAAGTGAAACCGTTGACGGCGTCAGTGTCGTGCTGCGAATACCGTTCTGCGCGGCGATCGGCCTTGCGACGGTAGAGGCATCCGCCCGTACTTCGCGAACGTCGATGCCGACGGACACCACTCGCAATTCGTTTTTCGACTGCAGGTAGATATCGCCACTCGCCGATTGCGCCGACAGACGGCCACCCTGCACCATCAGCGGTGAATCGGGGGTGCCGATGCTGCCAATGGTGGTGAGAAGCAGCTCTGTCACCCGGGTCTCGGGAGTACCGCCCTCGCCTACAGACGCCTTACCCTCGGCCGATTTGGCTGAGAAACCATCGGCGGTGATGCTTCCGACAGAAATATCCTGACGCGCAAGAATCAGAACATCGCCTG
>CAZORB010000168.1:0-8240 GCA_964581825.1 uncultured Bordetella sp.
ATCGCTGGCGGTTGCAGCCAGTTCGCTCGATGTGCAGGCCGGTGGCGATGCACTGATTGATAACCTTTCGGCGGCAGCCCTCACCATCGATCGGATGCAGGCGGGCAGCTCCGCTTCGCCGGCCGACATCGTGTTGCGCAGCCTTGCCACGGCGGCGGCTGCCGATGGCGCAGCGATCACCCTGGCAGGGCCGATCAGCGCCCAGGGCGCGGGCGGCACGGTACGGATCGATGTGGCCGGGCGCCAGGGGCGAGTTGCGCTCGCAGCGCCCATCAGCGCTCAGGGCAGCGTTGCGCTCTCGTCGCGGCTGTCAATCGATCGCACCAACGCAGCCGCACTGATCTCGGCCGGTACGCTACGAATCGACACCACGCTCGGCACCACAGCCGGCGCGGGTAGTCGCGCCAATCCGCTGCTGGTCGATCTGCAGGGCGCGCTCACCGGCTCGCTGGGTGGATCGCTTGCGTTGCGTGAAACTGCAGGCAACCTGTCGCTCGATCGACTGGTGCTGCGCCAGTCGGACAGCTCGCTGCGCGCTGAAGCGCGGCTCGAGACGGCTGCTGGCGCCATCGTTGGCGCCACGTCGGGAGCGGGCGTTGATCTGATCGCGCCCATCGTATCGTTGTCGACCCAGGGCGGCGGGATTGGCGTCGCAGCGGGCAATGGAACGCTAGGCGATGCCTTGCGCCTTGCCTCGACGGGCGATCGTCTGTCTGAGGTCACGATCGATGCGCAGGCCGCGAGCGGTTCGCTCTTGATTCAGGCCGCTGGTCTTGCAGTGGCTGCGGACGGGGTGAATCTCGCTGGCAACGGTGATCTGCTGTTGGAGGCGTCCGCGGCCTCTGGCCTTGCGCTTCGCACCGCAGGCGGCGTGTCAGCCGCCGGCGGGGCATTGAGTCTTGTCGCGTTGGCGGGACCAATTATTCAGGATGCTGCCGCCGGCACCATTCAGAATCCGGGCGGCTCCATCGAGATCACATCGGCGCAGGCCATCACGCTGGCTGCCGGTACACAGGTTCGCACTGCAACGGCCGATGGCGGCGGCGCGATCCGGATCGCATCCGGTCAGGGTCTCAACGGCGCATTGCAAGTGGCCGAGGTGCTGGCGGGCACCGGCTCTGTGGCACTGATTGCGCGTGGTGGGTCGATCATCGATGCCGACGGAGCCACCGAAGGCGCGTCGCCAGACATCGTGGCGGCCAGCCTGCTGGCGCAGGCCACCGAAGATATCGGCGGTGCGCTTGCCTTGGGAGGTGTGGCCTCGACCAACGCAGCCATCGCAACCAATGCGCTCGAAATCCAGGTCGGACGGCTCGCCGCGCAGGCGGGCGCCAATGTCCGGCTGACCGAAACCGACTCGGTCACGCTGGGCGCGGTATCGGTATCGGTGCCCCGTGCGGGGCGCGCGATCGAAGCACTCACCGCAACACTGAACGGACTCCGCAGCATCGGAAGCGGCGACCTTGTGTTGTCTGCCGGCTCGCAGACCGCAAGCGCTACGATTCGAAGCGAATCCGGTGCCCAGATTGCTACGGGCGGAGTGGGCACGGTCACGATCGCCGCGCAGGGCAGCACGTCGCGCATCGTACTTGCTGAGTCCGTGAATGCAGGATCGGGGCGCATCACGCTGCAGGCGGCCACCACGGTTGACAAACTCGATGTGCCGCAGCTCACCACCGCGGGCGAGGTACTGATTCGCGCGGCCGATGGTCTTCGTATCGTCGACGCGAATGGCGCACTGGCAACGAGCGGCACGATTAAGCGCGGCGCGTCGCCCGGGCTCCTCAGGGTCGAGGGCAATCAGACCATCGCAGCAGGCCAGACGCTATCACTCCGTCTGTCCGATGGCACCGCAAGCGGCCACGACCGGCTGCAGGTCACGGGCACCCTCACGCTCGCACCGGGCTCGATCCTCGATATTCAGCTCCGGCAGCCGGTGATGGGTAAGGAGACGGTTGACACGGTTGAAGTCGACGTGGTGGTGGAGCCTGGCTTTACGCCGCAGCTGAAGCAGAAGTTTGCAGTCATCGATGCAGGTTCGATCGCGGGCCGCTTCACCGAAGGCAAAGGCCTGTTTGGCTTTAGCTCGGGCACGCGACTGCTGCAAATCGCGGCTGATTCGAAGGCGCTTGCGCTTGACACCATCGCGCGTCCGCTGTCGGACCTGATCGACATCCGTGCGCACGCAGTGCTTGATGCTGATCGGCTCGGCATGTTCTTCAACTCCGATTATTTCGGAACCGAGCGCAGTTACTCGGTGGGCATGACCGTGACCACGGTTGATTTCCTGACTGTGGACGGCCGCTTCGATCTGAAGAACGCCGATGCGCTGTTGACGCTGTCCGACGGCACCTCGGTTCAGACGCGCCGCTGGCTGATCGGCGGCTCGAACCTGCAGGCATTTGTGGGTCTGAATGGCCCCTATCGCCTCGACACCGATCGCGACGGCGATCTCGCGGACGAGACACCCAACCCGTCTGCCGCGGGCTTCGAGCTGACGGGCGTTGATCTGGGCCTGTCGCTGGCATTCGAGAAGCTGCCCGCCAACAGTACCGTTTCACCGCGTGGCTGGGTGAGCGCGACCGCCACGTCCAAGACCGCCGAAGAGTTCGGCCTGCCCCTGATGGAGGCGAAGGCCAAGCGCCTGAGCGTGCAGGTCAACGCGGGCACCGATGGTCGAACTGTGGTTGATTACAAGAACGCGCCGCTCACGATTCCGACCGGCGCGACAGGCGCTGGCACGGTGCCGTCGATGGCCATCAACTTTGATGGTGGCCTCGGCACGCTGATTCGCGCGGCCGCAGACATCGAGCTTCAGGTAGCCGACTTCTTCTGGGTGAGCGGCTCAGTGGGCTTCGAAAAATCCACCCGCGACGTGGTGCTCGCGGATGGCACGCCGGTGCGCGCCGACATGCTCGCCTTCGGCGGGCGCGATCTGCGCGCCTTTGCGGGTCTCAATGGCCCGTATTGGGTCGATAGCAACCTGGACGGCAAGATTGACGCCACCGATACGCCCAATGGACGAGCGTTCGGCCTGGTGATGGAGGATGTCGACTTTGGCGTTGCGCTCTTTACGCCAGTCGCCGGTCAGGCGCAGGTAGCCGACTTGAAGTGGGGCGCTGCAACCGCCACGGCTGGGCGTGTGGAATTCGTGGGCTTACCCGATGTCACGATCAAGGTCAGCAATATCGGGCTGGATATTAATCTGGTGGTGGGCACTGCTGCCAACGTCGATGACGACACCAAGGTGATCAACTTCGCGGCCGACGAAGGCCGGCGTGCGATCGATGTGATCAACGGTCCAAGCAGCACGATCAAGATTGGACACGATGGTCGTCTGGGTCAGTATGTGCGCGCCACCGGTGATGTGGAACTTCGAGTGGGCGACTTCTTCGAGGTCTCCGGATCCCTTGGCTTTGAGCGTCGCGCGCAGACGGTGCGGCTTGCCGATGGCAGCCAGGTGAAGACCGAGCTGATCAGCGTGGGTGGTACCAACCTGAGCGCATTCGTCGGCGTGGGTCCCTATCGCAAAGATCTGAACCTAGACGGCAAGATCGACAAAGACGAGGTGAACCCCGCCGCACGCGGCCTGGGTGTGAGCGGCGTTGAATTCGGGCTTGCGCTGTTCCAGCCCGAAAGCACGGAAACCAATTACGCAGGCAAGCGCTGGACATCGCTCACCGGCAGCATCGAGCGCGTCGATGCACTGGTGGGGCTACCCGATGACATCAAGCTGAAAGTACATTCGCTGGGCATCGACATCAATCTCGCGCATGGCTTCACCGAGGCCGAGGCCGATAAGAAGGTGATTGACTTCGGCACCCGCACGATTGACGCAAAAGAGGTCAGCGGCGCAGTCGAAATTGCCACGGGCACCGGCAAGAGCCTGCAACTTACGCTTGATGGTCAGCGCGGCGAACTGATTCGCGCGGCAGGCGGCATGGAAATCGATGTGGCGGGTTTCTTCCACGCAAGTGGCACGCTCGCCATTGAGAAATCCGCTCCCAGTTTCAAGCTTGCCGACGGTAAGACCGTCGAGACGCAGATGCTCTCGATCGGCGGTACTGATCTCAATCTGTTCGTCGGGGTCAACGGTCCCTATCGCGTTGATAGCAACGGTGATGGCCGTGTGGACCTGAGCGATGCCATCAACCCTGAGGCGATCGGACTCACCGCCAACGGCGGCGAATTCGGCTTGGTGCTGGCCGATGACAAAGCCAGCAGCCGGCGTTGGATTGCGCTTGAGGCCAGTGCCGCAGAGGTGGCGCTGGTGGGCGTACCGTCGGTCACGGCTGCCGCGCGGCATATCGATGTGGCAATCAACCTGGTGAACAACCCGCTTGCGGGCGCAGACTCGCGTACGCAGGTGATCGACTTCAAGGCAAAGCCGTTCGAGGTGTCCACTGGCTATCGCACCACGCGTGTGCTCGATATCGATGGCCAGCGGGGCGAGTCGATTCGCGCCTCCGGTGAATTCGAGGTGGGCCTGGGTGGTTTCGTTCATGCGCGCGGCATGCTGGGCTTCGAGAAATACAGCACCCCGGTGAAGCTCGCCGATGGCACCTCGGTGCTGGTCGATGCGCTCAGCTTTGGCGGCGACAGCATCAATGTATTCGCAGGCGTGGATGGCCCCTATCTGGTCGACAGCAATGCCGACGGCAAGATCACTGCAGCCGACGCACCCAATGCCGCAGCGCGCGGCTTCTCGTTGGAGGATGGCCGGTTTGCGCTCGCGATCATGACGCCGCGCGGCGCGGCACCCGCCGGGCTGTCGGGCGTCACCTGGCTCGGGCTCGAAGCAGGCGCAGACGCGATTCAGTTTGTCGGCGGCCCCGACATCGACCTGTCGGCCAAGAACCTGTCGGTGGAAGCCAATCAGGTGTTCGGCCTGCCATCGACGGTGGATCCGGCGCGCCGCGTCATTGATTTCCGCGCGAGCCCGCAGGAGGTTGTGGTTGGCACCAACCCGCAAAACGGGCAGAGCCTTCGCTACAAACTCGATGTGCAGGGCGATCGCGGCAATCTGTTGCGCGCGGTCGGCGATGTCGAGATTCGGGTGGGTGACTTCTTCTACGTGGGTGGCTCGCTCGGATTCGAGAAGTCCACGCGTGACCTGGTGCTTGCCGATGGCAGCCGCACCAGCCACGATGTCCTGACGGTGGGCGGCACTGAGCTTCAGGCCTTCGCCGGAATCAATGGTGGCCCGCTTGTCGACAGTAACCAAGACGGCAAGATCAACAGCGATGACACGCCGGGCGCTGATGCGGTGGGCTTCTCGCTCTCGGGCGTCGAGTTCGGTCTGGTGGTGGGTACCGAGCGGGAGGTCATCCGCTCAACACTTGATCAGAAACTCGCCTGGCGCGATGTAGCGCTATCCGCCACACGGCAGGTCGCGCTTGCGGCGGGTGAGAAAGGCAGTACCACCCAGCTGATCTGGGTATCGACCGACGGTGGCATTACCTGGTCCGCCAGCTCAGCACCGACCGGGCTCGCCTACGATTCGGTCTCGATTTCTTCCGACGGCGACACGATTGCCGCAGTGGTGATCAACGGACCCGTGGTGGTGTCGCGCGACGGCGGAGCGACCTGGTCGGTCTCGGGCGCGCGAACCGATGCGTATACCGATGTTGCGGTGCTTGCCAACGACCGCGTGCTGGCGGTCGACTCCGCTGGCAGGCGCAGCCTGGACGTGCTGATGCTGTCCGGCGAATTCGCAGTGGGCAACATCATCAGTCTCAGTGGACTTGCGGATCAGCGCATCGCCTATCAGGTCACGGCGAACGATCTGACCGCCGACGGCAAGGGCTCTAAATTCCGGGCAACCAGTGAACAGGCGCTCGCCAATATCGCAGCGAAGATTCGTGCTGCGGTCAACGCAGCCCCCGGGTCGACTGCGATCGCCGCCGGCAGCGGCGCCACGATCACGCTCACGGCCCGCAAGCCGGTCGCCGAAGGCGGTGGCTGGTACGAGTTTGCATACTCAGCGCTCACGCGCGCCGGACGCCTTGCCAGTGTGTCGCCCGCGATGGGCATGAACTCGGATGCGGTGCTCTCGGTGACCGGCTCATGGTTGCCTGGGCAAACCATCCGGATCAGCGGGCTCGCTGCGAGCGACATCGTCTATAAGGTCGTGAATGCAGATTTTTGGCCCAACTCGGCGACGTATGGCCGGACGGGTGATGCGCTGGTGCAGGCCAATATCGCCATCAAGCTGCGTAATCTGATCAATGCCGCAACTGGCTCGGTCGCTCTGGCGAGCACCAATGGCAATCTGCTCAGGCTCGAGGCGCGGCAGCCGGTGAGCGCAGGCGGCGGCTGGAAATCGATTGGCGTATCGCTCTCCGCAGGAAGCTCAGGTCGGATTCAGCCGCTTTCCGGTCAGTCCGTCGCCAATGTGCAGACCGATGCGGTGGGTCTGTCGGGCACCTGGGCGGTGGGCGACAAGATCACTGTGGCGGGCGTCACCACCAATCCGGTCGGTTACACGCTGGTCGAAGCCGACCTCAGGGTGGGGATGGACGACAAGGGCGCGGTGGCCACCGCGCAGCAGGTTCAGGAGAACCTGGCCAAGCGGCTGTTCACGCTATTTGACGAGCCGCGCGCGCTTGCCGTGAAGATCGCGGCGAAAGACGTTGAATACCGGATCGCGGTGCTTAAAGCGCTGAAGTCGGTCAATGCGATTCCGAATATGACGATCAACGACGATGGCACCTACAGCGACAGCCGCTATGCCACCGGCGCGTTCGCGCTTGGTGTGCTCACGGGCGTGAGCCTCAGCGCTGATGCCGAGCGGCTGGCCCAGGCGAGCCGCAAGGTGATCACTGATGCCGAGATCGCCAAGTTTGAAACCGACAACAAGCTGGGCGCTAAAGAAAAGGCCACCTATCAGAAGGTGAAGGATGAACTCACCAAGCTGAAGGCGACCAAGCCGGCCGCAGCCGGCACCGTGGTCGATCCGGTGTTGAGCGGCGGCGTGCTGGTGCTGAAGGGCAAGACCATCGATCGGGCGTTCACGCTCACGGCGACCGCAACCAGCCAGACCGGCCGGATCACGGTGGCTCGTGCGGCCGACTTCGAGCCGCTGCGCGGTGCGCTGCAGGCAAGCCAATCCGATCTCGCGCAAGGCTTTATCAATGTCGCGCCCGCCGCGATACGGAATGCGAACTGGGTCGCAATCGCACCCTACGCGGTCAATGACGCGGCAGGTACCAGCAGCTTCATCGCTGCATCCGGGCCACAAACCTTCGGTAGCGCGCCGGGTCTGCTGGTGCGAGCCAATGTCGCTGCTAACGGCGCAGTACAGGTTGAGGAAATTACCGCCAGCCGCGGTCTGCCCTTCAACCTCAGCTGGGCCTCGGTATCGGCCGACGCGAAGGGCGAGCGGCTCCTCGCAGCCGCCACCAACGGTCGCCTGTATATCGCTGACACCACATTGCCAGACTGGCGCTGGCAGGCGGCTGAAGATTCGCGCGACTGGACTGCCGTGTCGGTATCGGCCGACGGCAAACAGATGGCCGCCGCCGCACGCGGCGAGCAGGGCGGTATCTGGGTATCGAGCAACGGCGGGGCAAACTGGCGGCTGGTGATGTCATCGGCCGGCCAGAACTGGACCGCGCTCGCGCTCACTGCCAATGGCGGTCGCCTGATCGCCACGGCCGAAGGTAGCGGAATCTTCGCATCGAACCTCGCCACGGCAGCCGCACCACTCCCCACGCGGATCGGCATTGAAGCCGACGCGGACGCTGCCAAGCTGATCGGCGTGGAGGCGATCGAGATTGCAGTGAAAAATATCGGTGTCCAGGTCAATCTGCCTGGCGCTGAGAATGGCCAGGTGATCGACTTCTCAAAGAGCGAATTCGATGTGGTCACCGGACCCGACTCGCAACGGCGGATGTCAATGTCCGGCGCCGATGGCGAACTGCTGCGCGTGTCTGCGGATGTGCATATTGCGATCAGCGATTACGTTTACCTGGATGGCACAGCCGCGTTCGAAAAACGCGCTACCAAAGTAACGCTCGCCGATGGCAGTGAAGTGCCTGTTGAAGTGCTATCGATTGGCGCCTCGAAGGTGGAAGCGTTTGCAGGCTTGAATGGCCCGTATCGCGTCGACAGTAACCAGGACGGCATGATCGATAACACCGATACGCGTAACGCTGACGCGATCGGCCTGTCCCTGGGCGATGCTAACCTGGCGCTCGGCCTGTTCTATGCCGAGCCCAGCGCGAAGACTAAGTCGAATA
>CAZORB010000169.1:0-8220 GCA_964581825.1 uncultured Bordetella sp.
GCTCAATGCGCTGCTCGGCACCAACCTGCTCACTGATGAGATTCCGCTCGCAACCACTGCGATGGTCATCGGCACTGATCTGTCCGCGGGCGGCGATATCAGTGTCCGTGCGGTCGATTCCATTGCCCTGACTGCGGAAGTCAGCAACGAATCCGAGACCAATGCGGGCGCGGCTGCCGCGCCTGCAGTGGGCGCCTCCGGCGTCCTCGCGAGCAACCGGGTCCGCGCCGAAACGCGTGCGTTGATCCGCGGCCACGACGACGAGGATGCGGGCCTGGTCAGCATCGAGGCGGGTGGCTCGATAGCGGTCGAGGCGGAAGACGAATCCGCGATCGAAGCCGATGTGACGATGACCGCGTCTGCTGCATCGGGCGGCGGCAGCGCCACTGCGGTGGGCGGCATCGTCGTGCGCAACGATATTCATGCGGGCGTACTGGCGTCGGTTGCCGATGCCGCGCTCGACGCAGGGGTCGACCTCTCCGTCGCGGGCACGTCCGATGCCTCGATCACCGCATCATTGAGCGGCGAGGTGAGTGCGGCAAGCGAGTCGGAGTTTGAAGGCGAGCCGGAAGCCGGAGGCACCGACGCGGGCGCAGACACCAGCGCCGAACCCGGCGCGGGTGATGCTGCCGGCGGTGGCGGCCTGGGCGGCGCCCTGTCGGTAAACGCACTGATCGCCGCGAATATCGTGCTGAACACCGCCACCGCAGAACTCGTTGACAGTGAAGTCACGATCCTCGGCAGCCTCGGTGTGGAAGCTGAGAATGTCTCGACCATCGAGGCGAGCAACACGGCAACCACTGAGAGCACGGGCGGCGTGGCCGCCGGCGTCACGCTTGCCTTCAACACCATCGGCTGGGAATCCCAGAACATTCTGTTTGCTGCACTCGATGCGCTCCTTGGCAGCAGCATCGGTGATGAAAGCCCAGCCGAAGTGCGCGCAGAAATCGCCCGTACCTCGCTCGATGTCGGCGAAGATCTCACCGTCAGCGCAGTATCCGAGCCGCAGATCACCGCTGACGTCGAGAACTCCGTCGCCTCCGAGGGCGGTGCCTCAGCGAGCTTCGTGCTCGCGAGCAACATGCTGAGTTCGCGCGCCCTGGCGCTGCTCACCGACTTACCGGGCGTTGATGCGCACACTGCGGGCAGCCTCACGGTCGAGGCGAGTGACACAGCGGGTGTGGCCTCGCGGATCAGCCTGTCGGCTGACGCGGCGGGCGGCGCATCGCTTGGTGGCCTTGCGGCGCGTAATGATCTGCGCAGCATCGTCACCACGCTGGTTGAACAGGCGAACCTCGAGGTCGATGGTGATGTCTCGATCACCGGGGATGGATCCGCGACGCTCACCGCGCTGATTACCGATCAGCCGCTCGAGGAACAGGAAGAGGAGTCAGAAGAGGGCGAAGGCGACGAGGCCGATGCGGCTGATGAGGAAGCGGCTACCGACGACACCGCCGGCGACGGCGCAGCCGAAGAAGAGGAACCCTCAGGCGGCGGCACCACGGGCGTTGAAGAAAAGGAAGACGCAAGTTTTGCCTTCAACGGCATCATCGCCACCAATCTGGTGCTGGCCGAGGTCAACACCTCCATCCTCGATTCCACCATTACCGCGGCGGGCGACCTCGAGGTCGCGGGCACCAATGCCTCCTCGATTGAGGCCGAAAACGCAGCCGCCGCCGAGGCGGGGGGCACAGCGATCGGTGTCACGCTTGCGTTCAACACCATCGGCTGGGAGGCGCAGAACGTTCTGTTCGCCACCGTCGACGCATTGCTCGGCACAGACATTGGTGACGAACAGCCCGCGGGCGTTGTCACCACCATTCGGGGCGCTGACCTGACGGCCGATGGCGCGATCAGCATTACCGCCGAAACCGAAGAAAGCGTCTCGGCCAACATTGAACGCACGACCGCTTCGAGCGGTGCGAGCACAGCCGCAGGCTTTGTGCTTGCCAGCAACATGATCGCCTCGCGTGCGGCAACGCGCATCAGCCCTGACGGCGCAGCCTCACCCCGCGTGCAGCTGGTTGCCGGTGAAGGCATCGAGGTCAGCGCAGCCGATACCGCATCCATCCAGGCGCAGGTCTGCATGGTGACCGAAAGCGGCGGCGCGGTAGCGGTGGGCGGATTGGTCGCGCGAAACGATCTGCGCAGCAGCGCCGACGCTGAGCTCGACCGCGTCGATGTGGTGTCGGGTGGCGAGCTGACGGTAATGGCGCTCGAGGGCGCATCGATCGAGGCGTGCCTGAGCGGCGAAACGCATAGCGCGGCCGAGGAAGAAGAGGCGCCCGCGGAAGAGGAAACCGAGCCCGCTGAAGCCCCCGCTGAGGCTGCAGTCGAAGCAGACACAGGGACCGATACGGCCGACGCGGGCGGCGATGCAGCCGCCGATACCGGCACCGGTGCCGACACCGCTGCCGGCGGTGACAGCCTGACCGAAGCCGCCCCCGAACCGCCCGCGCCACCCAGCCTCGCGGTGAACGCGCTGATCTCCACCAACATGGTGTTGAGCCGCGCAAACGCCGTCATCTCAAACAGCGACCTGCTGGTCGAAGGCGACCTCACGGTCGGTGCTGACAACGTTTCCAGCATCGATGCAACCAACTCGGCGGTCATGAGCTCCGACGGCACCGCAGTGGGTGTCACGCTCGCGTTCAACACCATCGGCTGGGAAGCGCAAAACGTTCTGTTCAACAGCCTCGATGCCCTGCTTGGAACGAGCATCGGCGATGAGCAGCCGGCACTGATCAGCGCCCGCGTCGTCAACACCGGCTTCGAGGTCGCAGGCGATGTCAAGGTTCAGGCGGGCGCACTCGATGAAGAGCCTGGCGCTGATCAGGGCGCGCACATCACCGCCACCATCAGTAACGAAGCCGCCGCCAATGCGGACGGCGCGGCAGCGAGCTTCGTGCTGGCAAGCAATAAGGTCAGCACCCGCAGTCTCGCCTGGGTCAGCCCCATTCTTAGCGGCCCGAGCGAAGCCGAGACCAGCACCCGCGCCATCTCGGATCGGGTGCGTGCTGTCATCGGCGGCTCAATCGAAGTCACCGCCAATGACTCTGCGGTGATCGATGCCGAGGTCAGCCTCGAGGCTACGAGCGGCGGCGGCGCCGCACTGGGCGGTGTGGCTGCACGAAACGATGTTCGCGGCGATGTCGATGCCGGCATCGACCGCATGGACATCGACGCCGGCGGCGATGTATCGGTGTTTGCACTCGAACTCGCACAGATCAATTCGGCGTTGTCTGGCACCTGCGAGACGCTGTCCGAAGAAGAGGCCGAGGAGGCGGAGGATCCCGTTGCCGACGCGACGGCGGCGGCCGAGGACGCTGGGGGGGGCGGCGCGCCCGATAGCACCTCGTCGCAAACCGGCTCGGGTAGTGCTGCAGGCGGATCCAATGCAGCCGGTAGCGCGACCGATTCAGCCGCCACTGACACTGCGGCGGGCGATGCCGGCACCGGTGTCACCGACGCAGGCGGCCCGGCCGCTACCGTTCCCATCGCGGTCAATGGCGCAATCGCCACCAATCTGGTGCTGAGCAGCGCTCGCGCCGCCATCACCCGCAGCGAAGTGATTGCGGGCGGCAATCTCACGGTTGAAGCGGAAAACGAATCCGGCATCGCGGCCGAAAACGAAGCAAGCATCACCTCGGGTGGCACCGCGGTGGGGGTCACCCTCGCCTACAACACCATCGGCTGGGAAGCGCAAGACCTCTTCACGCAAACCATCGACGCGCTGCTCGGCACCAGCATTGGTGATGAAAACCCGGCTGAGGTGCTGGCGGTAGTCGACCAGGTGGTGCTCGATATTGGCGGCGACATGTCGGTGAGCGGCACGATGACCGCCACGCTGGAAGCCACCATCAGCAACGAGGCCGTCTCGGAAGGCTCAGGCTCAGCGGCAAGTGTGGTGCTTGCCTCGAACGCGGTCAGCACTCGGGCAGACGCCTATGTCCGGCAGGTTGCTAACGCTAGTGATCGCGCGTTCTTCCGAATCGACCACCAGAGTCGCGACGCGGCTCAGGAGATCGAACCGGGCACCCAGGTGCTTGTGTCGACCGGGCATCTCGATGGCGGAGATGCCGGCAAGGTTTACCGCTATCTCGGCGAGGCCGGGGAAGTCGATCTTGCCGAGGAAGACTATTCCGATTCCGATCGTTGGCAGGAACTGGATTCGCGCAGTGTTGTGGTGGGGGGCGAACTATCGATTGAGGCAAGCGATGCGCCGTCGATTACCGCCGACATCACCGTCGTTGCCACCGCCACTACGCCGGACGAGGAAAGTGATGGCGAGTATTTCCGGGTCGATCACCGAAGCGGTAATGGCCTGACCGAAATCGCGTTTGGCGAGCAGGTACTGCTTGATGATGACCATGAAGCGGGAGGCGAACCTGGCCGCATTTACCGCTACATGGGGCCCGACGATGAGATCGATCTGGCTGAAACCGATTACACCGATACGGGCTACTGGTACGAGCTGATCCCGCTGCCGGGCATGCTCGATCAGATCAAGCAGCTCAACGCGCTGCTCGATACCGAGATGCCGTATTTCGAGCGCGAGGTCTCGCTCTTTTCCATTCCCATTCTCGGAAAAGAGTACGACGTCGGCTTCAAGGTGGGCGCGGGCTGGAAAGACCTGCGGGTGGTCGAATTCCTGAAGGGCATCGACGCAGACGAGGCTACCGACTGGAAGGTGGCCGAGCGTGAGCTTGGCGTGCACTTCGAAGTGCCCTCGATTCCGCTTGGCGAGATGCTGTTTGCCGCGCCCGAACTCAACATCGATCTGATCCTGCCGGATCCACGTCTGCCGCTCTTCGAATTCGACATGCCGATGGGCGTGGTTGAGCATGGTGGGCAGGAGTACGAGTGGGGGCTTGCGCTGCGCGCGGGCTGGCTCAACACCACCCTCACCGAACTGATCGACCTCAAAGCGCTAGTGCTCGACGGTGAGTTCATTCCCGAGCTGCCGGTATTCGAGCCCGAGGTCTATTTCCGTCCGGTCGATGACGCGGGCGAGTGCCCCTGCGATCTGTTCAGCGATGAAGAGGAGGGCGAGGAAGAAGACGGCCCTAGCCTCGAAACGCTTCAGATTCTGCCCTCGCAGTTCATCATCGCCGCGCCCTCGGTCAGCTTTACCCTGCTGGGTCGTCAGGTCGAACTGATCTTTGATGACATCACCATTGATACGCCGGAGCTCTTCGAGAGCTTCGTCAACCCCGAGCTCGATCCCCTGCTGGTTGATCTCGAAGCACTCACGGCAGGATTCGAACTGCCCTTCGGGCTCGACGGTTTTGGCAGCTCAACCGACGCCGAGCCGGGTGCCGGCGAAGACGGCACCGGTACTGATGATGGCGCCGCCGCAGACGATGGCGCGACGACGGGTGATCAGACCGATGCGGGTGAGGGCGAAGCCACTGATGGCAGCGCCACCGACGATGGCACCGATGAAACCGACCCTGGTACGGATGATGGCGCCGGCGAAGGCGCCGGTGAGGTTATCCAGATCCGTATTCCGAAGCTCGCGCTCACCGGCTCCACCGTGGTCGAGCAGTTTCAGAACCTGATCAAGATCATTCCGTCGAAGGTCAGTCTGCTCGATCCGGTCATCACGGCCACGCTCTTCGGCAAGGAGCTCGAGTACGCGCTGCCAGTGTCGACCGTGATCGACAAGATTGCGGGCGATTTACTGCCCGACTTCCTCGAAGCCGCCGACGGCGCGATCACGCTTGATCTGCTGGAGCTGCTGCCCGAGTCGGTCACCGACGTGCTGCAGTGGTTCATGAAAGATGCCGAGGCCGAGCCGCTTGAAATCGAGCTCGACCCGATTGATTTTGGCGCGCTCGAAGATGCGGCGCTTGGCGCACTCAAAAGCAAGCTCGGCATGGGTGATGACACCGCTACAGGCGGTGGTGGTACCGACACCGCAGCGGGCGGCGACGGTACCGATACCGTTGCCGAAGAAGAGCAAGACACCTCGCTCGAGCCCGACACCATCGATTCGCTGCCTGGCGTGTCGCCCGGTGACCCGCAGTTTGGCTTTACCGACTGGGTCGTAGCCGACATCCAAACCGAGGCCGACCCCGGGCGCGATGAAATCCAGCGCCTGACCTTCACCACCACCGATGCGCTCGATTTTTCTGGGGACGAGCCGCCCACGTTCACGCTGACGCTCGATGACGTCACGACTGAACCGATCGAGTGGCTGCAGATCGGCGTGCCTCAGAACGAGGCGCAGCGCCTCATCTTTGTTCACAAACCCGCTGCAGTCGGCACGGAATACACGCTGCGTCTGATTCCGATCGAGGCTGAAGAAGGGGAGGAAGAAGAGGACGCCGCCGCAGGCGATGAGGAAACCGATACCGGCACTGACGACACCGCCACCGACGAGGCTGGTGACGCCGACGACAGCGCAGCCGATGGCACGGCCGATGAGACCTCGGGCGAGGACGCTGCGGCTGACGACACCACCGACGAGGGCGGTGCTGATACCGCCGAGGACACCGAAGACGCGGGCGACACCGACACTGACGCAGGCGATGCCACCGACGGTGCCGAAGAGGAGGCGCCCGAGCTCGTTGCCACGCTTACCTTCCACGGCGATCCAGAGCAGGATGCAGCGGCCATCCAGGCCGTGCTCGACGAATGGTTTGGTGAGGGCAACGCCACCGTCACGTTCAATGAAGACGAGTCCAATACTTCGGGCGGCTTTCGCTTCTCCGCTGGCGGGCTCATTTTCGATATCGAATTCACGGGCGATCTCGAGGCCACCGACATGGGCCAGATCGCCGCGAGCACCGTCGGCCAAAGCTCACAGGGACTGATGCTGGTCCGCTCGGAAACCACCACCGACGGCACCGAAGGCCCCACCAACGAAGAGCAGGCCGAGCTGATTCAGGAGGCGCTCAATGTTGCGCTGGAAGGCGAAGCCGTCACCGTCGAGTTTCTGGGTGATGACGTCTACCAGGTCCGCTTTGATGGGGACGACTGGACGCTTTCGGACCAGCCGCTGCTGCGCGCGGGCGACCTCGCTGACGGCCTGAAGGCCCGCACTGGCGTAATCGCGCAGGGTCGTGCAGCCAAGGGCCCGTCGGTCGAGTTGCCGCTCCTTGACGAAGAAAGCGAGGGCACCTTCGATCTCGAGATCGAGGTCGACGGCGATGTCTTTGCGCTCTCTGGCGTGCCGCGCAATCTCACCGCCAACAAGCTCGTCACGATGATTCAGGAAGAGGCGGTGAACGAGGACGGCGATCCGTTCGAGTCGCTCGAGCTCGAGCTGAAAGTCACGATCGACACCGATGCCGATGGCACTGACTTCTGGGTGCTGTCGTTTAGCGGCGACTCGATCGCCGATGTCTCGATTGACGAGGTTCGCTATCTCGAGGTCGAACCCGAGCCCGAGGCCCCGGCCGAAGAGGGCGACGGCACCGATACCGCTGAAGGCGGCGACGGTACCGATACGACGGCAGGCGGCGACGGTACCGATACCACGGCGGGTGGCGATGGCACCGACACCACCGCGGGCGGTGACGGCACCGACGTGGTGGAACCTGACCCCGGTTCAGTCGACATCACCGCCGTCACCGAGGGCGGTGCCAAACAAACCAATGAGTCCTGGCTTGTCACCTTCCAGGACAACTTTGGATTCACCGGCTTCAAACTCTATTTCGACGCACCCAATTCACCGAAGACGGCCACCTGGAAATACCGGAGCGATAACAGCAACCCCAGCGAGACAGCGGCTCAACTTCGCCAGGCCTTCGCAGAAACGCTGAAGGACGTCCTGCCAGGCCAGACCGTGACGGCGGCAGATTTCACGGTCACCGAGGACAACGCCTATTCGGGTACCACGGGCCGTCGATTCAAGGTTGAAGCGATCGGTAAGCTCCAGGGCACGCCGATCGACCCGCTGGTCATGCTGGCCGAGTCGAAAAAGTTTCGATTCACCCAGGCCTCTCAGGGCTCGCCAGGCAGCAACGAAGTCCAGCGAATCGCGCTTGATGGCGGCAGCCAGGGCAGCCTGTTCACGCTGAGTTTTGACTACGGCGATCAGTCGCTGACCACTCAGGAAATTGCGTTTGACGCGACGCCTCAGGACATCGAGGACGCGATCAATATGAAGCTGGGTAAGGCGGGACGCGTCACGGTGACCGCCGATGGCGACCAGGCCTTCACGGTGTCCTTTGGCGGCGCGCTCGCCGGTGAGGACATCGGACTGATGACCGC
>CAZORB010000170.1:0-6953 GCA_964581825.1 uncultured Bordetella sp.
ACGCCGCCCGCATCGATCCAGGCCAGACTGCCGCCGCCTGCACCGATTTCCACCAGCTCGATGACAGCGCTGCGGATAGGGTAGCCGCCGATGGGATGCCCGTCTCGAACGGCGTCGGCACGGAACTCGCCGCTGACCTGTACCTCGCCGTGCCGAATGAGTCCCGCTTTGGCGGTGGTGCCGCCCATATCGAAGGTGATGAGGTTGGGGCGATGGGTTGCGCGTGCGAAGGCAGCTGCGGCAATCATGCCGGCTGCCGGGCCCGATTCGATCAGGTGCACCGGATAGCGACTGGCATTGGTGGCTGCGCTTAATCCGCCATTGGACTTGACGATGAGCAACCGCGAAACGCCCAGCGCGTGCGTGTCATCAGCAAGCCGCTTCAGATAGCGCGACACGGGCGGACCAATATAGGCGTTCACCACGGTGGTGCTGGTTCGCTCGTATTCACCAAGTTCTGGGCAGACGTCGCTCGAGACGCTTAGAAAGCACTGGGGAAAGTGAGCCCGGATTCGATCGACCAGCGCCTGTTCATGCGCGCTGTTGGCATAGGCGTGGAGCAGGCTGATTGCGATGGCCTCGGGCTCGAGCGCCCTCAGTTGCTCGATCACGCCGTCGAGCTTGCCCAACGGCGTAATGATCTGGCCGCTGGTATCCAGCCGCTCTTCAACGGCAAGCCGGGCGTCGACGTCAACCAGCGGCTCGGCGATTTGAACGTTGAGATCGTAGAGCGTGGGCCGGTCTTGGCGCCGTAGCTCGATGATGTCGGTAAAGCCGCGGGTAGCGAGCAGGGCGAGCTTCGCCCCTTTTCGCTCGAGTAGCGCATTGGTGCCTACGGTGGTGCCGTGGCAGACGCTGGACTGCGCAAGCGGCACCGAGCTTGCGATACGCTCGAGGGCCGCCAGCACGGCGGTAGCGGGATCCTCTGGGGTTGAGGGCAGTTTGAACGCGTCGACGACCCGACCCGTGTCGGGCGAAAACACCACGGCGTCTGTGAACGTACCGCCTACGTCAATACCAATGAGCGCAGCGCGCGACATCGGAAACTGCCGTCAGCGAGCCGGCAGATCGCTGAGCGCGTTCAGGAATCGATCCATATGAACCTTCAGGTTCAGATCGACCCGCAGGTAGCGCGAGCCCAGACCTTCGATGTGGTTTCCATTTTTGACGATAACGCCGCGCTTCAGAAGCCCCTCGAACACGCTGTCTGAGTCGAGCGAGGGGTCGAGGATTTCGGTGAGGAAAAAATTGGCGCGCGAATTAGGAACCATTCGGAAGCGCGTCATGCGAGCCATTTGCTCGGCAACATAGCCGCGCATGTCGACCACCGTTTTGACTGCGCGCTGAACGTGAGCGTCATCCTGCAGTCCAGCGATTGCACCCGCCAGTTGCAGCTGGCCGACGTTCCAGGTGGGCTTTAAGCGGCGCAGCGGTTCAACCAATGCCGGGTTGCCGGACATACCAAACCCAACCCGCAGGCCAGCCAGCCCATAGGCCTTGGAGAAAGTGCGCAGCACCATCAGGTTGTCGTACTCACGCAGCAGATGAACGCTGCCCTCGGTTTCGCTGTAATGAATATAGGCTTCATCGAGCACGACCAGCGTGTCTTCGTGCGCGGCTTCACAGACACGGCGAACATCGGCCTCGGATACCAGCTGCCCGCTGGGGTTGTGCGGGCTGGTCAGAAAGGCGACCTTGGGGCGGTTGCGCATCGCCTCAAGGTAGCGGTCCATTTCGAGGTTGAAGTCTTTGCCCATGGGCACGTAGACCGGCTGACGCCCATCCATGGTGGCAAAGATTCGGTAGAGCGGGAAGCAGGGCGCATGCATCAGGACGGGCTCGCCAGGACCGGCGTACGCGCGAATGACGAGCGCGATGACTTCGGTTTCGCCGGAGCCGCACACCACGCCTTCCGGTTGAACGCCATAGCGGCGCGCAATGGCCTCACGCAGTTGGCGGGAGGTCCATTCAGGATAGATCGACATACGGTCAAGCACCTGCTCGACCGCGCGGCGAGCCATGGGCGAGGTGCCGTGCGGGTTTTCAGCCGACCCCAGCTTGGAGATCTGGTCGGCAGGAATTCCGTAGGTATCAACAAGATGCTCGGCCGGCAGGCCAGGCACATAGACTTCGCCGTCGACGAGTTCTGAGACGCTGGGAGAGATCATGATCGGGCTCCGACTGTGCTAGTTCGCTTTCCATTATCTGTCATAGAGCTTTCTAGGGTCAATGAAGTGTGCGGTGCATGTTGTCTCGAAATTTTGGGGGGAGAGCGCCCTGTGGGTGGCTTCTAAAGCGTAATATGACGCTTATGGCTCAGTCGCGCTCATCAGTTTCGCAGTCGCCCCCGGATGACACGTCAGCCCGCGATTTTCTCGCCAGTGCAGGCAGGCGGCGCCCCGGTGTGGGTACGCCTAAATACCTCGGCCTGGTCGAGGCGCTGGAGGCGGGGGTTCGGCAGGGCGCGCTTGCACCAGGCGTGCAGTTGCCAGGTCAGCGCGATCTGGCGGCTCTGTTTGGCACCACCGTGGCTACAGTGACCAAGGCCGTTGCCGAGGCAGCACGGCGTGGCATTGTGGTGGCGCGCTCCGGCAGCGGCACCTTTGTTGCCCCGTCGCAAAGCTCGGAGGTTCAGGAAGGATGGCGTGACCTCTCCCTGAATATTCCCCCGGCAAGCCTTTCTGCTGAGTGGGTCGCCGCATCGCTTCGCCGTGTCACCCAGCGGCAGTTTGCGTCCGAGCTGATCGATTACGCACCCGTTGCGGGCAGTGCGCCTAACCGAGCGGCTGGCGCAGCGCTCTTTACTGCGCGCAACATCGCGTCGCAGGCTGATCAGGTGCTGGTCACGCAGGGCGCTCACCATGGTCTTCTGGTCGCGCTCATGGCCACCACGCGTCCCGGCGACAGCGTGGCCTGCGAGCGGCTCAACTACAGCGGCCTTCGCCGCATCGGCGAACTGCTGCAACTTAAGCTGGTCGGTATTGAGTGCGACAGCGACGGCATGGTGGTCAGCGCGCTTCGGTCGCGGCTTCGTGATTCGGGCATCAAGGCCATTGTCTGCACCCCAAGCGGGCATAACCCCACCTCGCATACGCTCAGCGAGCGCCGCCGAGTCGAACTGGTGCGGTTGGCTCGCGGTGCGTCAGTGCCCATTATCGAAGATGACATTTATGGCCTGTTGGCGGGTGATGGCTTGCCAGCACTTGCAGCCTTGTGGCCCGAAGGCGTCATCTGCGTCACCAGTCTGTCCAAGTGTGTGGCGCCGGGTCTGCGCGTGGGCTATAGCCTGTGTCCGCCCAGTTGGATGACGCGGTCGCGTGATGCGCTGCTCGCGCTGGGCTGGACGGAGTCGTCGCTGCAGGCAGCACTGGCTACCGACCTGATTCAGTCCGGAGCGCTGGGGCACTGCGTATCCCGCCATCAGGCTGAAGCTCGTGAGCGTGTCGCGCTCGCCTACCGACTGCTGCCGGAAGGCTGCATTCAAACCTCGGCTGATGCGGTGTCGTACCACCTGTGGGTCGCTACCGGCAGCGCCGTACCCGATCAGATCGCCGCCGAACTGTCGCGACGCGGCATCCTGGTGTCGCCCGCATCGCATTTTGTGATGGATGGATCCGAGCCTCCCGATGCGCTTCGTGTGGCGCTTGGCGGGCCCGCTCGCGCTGGCGGACTGGAAGCACCGCTTCGCGAACTGGCCAGTGTGATGCGCGACGGCCGGCATCGACTGATCGGATCCATTGTCTGAACCCCGATTTATCTCACTAGCCTTTATCGTTGCCAACATCCCAACCGAGGTGCTAACCATGACATCCACCCCTGCTACTCGCCGTGTACGCGTTGCGCTTCTGGTGCCGTCATCCAACACGGTCATGGAAAACGATCTTCACGCCGGTCTTCCCAAAGACCGATTCACGGTTCACACCGACCGGATGTACTTAGTGGAAACCACGCGTGCGTGTGAGCTCGACATGATCGAAAAACATGCACCTGCTGCCGCGAAAGATCTCGGTACGCTCAACCCCGATGTACTGGTGTTTGGCTGCACGTCAGCGGGATCCTTATTCGGACTTGCGTACGACGCCAAGGTCTGTGGGTCGCTCGGCGAACTGGCCGGTTGCTCCACGATCGGCGTGGTGTCGTCGGTGTCTGAGGCCTTGCAGCGCCGAAAGGCCGCCAAAGTAGCCATCATCACGCCCTATAACGAAGACCTGACACAGTCGGTTGCAGCCGCTGTGGCCACGCATACCGGCGTGGTCTGCGCACACGGTATGGGCATTACCGACAACGTTGCGCTCGCCGATCCCACCCCAGAGCAAATCGTTGAGTTCGCGCGCGAAAGGCTTCGCGGCCAAAGCTTTGATTGTCTGTTCGCGTCGTGCACCAATTTCCGCTCTGTCGAAGCCTTACCGCTCCTTGAGAAGGCATTTGGTGTGCCCGTCGTCACCTCGAACTCGAGCGTCATCGAAGCGATCAAGCTTCGGTACGCGGCGTAGCAGGGCGCCCGATGAGGGTGATCGCGGTTTCGCTGGGAGTCGTCTCGCCGCTACCTACCGCGCGGGGCGATGTGCCGTCTGCCATCGCCAAACAGCCCGTTTCAGGCCGAGTCAAGGTCTCAGCGCAAGGCTTTGAAGGCGATCAACAGGCAGATCGCGCGGTGCATGGTGGTGTGAACAAAGCGGTATGCCTGGTTCCTTCCGAGCACTATCCGAGGTGGGCAGGCTTTCTCGATCGCGCCGCGCTCTCGCCTGCATTCTTTGGCGAGAACCTCACCACTGAAGGCGTATCCGAGCGCACCTTGTGTATTGGCGATGTCGTTGAAATTGGGTCTGCACGCCTCGTGGTCCGTTCGCCCAGATTGCCTTGCTACAAGTTTGCGGCCAGGGCAGGGCGCTCTGATGCTGCCCGATTCATGCTGAACGAGGCCATGACCGGGTTGTATCTGTCGGTGGAGGAGCCCGGTGACATTGGCGCCGGGGACCCGATTCGAATACTCAATCCTCACCCCGATCGTGTGTCGGTCGCAGACTATGTTGATGCGATGATGCAGAAAGCCAGTGCCGAGTTGCTTGACCGGATATTGCGTAACAGTGCCTTACCCGAAGACCGTAAGCAGCTGCTGGTACGAAGAATTGAAGCCCGTTACGACGGCAGTGTTTAGTGTTTTCGAGCATGGAGATTTCTTATGCAGTCAGTCAATCCCGCATCCATACCGCAGCCCAACGGTACCTACAGCCATGGCGTTCTGGTGCATCGCCCCGAGAATATGCTGTTCATCTCGGGGCAGGTGGCTATCGATCGGGCCGGCGTCATTCCCGATTCGCTGGAAGAACAGGCCGAACTGGTGTGGGGCAATGTTCACGCGATCTTGAAAGACGCTGGCATGAGCATGTCGAACGTCGTCAAGATCATGTCGTTCATTACGCGTGCTGAAGACTTTGCCGCATTTGCCAAGATCCGTGCGCGGCATCTTGGCGAGCATCGCCCCGCCTCAACACTGTTGGTCGTATCGGCGCTTGCGCATCCGAAGTTTCTGGTTGAGGTCGAGGCGATCGCGGTTCGCTAGGGTTTGCCCATCTCAATCAGGCCACGTATTGGTCGGCCACTCGCATTTTGAAGTCGCCGATTTTTTCGATGCTCGCGTGGATAATGTCTCCGGGCTTTACCGGGCCGACTCCGTCTGGCGTTCCGGTCAGAATGATGTCCCCCGGGTTGAGCGTGTACCACGCTGACGCGTATTCAATGAGCTTGGGCACGTCATACACCAGCAGCTGCGTGTTCGAGCGCTGGCGCAGTTCTCCGTTTACCGAGAGCTCAAGCGCCAGGTTGCCAGGGTCGCCAATTTCATCTGCGGTCACCAGCCAGGGACCTAACACCGCATAGGTATCGGGTGACTTTCTGAAGCTGCGATCTTCGGGCCCGCGAACAGTCATGTCGAGGCCAATGGCATAACCGGCGATATAGCTGAGCGCGTCTTCGCGCTTGACCGATCGCGCGGTTTTGCCGATCACCAGAGCCAGTTCCACCTCGTGGTCATTACGCCGGGTGGGGTGCCTGAGCTGAATCTCAGCGCCGCAGCCCACCAGCGCGCTGTTTGCCTTAAGAAACAGACCCCAGTCACCAATAAAGCTGGTGGGGCGGCCCCCGATGCCTTGCTGCAGGTCTTTGTCCTGATGCGCCTCGTTAATGTGCGCCTGATAGTTGATGGGCGCATTGACGATCTTGCCAGGATTGGCAACAGGCGAGGCCAGTTTGACCGAGGCCAGCGGGAGCCGTTGTGCCGTGGGCAGCAACTGTCCGATTCGCGCTCGGATTGCATCAAGATTAGCGATCATGAGGTCGCAGTCGGGAAACGGATAACTGTGGGCTGGCAGAATCCCCAAAGCATCCGTGACATCGGCGACCTGGTTACCTTCTACGACGCCCAATCGGTTGGGTTCAAATCTGCAGAGTCGCATCAACGCTCCTTAAAAGTGATTGGTTGTGTTCATCGCTGGGGGCAGAAGGCCTGAACCAGCATGGAAATATCTTCCTCAGTGTTATACCCCTGTACCGATAGCCGCACGAACACGGCGTCCGCATGCGTGGTCACAGGAATCTCAATGCGGTGTTCATTGAACAGCCGCTGGCGTAGAAGCTCTGGGTCCGTAGCGGGGACGGGAATCGCCACCATCTGCGCCCAGTCATTGTCGCGAGCAATAGGCGATAAGCCGTGCTGCCCCGCGATCTCCTTAAGCGCCTGTGATGCCAGTTGATGGCAGCGGCGTCTCACCTCGGACCATCCGTGACGCTTCAGAAATTCAATCGCGTCTGGCACGGCGAGCCACGCGGACAGATCGCGGGTGCCCTGCCACTGCATTTTCCGTTCGAACGCGGTGTTTCCGAGATAGGCGTCAAAGCCGCTGTGGCCGCCACTGTGCTCGGCGTAGCCCCAGCTGATCACCGATGCGTCGAGT
>CAZORB010000170.1:6963-8085 GCA_964581825.1 uncultured Bordetella sp.
TCTTGCTGATCAGCTGCTGCAACCAGAAACCCGGAGCCCTTCGGGGCGCAGAGCCACTTGTGGCAGTTGCCCACGTAGAAGTCGGCGCCGATCGAATCGAGCGACAACGGAATCTGACCCGGCGCATGGGCGCCATCGATCAACGTGAGAATGCCCCGCGCGCGCGCTGCCGCGCAGAGCTCGGCAACCGGCAGGATCAGCGCTGTGGTGGAGGTGATGTGGCTCGCGAAGATCAAGCGTGTACGCGGGGTAACCGCAGCCATGATCCGCTCAACCACACCATGGCTTTCAAACGGCAACGGAATGGTCACTTGCCGGTAGTGGGCCCCCTGCTTTTCGCAAACGCGCTGCCAGGTCGCGTCACAAGCGCCGTATTCAAGATTGGTGGCAAGTACCTCATCGCCCGGTTCGAGCGTGAGCGACTGCGCAACGACATTGACGCCAGTTGTGGAATTCGGGATGAACACCAGATTTTCGGGGCGTGCGCCAAGCTCGGTTGCCAGGGCCGTGCGTGCGCGAAAGAGGAGATCCGCCGAGCGCCGTCCCAGAAACTCGACCGGATTGCGCTCCATCTCAAGTTGCCATTGCCACTGTGCCTCGAGAACCTCCCGTGGGCAGGCTCCGAATGAACCGTGATTCAGAAAAATGACGCCTGGATCGATGGCGAACAAGTCGCGAAGCGAGGGAGGCACAGTTGGGGATGAGACGGCGTGGCTGAGCACAGCGGCAACGGCAATTCGAGGCGAGGTTGAGCAGGGGTGTGACTGTCCTTGATGGCCCGCTCGTCTGTCAAATTTTTGGCTCATCTCGCCAAGCTGGCGTGGAAGCGCTAGAGTCGCGCTCCATGCGATATTCGTTCGGAGAGTCCCCTTGAACGCCCCGAGTTCTCCCGCTGCCTCCGCCCTTCAATCAGCCTCGCCCGTTGAGCCTTCGCAGGCGGGAGCCGCTGAAACTGGCGCCGCCCATTTTCTAAAGGGCCTGACCGATCTGGGTGTCCGTTGTCTGTTCGCCAATATGGGTACCGACCACGTGAGCCTGATCGAGGAAATGGAGCGCTTTCGGGTAGCTGGCCGAGCACTGCCCGAGGTGTTTCTGTGTCCCCATGAGAACGTCGCGGTTCAC
>CAZORB010000171.1:0-8079 GCA_964581825.1 uncultured Bordetella sp.
CCCGCACCTGCACCTGCACCTGCACCTGCACCTGCACCTGCGCCCGCGCCTGCGCCCGATCCGCAGCCATCCCCGGCACCTGAGACCGCTGCATCCACCGAGGTTCCGCCAAATACCGAGCCACCGCGCTCGGATTCGGTATCGCCGCCGCCAGCTACCAGTTCTGAGCCCTCAGTCCCCAACACGCCAGACGCCTCACAATCCTCACCATCGCAAACGCCCGTATCGACCTCCGCGCAGGCGGAGCCAGCACCAGCACAAGCACCAGCCAGTGATCAGTCAACGCTCGATCAACTGCGTGCACATCCGCTCGCACCGATCGCAGCACTGATTGCCGCGGTTGTGGTGTTTGCGGGTTTCTGGCTGGCGATGCTGTCTCGACGCGGGCGTAAGGCCGAGGTGAGACCCAAGCCTGATAAACCCGACAAACCCGCGCCTGAAGCGTATGCCGCCCCCACCCCGGTACCCGATTCGCGAGGGGCGGATGATTCGATGCGCGCCGAGCCCACGTTGAAAATGTCTGAGCTTGAGCGCGCGATTGGTGGTCGGTTCGACCTCCCCTCGCTCGACATGGGTTCGTCAGACCCACCCGAGTCGAGGTCAGCCTCCGCGCCCTCCAGCGAAAAAACAGTGAGCCCATCGGGCACGACTCGCGCTAACGCTGCAGCACCCGGCGATGAAGTCAGGCGACTGGCCCAGAGCCTTGAGCTCGCGGCAGCCTGTCTGCGTCGCAATGAGATCGAGCTTGCCCGCCGCCTCCTTGAAGATGTGGTGAGGGGGGGTGATGAGGCGCAGCAGGCTTTCGCACGCAGTCTGCTGTCGAAGCTTGACTGAGCAGGACGTGATCCCGCGAGCGCGCGCCAGCGAGTGCGGGTCGAAGGGGTGGCCCGCATGACTCGGCTTGCGTTGGTGCTTGCGTATGACGGCAGCCGATTTGATGGCTGGCAGACTCAGCCATCAGGCCGCGCCGTTCAGGATCATCTCGAGCAGGCGCTTGCTGTGATCGCAGGCCACCGCGTCGCCACGGTATGCGCAGGGCGAACCGACGCTGGCGTTCACGCGTTGCGGCAGGTGGTTCACTTTGATACCGATTCCGAGCGCCCGGAAACCGCCTGGGTAAGGGGCGTGAACACCCATCTGCCCCAGGGGGTAGCGGTCAGACATGTCTCGGTTGTCGAGCCAGAGTTTCACGCTCGTTTCGGCGCGCTTCGTCGTTGCTACCGCTATCTGTTGCATGCCTCTCCGGTCAGGCACCCGTTGCTTCATGCCCGGGCTGGCTGGACACACCATGTGCTGGATCACGACCGGATGCGAGAGGCCGCTCTGCTCCTGGTTGGCGAGCATGATTTTTCAGCGTTTCGCTCCTCGCAATGCCAGGCGGCCTCGCCCATCCGGCGGCTCGAAAATCTATCCATTGAGTCGCACGGGGCGCTGCTGAACTTCACGGTCATCGGGAACGCGTTTCTTCACCATATGGTGCGAAATCTGGTCGGACTTCTGGTGGCAGTTGGGGCAAGCAGATACCCGCCAGCGTTTGCGGCCGAACTGCTGGAACACCGTGATCGGCGTCTCGCACCGCCGACCTTCGATCCGTCAGGGCTTTACTTGGAGGGGGTCGAGTACGATGATCGCTTTGCGCTGCCCACCTGGGGCGGCCAACTGATGACCGATTGGCTCATTTGAGAACCCGAATCAAATTCTGCGGACTGGTCCGCCCCAACGACATCGACACCGCCGTTGCACTGGGTGTTGATGCGATCGGCCTCGTGTTCTATCCAAAGAGCCCACGCTATCTCGATGCAGCAAGTGCAGCCAGTCTCAGGCGGCGTCTGCCATCCTGGGTCACCGCGGTGGGCCTTGTGGTCAACGAGACTGTCGAATCGGTTCGTCAATTGCGCGCTGCTGTGGGGCTGGACGTTGTTCAGTTTCACGGCGATGAGTCGCTCACGCTCTGCGATCAGGCGGCTGGTTCATTGCCATGGTGGCGTGCGGTTCGAATGCGTAGCCCAGGTGATTTGCTAGAATCATTCAGCAGTTTTCCGGGGGCCGAAGCATTGCTGGTTGATTCGTTCCACGCGGGTTATGGAGGCAGCGGCCAGGGGTTTGACTGGTCCTGGATACCCGCAGAGCGCCCGGTCTCTCTTATTCTTTCCGGTGGGCTCGGCCCTGACCGCGTAGCGGTCGCTGTCGAGCAGGTGGCACCTTTTGCTGTCGATGTGTCCAGCGGCATCCAGGGATCAGATCCCCGCACCAAAGACCCAGTGCTGATGGAGCGCTTTGTCGCTGCGGTGCTTGAGGCCGATTCTCGACGGTGTTCTCAGTCTTACTTGAAGTTGAAAGCCGATGAAACCCTACGACCTTCCTGATGCCCGAGGCCATTTCGGTCCCTACGGCGGCACCTTCGTGTCTGAAACCCTGATCGAGGCGCTCGAAGAGCTGCGGCAGGCCTATCAGCATTACCGAACAGACCCCGAGTTCGTCGCCGAACTTGAGAGCGAGCTCAAACATTTCGTTGGCCGCCCCAGCCCCATCTATCACGCCAAGCGGTGGTCGCAGCAACTTGGTGGCGCGCAAATCCATTTCAAGCGCGAAGACCTGAATCACACCGGCGCTCACAAAGTCAACAACACCATGGGCCAGGCGCTGCTCGCGCGCCGCATGGGCAAGAAGCGCATCATTGCTGAAACCGGCGCGGGCCAGCACGGCGTGGCCACCGCCACCGTGTGCGCACGGTTCGGCATGGAATGTGTGGTTTACATGGGTGTTGACGACGTTGCGCGGCAGGCACAGAACGTCTATCGCATGAAGCTGCTCGGCGCCACGGTCGTGCCGGTGGAGTCAGGTTCGCGCACGCTGAAAGACGCGCTCAATGAGGCGATGCGCGACTGGGTCACCAACGTCGACAGCACCTTCTACATTATCGGGACCGTCGCCGGGCCGCACCCCTACCCGATGATGGTGCGAGATTTCAATGCGGTGGTGGGACGCGAGTGCCTGACACAGATGCCCGAGCAGATCGGCCGCCATCCTGACTACGTGATTGCCTGCGTCGGCGGCGGCTCCAATGCCATTGGCATTTTCCATCCCTACATTGATGTCCCGGGTGTGAAACTCGTTGGGGTCGAAGCGGGCGGCGAGGGCCTGGATTCCGGGCGTCACGCGGCCTCGCTTTCGGCGGGCACGCCAGGTGTCCTGCATGGCAACCGTACCTATCTGCTTCAAGACAGTAACGGGCAGATCGTTGACACGCATTCGGTATCGGCCGGCCTCGATTATCCAGGGGTGGGCCCCGAGCACGCCTGGCTGAAAGACTCTGGTCGCGCCAGCTATGTGGCCATTACCGATTCCGAAACACTCGAAGCCTTCCACACCTGCTGCACAATCGAGGGCATTATCCCGGCGCTCGAAACAAGTCATGCGATCGCGTACGCCGCCAAACTCGCGCCCACGCTGCGTCCCGATCAACACATTCTGGTGAACCTCTCAGGGCGCGGCGACAAGGATATGCACACCGTTGCCCAACGCGGCGGATTGACGCTCTGATATGGCCAGCCGAATTGCCGCTCGCTTCCAGCGACTCGCCGCAGAAGGTCGTCAGGCGCTGATCCCTTTCTTTACCGCCGGGCATCCGTCGCGCGATTCAACCGTGCAGGTCATGCATGCGCTTGCCCGGGCCGGGGCAGATGTCATCGAACTTGGCGTACCGTTTTCCGACCCCATGGCCGATGGCCCTGCAATTCAGCGCTCAAGCGAAAAGGCGCTGGCACTTGGGGTGGGGCTCTCGGATGTCCTGCAGTGGGTGTCTGAATTCCGAACCACTGATGCGCAGACGCCGGTGGTGCTGATGGGCTACGCCAACCCGATTGAGCGTATGGGCGGCGAACAGTTCATTGATCGGGCATCGAAGGCGGGCGTTGATGGCGTCATCGTGGTCGACTACCCACCCGAAGAAGCCGCCGATTTCGCGCGCACGGCGCGTGAGCGCGGCATCGATCCCATCTTTCTTTTGGCGCCCACCACGGGCAGCGCTCGGATCGACCAGATCCTGTCGGCTGCCAGCGGCTATGTTTATTACGTATCTTTGCGCGGCATCACAGGCGGCACCATCGATATCGACGACGTGGTGAAGCGGGTTTCACTGATCAAGTCCAGAACAGCGCTGCCCGTTGGGGTGGGCTTCGGAATTCGCGATGCAGCCACTGCCGCTGCGGTGGCGCGCGTCGCCGATGCCGTCATCATCGGAACCCGAATGATCCAATTGCTCGAAGAGGGGCCGGCTGAGGGGGCCGCCTCGCGCGTCGGGGACTTCATCGCCGAGATTCGCGCAGCGATTGACGCGCGCCCCGGCCGCTGACCCGCTCGGTTCGCTGCCCATCGAACATCCACTGGAGGATGCTGCAATGAGTTGGCTCGACAAACTGCTGCCGCCCCGGATTCAACGCCAGCCCGCGGGTGGGAAAAAGGTTCCCGAAGGGCTGTGGGTCAAATGTCCGTCGTGCGATGCGGTGCTGTACTCGGCCGACTTGGAGTCCAGTCAGAGCGTCTGCCCGAAGTGCAGCCATCATCTGCGTATTTCCGCGCGGCGCAGGCTCGACCTGTTGTTGGATCCCGAAGGGCGTTATGAGATCGGGCATGAGGTCCTGCCCGTTGATGCGCTGAAATTCCGGGACAGCCGCAAATATCCAGACCGTCTGCAGGAAGCAATCGACGCCACTGGCGAGACTGACGCGCTGGTGGTCATGGGCGGCGCCATTCGGGCACTCCCGGTTGTCGTGGCGGTGTTCGAATTCGAGTTCATGGGCGGGTCGATGGGCTCAGTCGTGGGTGAACGGTTCGTTCGAGGCGTGCAAACCGCCATCGAACAGAAAGTGCCGTTCGTGTCAGTGGCCGCCTCGGGCGGCGCCCGCATGCAGGAAGGCTTGCTGTCGCTGATGCAGATGGCTAAAACCACCGCTTCACTCGCGCGGTTGGCTGAGCTCCGATTGCCTTACATTTCGGTGCTGACCGATCCGACGATGGGCGGCGTGTCAGCCAGTTTCTGTTTTCTGGGCGATGTCGTCATTGCCGAACCCAAAGCGCTGATTGGTTTCGCAGGCCCACGTGTAATCGAACAAACCGTGCGCGAAAAACTGCCTGAAGGTTTCCAGCGCGCGGAATTCCTGCTGGAAAAGGGTGCGATCGACATGATCATCGATCGCCGACAGATGCGCGACGAAATCGCACAACTGCTTGCGCTGCTCACCCGCCAGCCAACCGAAGCCCTGTCCTGAGCGCACCGTTGGCTGATCAGTTACTTGCTCACTGGCTGGCGCGAGTCGAGTCGCTGCATCCGCGAAGCATCGAGCTGGGCCTGGAACGGGTTCGAACCGTCGCCGAGCGGCTGAATCTTTCGCTTGCGCCTGTCGTCATAACCGTAGCGGGAACCAATGGCAAGGGCTCTACCTGCGCGATGCTCGAGTCGATACTGCTCGCAGCAGGTTACCGCGTGGGGCTCTATACCTCGCCGCATCTTGTGCGCTTCAATGAGCGGGCGCGCATCAATGGTGCGGCGGTCGCGAGCGACTGGCTGGTGGAAAGATTTGAGCAGGTTGAGCGTGCAAGAGGCGATACGCCACTGACGTATTTCGAATTCACGACGCTCGCCATCTTGCTCGGATTTCAGCATTCGCCTCTGGATGTGCTGATCCTGGAGGTGGGACTCGGGGGGCGGCTCGATGCTGTCAACCTGATTGATGCCGACTGTGCAATCGTCACCTCCATCGATCTTGATCACATGGAGTATCTGGGCCCGACTCGCGACGCGATTGGCTTTGAGAAAGCGCATATCTACCGCGCAGGGCGTCCTGCGATATGCGCCGATCCTGTGCCGCCTGCAACGCTGGTTGAGCACGCCAATCGGATTGGGGCTGACCTGTGGCTGTTCGGGCGCGATTTCAACTACGCCGGTGACCGTCAGCAGTGGTCCTATGGCGGGCGATCGCAGCGACGCGCGAGTCTCGCATATCCCGCATTGCGTGGCGCCAATCAGCTGCTGAACGCTTCGGGCGTGCTGGCGGCGCTCGAGGCGCTACGGGATCGTCTGCCGGTGAGCGCGCAGGCAATTCGGCAGGGGTTTGCACTGGTTGAGTTACCCGGCCGCTTTCAGGTGCTTGCCGGACGGCCGTCTGTCATTCTCGACGTGGCTCACAATCCTCACGCGGCTGCGCACCTGGCGAGCAATCTCGACAACATGGGATTTTTCCCGGAGACCTGGGCGGTGTTTGGCGCGATGCGCGACAAGGACCTCGACCGCATCATCGCTGCACTCGGCGAGAGAGTTGATCATTGGCTTCTGGTCGACCTTCCCGGGGCACGGGCGGCGCCTGCCGCGCTGCTGGCCGAGCGTGTCGCCGCGGTCCGAGCAGGTACCACCCCCCCCGTGCATACAGAATGCTTTGCTAGCCCCAGACAGGCAATGGAGCGTGCCCGTACCGGGGCAAGTGACGATGATAGAATCGTCGTCTTTGGGTCATTTCTGACCGTCGCGGACATCCTCTCAGCCCGTGCCGAAGCTTCCCCGTCCCGCACAGCCTGATCCCCGATCGTTCCGATCGACGAGCCGGAGCCCCCATGCCCCGGCGTGATACAACCGATCAGGCGCCCGCCGATCCCGGACTCCCGTTCAAGCGTCGAGCGCGTCGCCGGCTGGTCGGTGCGCTGGTTATCGGTCTGGGTGTCGCGGTGACGTTGCCCTTTGTGCTCGATCGCGAGCCGCGCTATCCAAAGCCCGATATTCGCGTTGACATTCCTTCACGCGATGCGCAACTGCCAGTTCGGGTGCAGAACGAGGCGGATCAATCCTCAGCTAGTGCACAACGCGGGCAGGTGAATGCCGATACCGCTCGCGCTTCGCGTGCCGAGGCGGGAAGAGCGGCCGAAGCGCGTGCTTCGGCAGCAGGTAGCGCACCGGTCGATGCCACGCAGGCCGCGTCCGAAGCGCGGCAGCAAGCACGTCAGCCTATGCTGCAGCAGCTCGATGTTCCTCAGGAAGGTGCAGCGCAGGGTCGCGCCGCCACACCGCCGAAGGCGGATGCTGATGCCGCCGCTCGGGCCGCTGCCGCCAAAGCTGAGGCCGCGCGCCTTGAAGCGCAGCGCCAGGAAGCTGCGAAGGCGGAAGCTGCGAAGGCAGAAGCGGCCCGCGCCAACGCGGCCAGGCAGGAAGCTGCCCGCCAGGAAGCTGCGCGTCAGGAAGCTGCCCGCGCAGAAGCGGCCAGAGTACAGCAGCAAGCTGCGGCTGCTGCCGCTGCGCGCGCGGAACCCGCGAAGCCTGCCATTGAGGCGGCCTCGCAACCCCGTACCTACCCCAGCCAGAACTGGGCAGTACAGATCGGTCAGTTTGCGCGCCCCGAAAACGCGCGCGCCGCTGAAGCCCGGGCAAGCAGCCTCGGGCTTCGCGCCTACAGTGAAACGCTGCAAACGGCGCAGGGCGAGCGCGTGCGTGTTCGTGCAGGGCCGTTTGCCACGCGGGCTGCTGCGGAGGAAGCGCGCAGTCGACTGATTGGCGCCGGGCTCGAGGCGGCGCTGATTGCGCCAGAGGCTGGGCGATGAGCGGGCTGACAGCCTGGGACTGGCTGCTGGGTGGCATTCTGTTTGTCTCGGTGTCGCTTGGGCTCATTCGCGGCCTGGTCCGTACCGCGTTCGCATTGGCCTCCTGGGTGGTAGCCCTGGCTGGTGCGCTGCTGGGTAGCCCGCTGCTCATCGCCACGCTTGGGCTCGCTGCACCCGTTTGGGCACTTGCCCTGCCGCTTTTCCTGATCCTTTTTCTGCTGACCCGCTATGTGGGCTTATTAATCGCCAAGGGGCTGGCTGCAGTCGGGCTGGGCGGCGTTGATCGTGTGCTGGGTGGCGCAGTGGGCGTAGCGCGCGCGCTGATCGTGTTTGGCATTATTGCGCTTACCGCGGCTGCAGCCGGGTTCGATCGTGATGCCGCGTGGCGCGATGCGCGTTGCCGGCCGTTGCTTGATGAAATCAGCGCGCGACTGATACCGCACCTTCCCGTCCGCCCCGGCGGCACGGTGAAGGCCGCCTGAATCCCTTCGC
>CAZORB010000172.1:0-8039 GCA_964581825.1 uncultured Bordetella sp.
GCGATATTGGCGCCATGCCCATTGAGCAGATAGATTCGCTGGAAACCCTGGTCGGCCAGCGAATGCAGGACATCGAGAATCAGCGCGAGCATCGTGCTGGCGCGAACTGTAAGGGTTCCGGCAAAGCCACGATTGAACTGCGCGACCGTGAGCGATAACGCAGGCGCAACCAACACCCCGCGGTGCGCGCCAAGGCGCGCAGCGATGGTTTGCGCGCACAGGGTGTCGGTGCCGATCAGGCCGATCGGCCCGTGTTGCTCGGTGGAGCCTAGCGGAATAACGATCGACTTCGAACGCTGCAGATAGTGTTCGACTTGCGCTGAGGTGCTGAGGGCAAGCTGCATCTCAATCGACCGTGGCTGCTGCGTGAATCAGTGCTGGTGGCGCGACATCCGGCGCTCGAGCGCGCGGACGCCCCAGGAGGTAAGCAGAATCAGCACCAGATATTCGAGCACCAGCATCGTGTAGATCTCGAGCGGTCGATATTCGGTGACATTGAGTTCGTTGGCCCGGCGGGTCAGTTCCTGCAGCCCGATCACCGACACCAGCGAGCTCATTTTGAGGACATAAACAAACTGGTTGCCAAGCGCCGGAAGAATGGTGCGGATGGCCTGGGGAAACACGACCAGTCGAAAGGTGTTCCAGCTTGACAGCCCCAACGACCGCGCTGCCTCACGCTGGCCCTTGGCTACAGACTGGATCCCGGCCCTGAAAACCTCAGCTTCGAATGCGGAGTCAGACAATGCGAGCGACAGCACGCCCGCAGTGAATGCCGTGAACTGCAGGCCCGTGATCACAGGCAAACCGTAGTACACCCACAGCAGCAGGACCAGCAGCGGAATGGACCGCAAGCATTCAACGTAGGTGCGCGCGCTGCCGCGGAGCAGGCGCGACGATGACATGCCCGCCAGAGCCATCGTGATACCGATGGCCACCGACAGCACGATGGCGCAGACCGCGAGCGCTACAGTGAGACCTAATCCGGCGGCCATGAACTGGATGTTGCCCAGTCCTTTGGCCGATAGCGGATTGAAAATATACCAACCCCAGGTGTAGCCCCCGGAGTTGGATGCGCAGCCCGCCAGCAGCAGAAGCGGCAGGGCTGCGCAGCTGGCGAGGATTACTGCCCGCCGAGCCACTTGGCTTCAAGAGCCTGGAAAAAGCCCTCGGACTTCTTGAGTGCGATCCAGTTGTTCACGTAGGTGGCCCAGACCGCATCACCCTGCGGCAGCGGATACGCAAACGGACGCTTGTTGCGCAGTTCGGCGCCACCCACAATCGCCAGATTCGGAAACTGCTTGACTAGCGTAGACGCTTCGACGTTGCTGGTGATGGTGGCTTGCGCACGGCCTGCCAGAACTTCCTGGTAGCCGGTGGCGGGCTTCTCGACCGAGCGCACCCGTGCCTGCGGGAAGTGAGCCTTGGCCTGCTCTTCAAACACGGTTCCAAGCAGCACCGCCACCACCGTACCCGACTGGTTCAGATCTGCCCAGCCCTTGTACTTGGCTGCGTCCGACTTGAGCACCAACGGTACCGTGCCCGCCTCGGTGTAGGGGTCGGAGAACGCGACGGTTTTAGCCCGCGCCATGTTCAGCGACGCACCCGAGAAGATGTCGTAACGGTTGGCGGTAATACCGGCCACCAGGGTTGCCCATTCTGCGGGGACCCATTCGATTTTCACGCCCAGATCTTTGGCGAACTGCTCCATGGCTTCGATATCGAAGCCACGATAGCTGTTGGTGGCCGGATCGCGAATGGACATGGGGTTGAAGTCGCCGGTGGTGCCGACGCGCACGGTGCCGCGCTCGAGCACGGTTTGCAGCCGGGACTTGCCGGGTGCCTGCGCCTGGCTGGGCGCGGAAAAGAGAGCGAGGCTGGTCGCGGCAAGCGCGACCAGAATCCGGAAGGCTTTCATGAGGGGAACCTCGTCGGTAATTGAAGTCGCGGGATGTTAGCAGCAAACCCTCACCGCGCCAGCGATGCGGGCATCCGCGACAGGGATCTGCGGCTACACTGCGGCGCAATGCGTTACTCGGTCTTCAATCTGATCAGCCAGGCCCTGCGTGGTCATTCGGGGTGGCCGCGCGCCTGGCGGGCGGCGGAGCCTGCGCCAGGCTACGACGCGGTGATTGTTGGTGGAGGCGGCCACGGGCTCGCCACCGCCTGGCACCTTGCGCGCGATCATGGCCTGCGGGTGGCGGTGCTCGAACGTGGCTGGATCGGGTCGGGCAACACCGGCCGGAACACCACCGTGATTCGCTCGAACTATCTTCGCGAGCAGGCTATCCGGTTTCAGGACGAAAACCTCAGGCTCTGGACCGATCTGTCGGCGCGGCTGGACTTCAACCTGATGGTGAGCCACCGCGGCCAGGTCGAACTGCTTCAAACCTGGGGCAAGCTGCGCGACTCCAGGCGGCGCCTGCACACGATGCGCATGGTGGGTGCCGACTATGAGCTGCTCGACGTCGATCAGTGCTACCGCATGCTGCCGATGCTAAACCGCGATCCGGGCATGCGTCTGCCGATTCTGGGCGGGGCCTGGCAGGGACGGGCGGGTACCGTGCGTCACGATGCGGTCGCCTGGGGCTATGCGCGCGCAGCAAGCGATGCCGGCGTAGATATTGTCGAAGGCTGCGAAGTCACCGGCATCGACTGCGCGAACGGCGGGGTTCGCGGCGTTCGTACCTCGCGAGGCAATATTTCAACCTCGCGTATCGGACTTGCAGTGGCGGGCAATTCGGGCCGCCTCGCTGCAATGGCCGATCTCAAGCTTCCCATTGAAACCGTCGCGCTGCAGGCGTTTGTGTCCGAGCCGCTTAAGCCTGTTCTCGATGTGGTTGTTACAGCGCCAGCGCTCGCGGTGTATCTCAGCCAATCGGACAAAGGCGAACTCGTGATCGGGGGCGGAGCCGATGGCTACACGTCGTACGCTCAGCGGGGAACGCCACAGGTCGTGCTCGACACGGTAGCTTCGATGGTCGAACTCTTTCCGTCGTTTGCAAGGATCAAGCTGTTGCGCCAGTGGGCGGGCGCAATCGACCTGTCGACTGACACCACCCCCATCGTGTCCGACACGCCGGTCAAGGGGCTGTTTGTCAGCACGGGATGGGGGTCGGGCGGCTTCAAATCAATTCCTGCCGGCGGACGTAGTTTCGCGCGTCTGATCGCAACGGATGAACCCGATGACTGGATCCGGCCGTTTTCGCTGGCGCGCTTTCGTACCGGACGCCTGCTGTTTGAAACGGCCAGCGCTTCGAACCGGTTTTGACGATGCTCAGACTTCACTGTCCCTTTTGCGGCGACCGTCCCGAAACCGAGTTTCAGTGCGCCGGTGACGCAACCACGCGCCCTGCAGACCCCGCTGCGCTGGATGAGGCCGCATGGGCCGATGTGCTCTATCAGCGCAATAACCTGGCGGGCTGGACTGCCGAGCTATGGTGGCACTCGTTTGGATGCCGCCAATGGTTGCTGGTTGAGCGCAACACGGTCACGCATCAGCTTGGAGCGATTCGCCTGGCGGGAGCGCCCCAGTGATGGAGGGCGGAAGCTTGCGGCTGAACCAGGGTGGCCACGAAATCGATCGCTCGCGGCCACTTCAATTCCGCTTCGATGACCGGGTGCTCCAGGGCTTCGAGGGCGATACGCTTGCCACGGCCTTGCTTGCCAACGGCATTCGTACAGTCGCGCGAAGTTTCAAGCTGCATCGGCGGCGCGGTATCCGCGCCGAGGGCTGGGATGACCCGAATGCGTTTGTCCAGCTGCTTGAGCCCTGGGAAGAGCCCAATCTGCTCGCCACGCGGGCGCCGCTCGCAGATGGCCTGGTGGCGCGCGGCATGCATGGCTGGCCCAGTATCGAGTGGGATGCAGGGGTTCTGGCCAACTGGCTGCATGCGCTGCTTCCGGCGGGGTTCTACTACAAGACCTTCAAGTGGCCCGGTCGTGCCTGGCCGCTCTACGAATCTTTGATCCGGCGGGCTGCCGGGTTGGGTCGCGCGCCGCGCGGTGCTGGCGGGCCTGCAGTCGAACGGCGTCATGCGCAGGCCGATGTGCTCGTGGTGGGTGCAGGCCCCGCCGGTTACGCCGCTGTTGCTCGTCTGCTTGCCGCAGGTTGCTCGGTGATCTGGGCCGATGACCGCAGCCGCGCTGGCGGCGCGTTAGGCGCGAGCGTCGAGGGCGCTGATCGTGTTGCGCTCGATACGATTCGTCGCGACGCGGATCGCTGGGCGTCGGAGCCGAACCTGCGTCGATTACGCAGCACGGTGGTATTGGGGCTGTACGACCACGGCCAGGCGCTTGCGCTTGAGCGCGATGGCTGGGCGCGCGAGTGCCTGTGGATGATGCGGGTCAAGGCGGTGTGCCTGGCTACCGGAGCGTTCGAGCGGGGTCTGCCATTCGAAAACAACGATTTGCCGGGTGTGATGATGACCGGGGCGGTTCGATCAGCGCTACATCGTCACGCGGTGGCCCCGGGTCGGCAGATGGTGCTGGCTTCGCGGGACGCAGCGGCCTGGACAACAGCCCTAGAGGCCCGGGACGCCGGTATAGCGGTAGCGGCCATCGTATCGCCGACGCTGTCCGAGGTGTCGCCGGCACTGCTGGAGGCTGCACGCGATCGTCAAATCCCGGTGATCGAGGGACAGTTGCTGAGGGCACAGGGCGCACGGACAGGCCTATCCGCTGTGGAAGTCAGTGCAGGAGGCACCCCACAGGTTTTGCGTTGCGACTGTCTAGCGATTTCGGGGGGCTGGAACCCCGCGCTACAGCTTTATGTCCAGGCGGGAGGTGTTGCTCGATATGACCATGCGCGCGGCGCACTTCGCGGAGAACCTGGTGAGCAGATGTCAGTGCTCGCCGGTGCGGCGGCTGGGCCAGTCTCTACCGACGACTGTATCGCCAGCGGGGAGCAGGCGGCCGACACGCTGCTCCAACGGCTGGCAGGCAAACCGGCTGCTGGTCTCTCGGCCACCTCGGCGGGCAGCCGCCTGGCTGCCACGTCATCGGCGGAATCGCGGCCGATGGCCACGCATTCGAATCGCACATCCGAGACGGCGCCTGCACCCGCTCAGGTCTTCGTTGATCTGGCGGGCGATGTCACCGTGTCCGACATCATGCTGGCCGCGCGCGAGGGCTACACCGCGACAGAGCTCCTCAAACGCTACACCACGCTCGGCATGGGGCCCGATCAGGGCCGGTCGGCAGGGGTCGACGGTCTGCTGCGTCTTGCCGAGCTCGAGGGCCGTGATCCCGAATCGTTGCCCCCCACCCGCGCCCGCCCGCCCTTCGCGCCGGTGGCATTCGGCACTTTGGCTGGCAATGATCCCGGGCCCTTGATTCGGCCGATTCGCGAGACACCGATCACGGGTTGGCATCGTGACCACGGTGCGGTGTTTTATGAGTCGGGTGCGAACTGGAGACGGCCGGGTTACTACCCGCGCGCTGGCGAGTCCATGGATGAGGCGGTTCGCCGCGAGTGCCGTGCGGTTCGTCAGGGGGTCGGTGTGTATGACAGCACCCCGCTCGGAAAGTTTGAAATTGGCGGACCTGATGCAGCCGCGTTTCTTGAGCGCGTGCTGGCCTGCCGTGTCTCTGATCTGCAGCCCGGTCGCGGTCGCTATGCACTCGCACTTCGCGAAGATGGCCGTATTTTCGACGATGGCACGGTGTTCCGGCTGGCCGCTGCACGGTATTGGCTGAGCAGCACTGCGGGCAATGCGGATGCGATGGCGAGCTGGCTCGAGTATGCGCGCCAGTGGGTGTTTGGCGGGCGTCTTCAGGTGATGATTGAACCGGTCGGATCGCACTGGGCCGACGTCGTCGTCTGCGGACCGCGGGCGCGCGATCTGCTCGCGAGGCTGCTTGAACCCGACGCACGCGCTGCGCTCTCTGCAGCTGCCTTCGGGTTCATGCGCTGGCAGGCGATGACCGTGGCCGGCATCGACGCACGCGTGTTTCGCGTGAGCTTCACGGGCGAACTCAGCTATGAGATCTGCGTGCCCGCGTCGCGCGGTCTCGAGTTGTGGCAGGCGGTCATGGCGGCCGGTGCCGATCTCGGCATTGAGCCTGTGGGCTCCGAGGCCAACCACGTCTTGCGCATTGAAAAAGGATTCATCTCACTGGGCCACGAAGTCGATGGCGACACCAACTCCGATGACCTCGGCATGGGCTGGGCGGTGCATTGGGATAAGCCCGACTTTATTGGTCGTCGCTCACTGGAGCGAGATCGGTTGTTACCAGCAGGCCGCCGACAGCTGGTGGGGCTGGAGTGCCTCGACGAAGGGCGGCCGTTCGAGGAGGGCGCTCAGGTGTTGGTCAATGATGCACGCCTGGTTGCAGGGCAGTGCCGGTCGATTGGGCTGGTGACTGCAAGTGTGCAGAGCGAGGCTACAGGCCGCCCCATTGCACTGGCCCTGATCGAAGACGGACGCTCGAAAATCGGTGAGACGCTTCAGGTGACGCAATCGCAGTCGCTGCGCGCGAAAGGCAGCTTGCCGCCGGCGGGCGCAACGGGCGATGCGGTGCCGCCTGGCGCCCCGGTGAAAGGCCTTGTGTTGCGTGCTGCGCGGGTGGTCGCCCCAATCTTCTACGACACTCAGGGCGGGAGGATGCGTGGCTGAATCCGACGCGCTGACAGGCCGTACCGGGCTCTCTGAAGGCAGAACCGTACGTCTCGAGATGCCTCCCGCTCGAGCGCTGATATCGGTGCGAATCGATCCAGCCTCCGATAGCTGCTGGATTGGCGAGGCGCTGCAGGTTCAATGGAACTCAGAGCCCCTGAAGCTTCACTCGGATGGCGAGGTGCGGTGGTGGTCTACTGCACCGGGCGTCTGGCTGATAGACGGTCCCTCAGGTCGCGAGGATGCCATCCAGCAGCAACTTACTTTCGCATGCACCGCTCCGTATGCCATGGTGACAGCGATCAGCGACGCATGCGGCGTGCTGTGCTTAAGCGGGCCAGAATCCGCTCTGCGTGACCTGTTCGAACGCGCTGGGCCCGTGGGGGCCGAGGCACTGGACGGGCGTTGCATCGCTACTCGCTTCGGCCCTTTCGCAGTGGTGCTGTTCGAAACACGCGCCGAGCGCCCAACCAGCGACCCAACCCTTCGGCGGATCGAACTGCGCGTGGAGCGGCCGCTGCTTGAATCGTTTAGACAGTGGTGGTGTCGGTTAGGCGCTTTGCCCGCCGCCTGACTCGACATCTGCCCGCTTACGAGTCGGCCGAATGACGCGGCGGGTGGGATCGCGCCTTGCGTCATCGGTTGAGCCCTCTGCGGCCGCGGGACTCGACGGCGCCGACGAAACGGGCTTGGCCGATGCAGCCGACACTGCCGCCTCGGCAGCGACCACATGACGATGAAGCAGCGCGATCAGCCCCGCGAATACCTTTGGGGTACCGGCCACGATCTGCTCCGAAAACAGGTAATCGCCTTCGGCGCCGAAATTGCCCACCATGCCGCCGGCTTCGGTAATCAGCAGGCTTCCTGCGGCCGCGTCCCAAGGCGCAAGCCCCAGTTCAAAGAAGCCGTCGAGCCGACCTGCTGCGACGTAGGCGAGGTCTAGTGCTGCTGCGCCTGGCCGACGCAGACCAGCTGCGCGCTCCATGACCACCCGCATCATCGCAAGATAGCCATCGAGCATATCGAGCTTACGGAACGGAAAACCGGTACCGATCAGCGACTCTTCGATGCGCAGGCGCTTGGACACCCGGATTCGCCTTCCGTTCAGGTAGGCGCCGCGTCCTCGTGTGGCGGTGAAAAGCTCATCGCGAGAGGGGTCGTACACCACGGCCTGGGTGACCACGCCTTTCTGCATCAGCGCGATAGACACTGCGTACTGCGGAAAGCCGTGGATGAAGTTGGTGGTGCCATCTAGCGGATCAATGATCCAGATGTTTTCCGCTTCGCGCGGATGCCCTTTGTGGCCGTTGGCGTCGTGGCCCGACTCTTCGGCGAGGATAGAATGACCCGGGTACGCGGTGCGAAGTACCTCGATGATGGCCTCTTCCGCTGCGCGATCGACTTCGGTCACGGAATCGTTGCGCC
>CAZORB010000173.1:0-7915 GCA_964581825.1 uncultured Bordetella sp.
CACCCCGCACCCCGCACCCCGCACCCCGCACCCCGCACCCCGCACCCCGCACCCCCCTTGCGTTGTGAGCCGCGCCACTGTTTCACGTGAAACATCTCCATGTCGCGAAACAAAGTGGGGGAGGGGATCTAGATGGGCTTCAGAAAGTGTCCTAGCCATCGACCCCCGCATCAGCTTGGCCAACGCGCGGTACCGGTGTCTCGCCCGCGCGACGCTCGTTGGCTGCCGCGCGTGATCGGCCTCCCGGATGACCTGTACGGCTGGTCGAGTGCTCGCCGTTCCGAACAAATTGAGCTAGCATTCGCGCCTCTCGATCCGCTGTGCAGCCACTCATCATGCAGTTTCCCGATTCGTTCGACGTCATCGTCATTGGCGGCGGTCACGCTGGCTCAGAGGCTGCGCTTGCATCCGCGCGGATTGGCGCGCGGACGCTGCTCCTCACGCACAGCATCGAAACGCTGGGTCAAATGTCGTGTAACCCTTCCATCGGCGGGATCGGCAAGGGGCACCTGGTCAAGGAAATCGACGCGCTGGGCGGTGCGATGGCCAGCGCAACCGACGAAGCGGGCATTCAGTTCCGCATCCTCAACTCCAGCAAAGGGCCTGCGGTTCGTGCGACCCGTGCGCAAGCGGATCGTGTGCTGTATCGGAAGGCTATCCGCTCCAGGATTGAAAATCAGCCCAATCTGTGGCTATTTCAGTCTGCGGTTGACGACCTGATCGTTGAGGCCGACCGTGTCACCGGGGCCATCACGCAGCTGGGTGTCCGTTTTCACGCGCGTGCCGTCGTTCTCACCACGGGTACTTTTCTCAACGGTCTGATCCACGTTGGCATGGCGCGCCATTCAGCGGGACGTGCGGGTGACCCACCCGCGATCACTCTGGGTCAGCGCCTCAAGGAGCTTAAGCTTCCACAGGGTCGGCTGAAAACCGGCACGCCTCCTCGTATCGACGGTCGGACAATCGATTTTTCGCAGTGCGAGGAGCAGCCCGGCGATCTGGACCCGGTTCCGGTGTTTTCGTTTCTTGGCCATGCGTCCCAGCATCCTAGGCAATTGCCATGCTGGATCACGCACACAAATGCGCGCACCCACGAGATCATCCGCGGCGGACTCGACCGCAGTCCTCTCTATACCGGCGTCATTGCAGGCGTAGGCCCGCGCTACTGTCCCTCGATCGAGGACAAGGTGCATCGGTTTGCCCGGAAAGACTCGCACCAAATCTTTCTCGAACCCGAAGGGCTCGATACGCACGAGTTCTATCCGAACGGCATTTCCACCAGCTTGCCGTTCGATGTTCAGCTTGAGCTTGTTCACTCGATTCCAGGTCTTGAACACGCCCATATTCTGCGCCCTGGCTACGCGATCGAGTATGACTACTTCGACCCCCGGGGCTTGCACCGGTCCCTTGAAACCAGGGCGTTGCAATCGCTTTACTTCGCAGGCCAGATCAATGGCACCACTGGCTACGAGGAAGCGGCCGCACAAGGACTGCTAGCGGGCATCAACGCGGCGCGCCAGGCACTGGGCCGTGAGCCCTGGACACCGCGGCGCGACCAGGGCTACCTGGGTGTATTGGTCGATGACCTGATCTCCCAGGGCGTGAGCGAGCCCTATCGGATGTTTACCAGTCGCGCCGAATACAGGCTAAGCCTTCGTGAAGACAATGCCGATCTGCGGCTCACCGAAACCGGGCGCGAGCTGGGCTGCGTCGACGACCGTCGCTGGGATGCTTTCTGCCGTAAGCGTGATGCGGTGGAGGCGGAACTGCAGCGCCTGCGCGAAACCTGGGTCAACCCACGGATGCTGTCGCCCGAGCGCGCCACCGAGCTGTTTGGCCAGCCCATCGAGCGCGAGTATTCGCTGGCCGACCTGTTGCGCCGACCCGAGGTCGGCTACAGCGCCGTAGCATCGGTTGCGCCCGAGCGTGCTGCAACGGATCCGGTTGTGGTCGAGCAGGTCGAGATCCAGTTGAAGTACGCGGGTTACATCGATCGCCAGCAGGTTGAGATCGAGCGCCAATCGCGCAACGAATCGCTGCCTTTGCCAGCTGATCTTGATTACGCAACGGTTCGAGGTCTGTCGATCGAGGTTCAACAAAAACTCAACCGGGCTCGACCGGAAACCCTGGGACAGGCCGGGCGACTCTCGGGTATTACACCCGCCGCACTCTCACTGTTGCTGGTGCATTTGAAGAAGCGACGGCTCGCTGGCGGCGATGAACAGGCCGCCTGAGCGCCTCGACGTGCAAGCACGCCGCGACCGCAGCAAGAGGCTTGTCAACGATCGCTCGGATTTATCGGATCTGCTCGAAGCGGGCTGCAGCGCCCTAGCGCTGACGCTGGGCCGCCCAGAGCGTGAGTGCTTGCTCACTTATCTCGATCTGTTACAGAAATGGAATCGGGTCTACAACCTCACAGCGATCCGCGATCCCGAGCAAATGCTGGTTCAGCATCTGCTGGATAGTCTCGCCGTGATGCCTGCGCTACAGTCCGCACAGGCCGTCGCGCAAGCGTCCATCGCTCCGGAAGCGCGCCAGTCCGCGCCACCCACCTTGCTTGATGTTGGAAGCGGCGCTGGCCTACCCGGCCTCGTGCTCGCCGTTGCCTGGCCTGAGCTGGAAGCCGATCTGGTAGAGCCGGTAGGCAAGAAGGCGGCGTTTCTTCGCCAGAGCGCGGCCGAACTGGGCCTTTCCCGGCGGGTGAGGGTCCACGGCTGTCGGGTTGAACAGGTGGTACTCGCTCGATCGCCCGACCTGGCAATCTGCCGCGCATTCTCAAGTCTGGCCGACTTCACTTCACGACTCGAACCCCTTGCCACACACACGACACAGGTGTTTGCAATGAAGGCCCAGCTCGATGAAATTCGCGTAGAGCAGGCGGCGCTTTCGTCACGTTGGCAGATCACTGACATCATCCCGCTGACCGTTCCCGGGCTCGCAGCGGCACGGCACCTGGTGCGGCTTACGCAATCCACCCAAACTTCACTATGAATCTCTGTTTCACCGTCGCCAAGGGCGACTGCCACACCTTACGTCCGAGTTTGGGCAACCAGGAGCCAGCATGGCTCAGGTGATTGCCATTGCCAACCAGAAAGGCGGGGTTGGGAAAACCACCACCTCGGTTAACTTGGCCTGCGCGCTTGCCAAGCTGGGACGGCGCGTGCTTTTGGTCGATCTTGACCCCCAGGGCAATGCCACCATGGGAAGCGGCGTTGACAAGCGCACACTCAAGGCGAGCGTGTATCAGGTGTTGATCGGCGCGGCGCTGATCCGCGACGCGATCGTCCGCGAGACCGACGCGGGTTACGCGCTGCTGCCCTCGAATCGCGAGTTGGCGGGCGCCGAGTTGGATCTGGTCGAGCTCGATGCGCGGGAGTCGCGGCTGCGCGATGCGCTGGCCGAAGTCGATGCTGACTTCGATCTCATGATCATTGACTGTCCGCCGTCGCTGTCCCTTCTGACGCTGAACGGATTCTGCGCGGCGAGCGGCGTGATCATCCCGATGCAATGCGAGTACTACGCGCTTGAAGGACTGTCCGATCTGGTTAATACGGTACGGAAAGTGCACGGTAACTTCAACCGACAGCTGGGCATTCTGGGCCTGTTGCGGGTGATGTTCGACGCGCGTGTGGCGCTTGCTCAGCAGGTGTCGCGTCAGCTTGAGTCGCATTTCGGCGGCAAGGTGTTCACCACCGTTGTGCCCCGCAATGTTCGGCTTGCGGAGGCGCCTAGCCACGGACTTCCCGGCGTCCTCTATGACCCCGCCTCCAAGGGCGCGCAGGCGTACCTCGACTTTGCGCACGAACTGATGGCACGCCTGGAAACTGCGCAGTCGCCAGCCGCCTCGGAGCCCGGCGCCTCGCGGCCCGCTACCGCGGCGCCTGTACCTTCTCAATCGACCAAGCCGGAGCGCCGATGATGAGCAAACCCAAGAGCAAGGGCCTGGGCCGCGGACTCGATGCACTGTTGGGCGCTGACGCCGCGGCATTACCCGTCGCAGCGCAGGCCTGGCCCACCGCGCTGCCGCTCGGCCAACTGCAGCCCGGCCGCTATCAGCCCCGCACGCGGATGGACGAATCGGCGCTCCAGGAGCTCTCTGATTCGATCCGCCAACACGGCCTGATGCAGCCAATTGTCGTGCGTCCGATCGCGGCGAATCGCTGGGAAATCATCGCTGGCGAAAGGCGGTTTCGTGCCGCGCGACTGGCCGGGCTTGCCGAGGTACCCGTTATTGTGCGCGAGGTCCCAGATGAGCAAGCACTTGCTCTCGCGCTTATCGAGAATATCCAGCGCGAAGATCTGAACCCCCTCGAGGAGGCCCAGGCAATTCGAAGGCTGATTGCTGAATTCGGTTATACCCATGAGCAGGCTGCAGAGGCGATCGGCCGCTCGCGCAGCGCCACCTCGAACCTGCTCCGCCTGCTGGCGCTTGCCGAGCCGGTGCAAACCATGCTGCTCGCAGGCGATATCGAGATGGGACACGCGCGCGCGCTGCTCGCGCTGCCGGCGGCCCGTCAGACCATGGCCGCCAGCGAGATTCATGCGCGACGCCTGTCGGTTCGCGAGGCTGAGCGACTGGCAGCGAGGCATGCCGCCGAAGTGGCCGCCTCCGCGACCAACTCGCCCGCGCGGCGCAGCGCGCGGTCAGGCGCGAGTGATCGCGATGTCGAGCGGCTTCAGGAACGACTCGCCGATCTGCTTGGCACGCGAGTCGAACTGCGCCAGCGCGCGCGGGGCGCTGGCAGCCTGCTGGTGCACTTCAGCGACGCTGATCACTTCGATGCGTTGATTGCCCGGCTCAACCTTGGCGCGGCGCTTAACGAGTAACGCCGCTTGCGTTGCACGCTCAGATTCCGCGTGGCTGGGTAATGAAGTCGGCGCGATCAATCGAACGCACCGACTGTTCGCGCACATCGCCCGATTTCAAAAAGCGCAGCTTCACTTCAGTTCCCGCGGGGCCACGGGCAAACAGCTTCCGGTAGAACTCTGTCTGGTCGGTCACGCGCTCGCCTGCCACGGCCAGCACGATGTCGCCCGGGGCGATTCCTGCCCGATCGGCCGGCCCATCGCGTTGCACGCGCGTGACCATCAAATGGCCCCGAACCATCTCAGTATTCATCCCGAACCAGGGCTGGGCGCCGCTGCTACGACGGCCGCGTGACCGCAAGTCTTCAAGGATCGGTTTGAGAAGATTGGTGGGCACATAGAGGTTGCCCGGCACGCCATCGCGATCGCTCGCCGCGTCATTGACCACCAGCGACCCGATTCCGATCAGCTTGCCGTCTTCGCTAAACAGTGCGGCACCGCTCCAGTTGTTGACCGGCGGGAATGTGAAGATCGGCCGATCAAGCAGGTATTCCCAGCTGCCCGTAAAAGTTTTGCGCGACAGCACCATCAGCTCGGTGAGTTCGCTTTCACCCTGGCCAAGCGTGAGCACACGGGAGCGCTCGGTTGCCAGATCGGAGTCGCCCAGCTCAAGCGGTGCGGCGTCCAGCGGAATCGCCGTGCGAACCAGACCGAACCCGGTCTGATGGTCATAGCCCGCAAGGCTTGCAGGGATTCTCCGGCCCGACTGCGTCACCACGTCAACGGCTTCCGTTTCGAGCACCACATAACCGATCGTGATGACCGTACGTGAGTCAATCACCACACCGGTTCCGACCCGCGCGCGCCCGAGCGTGGACGAGCTCGGTGCATCCCGGGGTGCCTGGGCCTCAATCCGAACGACGGCCGACATCATCTTCGCGTCGGCCGGGCCTGCCGAGCGGGGCGCGGGAGGCTGTATCGCTCGATTCTGCGCGGGTATCAGCGCCGCTCGAGTGGTGTCCGGCACCCACCCGGACGCAAGCGCCGATGAGACGCCTGCGCCCAACACGAGCATTCCACTCGTCACGATCGCGCCGACCGACGCGGCTGCGCGGGTGCCATAGCGGCCCAGCAATGAGGAGGCTTTCATGGAGGCATTCTCTTAAAAAGTTATGAGCTGCATTGTGCGTTGCGGCGCGCCTGCGCGCACAAAAATCCGTCAGCCGTGGATGCTGCGTCGCAGCAGATTTGACCGCGGTCACTCGAACCCATAAAATCCACAGGCTTTGTCCGTAGCGAATGGTTTCAAGTGCCCTGAAAGAGGCGTTTGGTTCGTTGCGAGTCGGAGCGCCTTTCCTGCAGGCAAGTCAGTGTGCAGGTAAGGCGTGTGTACCGGAGAAACTGGCCAAACGGGTCCGATGATGAGCGTCATGTTTGCCGCCGTCGGTCTGCAGGCCGCCGTGGTGTTCGGTCTGTCGATCGCTGCGTTCGGGGTTTCCGGTGGGCCCGCGGCCTGGCACCTGATGCTAGGCGGTTTGGCAGCCACCATCCCCAACGCGCTGTTCGCTCTCAGGCTGGCGCTCCATCGGGGTCGGCGCCCAGAGTCGTATCCGACGGTGTTCTTCCTAGGGGAGTTCGCCAAGATCGGATTGACCGTCGGGCTGTTGGCTCTGCTGATCCGGTACGAACCCGACCTGCAATGGCTTCCAATGCTTATTGGGCTCATTGCTGCGCTCAAGGCGCCGTTGTTGATGATGGCTTGGAAGCAGGCATAAGGCTCCACCGCATCGGCACGGCTAACAGGTTTTTAGGACGAATCGGCAACACGGCGGATTACAACGGGCAGACACGACATGGCAGGCGCGACCGCTCCCACTCCTTCCGAGTACATCGTCCACCATCTGGCGCACCTGAACACGTCGGGGGCGGCGCAGAAGGACATCATTGATTTCTCCATCATCAACATCGATACGGTGTTTTATTCGGTGCTGATGGCGGTCATTACCGGCTTCCTGATGTATCGGGCGGCCCAGCGCGTCCATGCCGGCGTACCCGGGCGCTTCGTGGGCGCCATTGAGTCGCTGGTTGAGTTCGTCTACGAGCAGGCCCGCTCAATCGTGAAAGGCGACATCACTTACATCGCGCCGCTCGCGCTCTGCTCGTTCGTCTGGATTGTCATGATGAACGCGCTTGACCTGCTGCCGGTCGACCTGCTGCCCCGGGTCGGCGAATTGATGGGTCTGCATTACATGCGGGTCGTGCCCACGGCCGACCTCAACGGTACGCTGTCACTTGCCATCGTGGTGCTGGTGCTGTCCATTTACTACGGCATCAAGGTGAAGGGCCTGGGCCACTTCCTTCACGAGCTGGTGGCGGCGCCGTTTGGCAGTTCGCGCAACCCCATCTTCGCGATCATTCTCGGCATCGCCAATCTGGCCATGCAGATCATTGAGTACGTCGCTAAAACCGTTTCGCTCGGCATGCGACTGTTTGGAAACATGTTCGCGGGCGAACTCGTGTTCATGCTGATTGCCTTGCTCGGCGCCACCGCCACCTGGTGGGGTTCGGGTCTCGGGTTCCTCACCGGGCTCGGCTGGGCGATCTTCCACATCCTGATCATTACGCTGCAGGGGTTCATCTTCATGATGCTCACGCTGGTCTACATCGGCCAGGCGCACGAAGCGCATTAAGGCATCGCTCCACGCAGCTCACGCTTTCACAAACGCAACACAACCCTTTCAACCCCACCGGTCTATTCACTAGGAGTCATCATGACCAACGTTGCTCTCGTCGCGATCGCCTGCGGACTGATCATCGGCCTGGGTGCCCTGGGCGCCTGTATCGGTATCGGCATGATGGGCGGCAAGTACATCGAAGGCGCTGCCCGCCAGCCCGAGCTGATGGATAAGCTGCAGACCAAGATGTTCCTGCTCGCGGGTCTTATCGACGCGGCGTTCCTGATCGGCGTCGGTATCGCGATGATGTTCGCGTTTGCCAACCCGTTCAAGTGATCCTCCCCGGTATCCCGAACACGATCAACCTCTTAGCTGAAGGGAGCCCGTCGTGAACATCAACGCGACGCTCATTGTTCAGATCGTGGTCTTTCTGG
>CAZORB010000174.1:0-7808 GCA_964581825.1 uncultured Bordetella sp.
CGCGCGCTATGCGGCGCTCGCTCACAGCGGCGATGGCTTTAATTCGTTCGTGAAGCTTGAGCTCGATCCCACGGCGGAGCTCGAGACGCTGCGCTTTGATCTTGGCAATCTTGAGGTTGAGGAAGAGACCGAATTCCGCATCCATGTCTGGGGCATGGCAGCCACCACCGATGCCGACGGTAATCCGCAGGGTTCCGATGCCGAGTACCTCGTCTCGTCCGCCGATGCCAAGTTCGACGCGGGCCTGCGCATTCACGGCTGGATTGAAAACCAGCCGCCCGAGCTGATCGAAGCCAGCATCGGGAAGGTGAGCGCGCGCACGGTGATCTCGGTACCCGGTACGCTCAATGAGCTGCCCGAGTCGCAGCGGGCGCTGCTGGCCAGTGCTGGACCTGATGACATCGTCGACGTTCGCTATCAGGTGTGGGAATACCTGGGCGAAGACACCACCCTTGATCTGGCTGATGAAAACGCGTTTGTGAGCCCCAGCCTGTGGCGCAAGGTAGGTGCCAATGAAACGCAGGCGGCCGACGCGCCGCCGGTGCTGTCGTCCACCGATGGGTTTGCTGATGTGCAGCGCGGGCAGTGGGTAAACGACCGCCGTACCCTGCGCGCGATCACGCTTCAGATTGTGAGCGACATCGATGTGGCGGCAGCCGGCATGTTCGCGGCCAATTCGAAAGGCGCGCTTGTGTTGAGCGCCGACGGCGACCTGCAGATCGATAACGGCAGTCGTAGCGGACTCACGATCAGCGGCCTGTCCGCTGCGGGCGAGATTCGGGTTGAAGCTACTGGCGGCATCTATGTGGTCGACTCGCCGGCCATCTCCGGGGCGGTGATCCGCGCCGGCGGCGACATCACGCTGATTGCAGCGGGCACCGATGACGCCGACGGCAACAGCTCGGCAGTCGATGGTGGTGTGCTGCGGGTTGGCAGCAGAGCGATTACTGGCGCCGACGGCAAGCCCGCGAGCGAAACCGTGGTGCTGCCGCTTGCCTTCGACCTGCCGGCTTCGGCCGTGCTCAAGGTGGATGCGGCGGGCGACGTAAGCCTTGACCGGCTGTCGCGCGAGTCGCGCGGCGAGGCGAGTACGCTTCGCACGGGCGGCATCAACGCGGGCGGCAACCTCACACTCTCGGTCTCCGACGGCAGCCTCTTCGCAGCGGGCCGCGCCGGGGATGCCGAAGTCGTGCATCTGTCGGGCAAAGCTGTCAGCCTGGACGTGATCGACACGCCCAAGAGCACCTTCACCTCGGTGTCGATCGGCAGCCCGCTTTCGCCGCTTACCATCGATGCCGATACGCTGCAGGCGCGCACGCGTACCGCCGGCGCTTCAGTTATTGCGGTCAATGATGTCGATGACCTGGTGATCGATGGGCCAGGTTGGGCAGCGCTACCCGGCGGCAGTCCGGTGGCGGGTGGACTCAAGCTCGCGTATGAGGGCTCGATTCTCGTGACCGCCGACGGGCCGCTCACGGTGCGCGGCACGGTCGAGATGAGCTTTGATCCGTATGGCACGGTGCTGCTCGAGGCGCTCGATGGTGATCTGACGCTCGACGGCAGTGATGTGATCGTGGGCAGCGGCGCGCTCAGCCTGATTGCCAGCGGCGACATCGTTCAGCGCGGCGCCTCCAAGATCTCCAACCCGAACAGTTTCCGCAATGCGCTCACTTCGATTGATATCGAGGCGGGCGGCAGTTTTGTTCAGGAAGCCAAGAGCACGATCGCCACGCGCGGCTCGCGGGCGGGGCCGATCCGCATCGCGGCGCAGGGCGATATCGTGGTGTCCGACATCGATGCTGGCAAAGCCGCGCTCGCGCTGCAGTCGGCCGAAGGTAACGTTGTAGCCGCTGCGCCGCTTGTGGTGTCAGAGCAGGGCGGCGCCACCGTCACCGTGCTGGCGTCGGGCAATGCCAAGGGCGTGAACCTGACCGCTGGCGCGCTTGCCATCGAGGCTGCGGGAAGCGTGGGCCGAATGGGCCGACAGCTCGCCGCACTCGCGGTCGAGACCCAGACGCTTGCGCTGTCCTCGCCCGGCGGGGCTGCGATCACGGCAAGCGGCAACAGCTTGTCGCTTGGCTCGGTCATGGTGGCGGGTTATCGCGTTGACCGCGAAGCCTTTGGTCGCGCGGTGCTGCGTCCGGCGGTAGAGCTGGAGGGCATCGCCACCGGCGTGTCCGCAGACGCTGAGCCTGCGCTGCTCGCCGCAGCCATCGAAGATGAAAGCATTACCGCCACCGCGCTGGAACCAGTGGCCGAGCCTCTCCTGACCTATGGCGGACCGACGCGAACTGGCAGCGGTTCGTTCTCACTTCGCGCGAGCGGTGCCATCACGGTTGACGCCGCGGTGGAGGTACTGGGCGGCGGCAATCTGCTGCTCGAGGCAGGCGGTGCGCTGGATGTGGCCGAGGCTGTCACGGTCGCGGTCCGCGGTGGTGCGGGCGCGCCGTCGGGCACGCTGAGCCTGATTGCGGGTCAGGCGATCACGCTGCGTTCGGCGAGCGCGCTGCTCGCGGAAGGTGGCGACATCGATCTCGAATCGCGCGCGGGTGGCATCACCATGGCCGCGCAAAGCGAGGTTGACGATGAAACGCTGGCCGCGGCCACGCTTGCGAGCCAGGGCGGCAACATCCGCCTTGCGGCTGCACAGACGCTTCAGGTGTCGGAGGTCGATGCCTCCGGTGACACCGCGAGCGGCCACCTGTCGCTCATCTCGAGTGCGGGCAGCATCGTGGGCGATGTCGGTTCCCATGAGGGCGCCGTCAGCCTGATCGGTCAGACGCTGCGGCTCCAGGCTGCTCGCGGCGTCGGTGAACAGCGCACCACCCAGACCGCAGCGGATGCGGTCCTCAATCCGCTTCGCGCCAGCGTGGTCCGGCTCTCGGCAGTGACCGCGCAGGGCGATGTACGGCTCTATAACGTCGGCGAGCTCGAGCTCGGTCCGGTGGAAGATCTGCGCACGCTGCGAGCCAGTGCTGCCGGCCTGACTGCACCGCTCTGGGATCTGGAGCAGGCGGCGGTTCGCACCGGCGTAAGTGGCGCGGTCCATCTGATCAATCTCGGCACGCTGCGCGTCCTGTCGGATGCAGCCATCGATGAAGGCGTGGCCATTGCAGCCGGCTCGGGCGGTATCCGGCTCGATGTGCGTGCGGTAGGGGATGACGCTGGCGATCTGGTGATCGAGGGCGATGTGGTGTCTGGCAATGTGCGCACCGCGTTGGGCGGTGGCGTCATCGAGCTGATCGTGGCCGGCGGCCTCAGTCAGGCAGCCGGTACGCTGATTGCAAGCGGTGCAGGCGTTGAGATTCGGGCAGAGGGCGAGATCGCGCTTGCGCGCGTGTCGGCTGCGCCCTATTCGTCGCGCCTGTCCGATGCCCGGGCCACTGCGCCGGCGGCAGGCGGCCGCGTGCTGATCATCACGCCTGAGGCGATTCGCCTCTCGGGCGACACGGGATCGCAGCCTCGCATCTCAGCGGGCGAGCTCGAGCTGTCGGCCCTCGCGGTTGATGCCTTGGTGACCGCCATTGATCGGCTGAGCGCCGAGATCGCCGAGGGCAACCTGATCGTGTCCGACCTCGATGGGATTGGCGAGACGGTATCTGGCCTGTCGATCGGCTCGATCATCGTGAGCCAGGGCGGCATCAGTTTGAACGCAGCCGGATCGATTGCCATCAACCAGGCAGCCAATCAGATTCAGGTCGCAGACGGCGCGTTTGTTGCGCTGAATGCGGGCGCGAACCTGTCACTGCTTCATTCGGACGCGATCGTGGCCCTGGAGGGCACGATCAGCGAACTTACGCTGGTGGCGGCGGGCTTTGTCACGAGCGCCAGGCTCTTCACCGGCGCTTCGCGAACCGAGTATCGCGCCGGCCAGCCGCTTCGGCTGGGTTCGGCCGCACGCTATGTTGACCCCGATACGGGTGAGATCACCGAAGGCGCGGTGATCGTGTCCGAGCCTGTCGACGCGGCCGATGAGCCGGTGGCCGATCCGTCTGAGAATGCAGCGCCGATGATGGCAATGCGCGCCTTCTCGGCTGGGCCCTCGCTCAGCTTTGCAAGCGATGCCTTTATCTCAGTGGCCGATCCGCTACCTGATACCGAGTCGCTCACGGTTTCAGTGACCGCACGCGAAGCGGTGTTTGTGGCTGATCCAGCGCTGCTCTCCGGCGTGGAAGTGGCTACCTCGCGCTTCCTCGTCACGCCTGCGGACGCGATGGATGCGGGCAATGAAGAGCAGACGCTGTCCGATCTCACCGACACCGAAACCGTGCTGCCGCCGATCACGACCCCCGCGGGCATTCTGCCGGGCGGCCTGGTGGTGGTGCCGGATGTTGACAGCGTGCTGGTGTTCCCCGGTACCGCGCCCGATGCCAAGAATGCGTTTGGATCGGGCGATGGCACGCTGACGCTCACGCTGTCGGTGCCGGCGAACGCCGGCGTGCTGAAGGCCGCATCGCTTAGCGCTGAGGCGGCCGCATCGCTCGTCATCACCGGCTCAGGCACACGTTCAGTCACGCTCAAGGGCACAGAAGCCGCACTCAGTGCGTATCTGGCTGACAGCAACATTCGATACAACGGGCTCGCCGGACAGCCGCTATCGATCACCGCCGTACGGGCGTCAACCGCCAAGCTGGGCGAGATGTCATCGGTGGCCTCGATCGGCCTCTACGGTGCAAGCCGCAGCACCTCAGTGGTGCCGGTGATTGCATCGCTTCCAGCGCGGCTCTGGGTGACCGCGCACACGTCTTCACAGCTCCAGTTCCCGGCTGCCAGCCTGCAGGGTGCAGGCCTGTTGCGATTGACGCTCGCGGTGCCTCAATCGCTCGCATTGGCCGAGGGCCAGGGCCTCACCGCTGCACCCCAGACGGGGGATGGCGTCAGCGTGGTGGCAGGCAGCAGCGCGCGCACGCTCACGCTGGAGGGTAGCGCCGCTGACCTGTCTACCTTCATTGCAACAGCGGGACGCGTGCGCTATACGGGTCCAGCGGGCATTGCATCGCTATCGGCTGATACACCGCCCGTGGTGAGCGTCAGCGCACCAGTCCGGCTGACAGTCAGCCTGGCAAGCAGCGCCGGCAGCTCATCGCTTGAGGTCGACCTGGTGGCGCCGGCGCAACCCGCTGCAGCGGTAACCGGGGTGCGCATGGTTGCGCCCGCCGTGTTACCGGTGACACCGGGCGCGCGTGTGCCCCTGGTGTTTGCCGCCGACGCGTTGGCGGGCACCGGCCCCATTACCCTCACGCTGGCCGCACAAACTGGCGCAACGCTGCACTGGCTCGCGAGCGACTCAGTGAAGGCCGCTGCCAACGCTGCGCTGGTCGCGGGAAGCGGCAGCACGCTCACGCTCACGGGTACCGCTGCCCAGCTCAACACCTGGCTGTCTGCGGCCGGGTCGCTGCGGGTCGAGGCGACTGCTGATTCATCGATCAAGCTCACCGCGCTTGCCAACGGCGTGGAGTCATCGGGAAGCGTCACGGTTGACCATCATCCCGCCGGTCAGGCCATCAGCGGGCCATCGCTCAAGCTGCCGCAGGCCTTCACCGTGCCTGCCGATGGCGAACTGCGACTCGCGCCCGATGCGGTGGGAGGCGCCGGCACGCTGCGGGTCACGCTCAGCCTGACCGCCACGGCACCTGCTGCGCCCACGCTCAGCTGGCCGGCCGATACCGAACTGGTCGACGCCCAAGGGGCCGCGCTCAGCCAGGGCAGCGGCAACACGCTCACGCTTCAGGGTAGCGCCGCACAGATCAATGCCTATCTGTCGGCTGCGGCCAAGCTTCGCCATTCGGGCGGCGCGGCCACGCTGACGGTGTCAGTCATGCGGGTGGCCCCAGGCATCACTGCCAGCGTCACTGCGCAGTCCAACCTGGTGCCGGTTGCAGCACCCGCGGCGCTTGCCGTGCTGTCGATTACGGCTCCGGCCAATGTGCTGCTTGATCCGTCGGGCACCACGCCGCTTGTCTTTGAGCAGCTACCGTTTGCAGCCAATGTCGCCACTGACACGCTCACCGTCAAGCTCACTGCGCCGGTCGGCGGCCAGGTGATCGCACAACCGGCCACCGGCATCACGTTGGCGAGCAGCACCGAAACGATTGAAGGATCCGGCCGAGCGGTCACCCAGGTGAGCGGTACGCTGTCGGCGCTCAATGCGTATTTCCGAAGCTTCGGATCGCTCAGCTATCTGGTGTCTGCCTCCAGCACGACTGCGTCCGCTCAAGGCGGCTCACTCGCCCCGGGCAACGGCGGCATGCTGATGGTGCTGTCCTCAGGCGGCGCGCGCGCGGGCGTGGTTGTCACGATGGGAGCGTCCGAGCCGGTGGCAAGCCCTGGGCTGGTGCTGCCCGCATCGGTTGAAGTCGTCAGTGGCGCAGTCACGCCGCTTCGCCTCGGAACCGATCGGTTCACCTTCCCGGCCAATTCGGTGCTCGAGGTGGTGGTCAGCACCACCGCAGGCGGTCTGATCGCGGCGAGTGCCGCAGCCGAAGGTTCGAGCGTCACGTCGGTGAGCAGTGCAGCCGATGCGCGCGTATCGCCCAACACAGTGGTGTTGCGTGGCACCGCGGATGATCTGGATACCTACTTCGGCCAGGGCCGGCTCACGCTGCGCACCGAGGCGCCGCGCGTGGTCACCGTCCAGGTGTCAAGCGTACTCACGCCCACGCTTGTCGCCGCGGGCAGCGTATCAATCACCCTCGCATCGGCGCAGGGTCTGCAGACCACTCCCACGCTCGCGTTGCCTGAGCGCATCGTCATGGCCGCAGCCGGCAATACCGCACTGGTATTGCCCGCCACAGGCCTGGGCGCGGGCGCTGGGATTGCGTCCTCGACCGGTGCCACGGTAACCCTGACTGCGCCGCAGTCGGGCAGCTGGGTCGCGCTCGATGATGATGTGTCAGCCGCCAACGCCGATGGCGTCATGGTGGATACGCAAACCGTTGAGGGCCGGGCAGTGCTGTTGCTGTCTGGCACGGTGGCTGCGCTCAATGCCTGGCTCTCGGCTGCGGGCAATCTGGCGTATCAGGGGCCGGCTGGCCTGGTTTCGATCGTGCTCGATACCGGAAGCGCCAACGCACCGCGCACAGCCTCGGCCACGATCAGTCTCGAATCGCAGCAAACCGTGCAGGCACCGCGCATCGTGTCGCTGCCCACGCAGCTCGCGATCACGGGTGGCACGCGGTCCACGCTCGCCTTCGATGGCGCAGCGCTCACGGCGGGCCTTGCGCCCACCGCGAATCTGTCGCTTACGCTCGCGTTGCCCGATGCGGCTCTACTTGCCTTGGGATCGGGCGAGGGTCTGAGTTTTGTTACGGCTGACGGCTCGGTGGTGGGTGCGCAATCAGGTCTGCGTACCCTTACGCTAACCGGCACCGCAGCCGAGCTGCAGGCATGGCTTGCCGGCACCGGATCGCGTATTGCCTACACGGGCCCTGCGCTTACCGCCACCGGCACGGCCATTGCGCTCAAGGTGTCGCTTGTGAACGCCGCGGGCGTGGCCTCGCAGGGTGTCACGCTCACGGCGCCCGCGCAGCCTTCCGAGGCCAGCACCGGCGCGCGGCTGACGCTGCCTGCGTCGCTCATTGCTACATCGGGCGCGAAGGTGCCGCTGCTGCTTGGCGCGCTGCTGCAGTCGGCGGCGGGCACCGATTCGGTGGTGCTCGATATCGAAGCGCCGGCCAATCGCCTCAGCTTTGCGCTGACCTCGGGCGTGACCGCGGGTGCCGGCGCGAACTTCACGTTGGTTGAGGGCGGCACGGTTCACGTTGCCACGCGCTTAACCGGCACCGTTGATGCCATCAACAATTTCTTCA
>CAZORB010000175.1:0-7749 GCA_964581825.1 uncultured Bordetella sp.
GGGCGTGCAGTTAAACGTCGGCACCGACGGCAAGACCGTGGTCGACTACAAGAACGCCGCAGTGGCAGTGCCTACCGGGGCCACCGGCACGGGTACCGTGCCATCGATGACGCTCGACTTCGATGGCAATCTGGGGACGCTCGTTCGCGCGGCCGCCGATATCGACCTGCAGGTGGCCGACTTTTTCTGGGTGAGCGGCTCGGTGGGCTTCGAAAAGTCCACTCGCGATGTGGTTCTGGCCGATGGCACCGCGGTGCGTGCCGACATGCTGGCGTTCGGCGCGGGCAACCTCCGCGCGTTTGCCGGACTCAATGGCCCGTATTGGGTCGACAGCAATATGGACGGCGTGATCAACGGTAACGACACGCCCAACAGCCGGTCGTTCGGCCTGGTGATGGAAAACGTCAACTTTGGCGTGGCCCTGTTCGCGCCGGTGGCCGGTCAGGCTGGGGTGGCTGATCTCAAGTGGGGGGCGGCTACCGCTACAGCGGGTCGTGTGGAGTTCGTAGGCCTGCAGGATGTCACGCTCAAGGTAAGCAACATCGGGCTCGACATCAATCTGGTCACGGGCACCCCTGAAAGCATCAACGCCAACCTGAAGGTGATTGACTTTGCTGCCGAGGATGGCAAGCGTGCGATCGACGTGATCAACGGTCCAGGTCGCGCGATCAAGATCGATCACGACGGCCGCCTGGGCCAATATGTTCGCGCGACCGGCGATGTCGAACTTCGCGTGGGCGACTTTTTCGAAGTATCTGGATCGCTCGGTTTTGAGCGCCGTGCGCAAACCGTGAGGCTTGCCGATGGCAGCGAGGTGAAAACCGAACTGATCAGCATCGGGGGCACCAATCTGAGCGCCTTTGTTGGTGTGGGACCGTACCGAAAAGACCTGAACAAGGACGGCAAGATCGCGAGTGACGAGGTCAATCCCGATGCGCGCGGCCTGGGCGTGAGCGGCGTGGAGTTTGGTCTGGCGCTGTTCCAGCCCCAGCAGACTGAAACCGCCTACAGCGGTAAGCGCTGGACCACGCTCACCGGCAGCATCGAGCGTGTGGATGCGCTGGTGGGCCTGCCCGATGACATCAAGCTGAAGGTCCATTCGCTCGGCGTTGACATCAACCTCGCGCATGGCTTTACAACAGCCGAAGCCGATAACAAGGTGATTGATTTCGGCACGCGAACGATCAACGGTAACGCAGTAAGTGGCGCAGTCGAGATCGCCACGGGGACGGGTAAGAGCCTGCAACTGACGCTGGATGGACAGCGCGGTGAACTGGTCCGTGCAGCAGGCGGCATGGAGATTGAGGTAGCCGGCTTCTTCCACGCCAGCGGAACGCTTGCGATCGAAAGGTCAGCGCCGGAGTTCAAGCTCGCCGATGGCAAGACGGTCGAGACCCGGATGCTGTCGATTGGTGGCACCGACCTCAACCTGTTTGTTGGCGTTAACGGTCCTTACCGTGTCGACACCAATGGCGATGGCAGAGTCGACCTGAGTGATGAAGCCAATACCGATGCGATCGGTCTCACCGCCAACGGAGGTGAATTTGGCCTTGTGATGGCCGACGACAAATCGAGCCGCCGCCGCTGGATTGCGCTCGAGGCGAGCGCCTCGGAAGTGGCGTTGGTCGGCGTGCCGGACGTGACCGCCGCAGCTCGGCATATTGATGTCGGTATCAACCTGGTGAAGAACCCGCTTTCGGGCGCGGACTCACGCACCCAGGTCATCGATTTCAAGGCGAAGCCCTTTGAGGTGTCCACGGGCTACCGCACCACCCGTATGCTCGATATCGATGGCCAGCGCGGCGAGTCAATTCGCGCCTCGGGCGAGTTCGAGGTGGGGCTGGGTGACTTCGTCCACGCGCGCGGCATGCTGGGCTTCGAGAAATACAGCACCACGGTGAAACTTGCCGATGGCAGTTCGGTACTGGTTGATGCGCTCAGCTTCGGTGGCGACAACATTGACGTGTTCGCCGGGGTAGACGGCCCTTACCTGGTTGACAGCAACGCCGACGGTGTCATCACGTCGGCTGATACGCCCAATGCCACAGCGCGCGGCTTCTCGCTCGAAGATGGTCGTTTTGCGCTCGCGATCATGACGCCTCGCGGCACTGCGCCCACAGGTCTGTCGGGCGTCACCTGGCTGGGCCTCGAAGCCGGTGCGGATGCGATCCGGTTCGTGGGCGGCCCTGATATCAACCTGACGGCCAAGCGCCTGTCGGTCGAAGCCAATCAGGTGTTCGGTCTTCCTGCTTCCATAGATCCTTTGAAGAAGGTGATCGACTTCCGTACAACGCCGCAGGATGTTGTGGTGGGCACCAGCCCGACCACTGGCGAGAGTGCGCGTTATCGCCTCGATGTACAGGGCGACCGCGGCAATCTGCTCCGCGCGGTGGGCGATGTCGAAATCCGGGTCGGCGATTTCTTCTACGTCGGCGGTTCATTGGGCTTCGAGAAGTCCACCCGCGAGCTTGTGCTGGCTGACGGCAGCCGCGTAAGCCATGATGTGCTTACCGTCGGCGGCGCAGATCTCCAGGCCTTTGCAGGCATCAATGGCGGTCCGCTGGTCGACAGCAACCAGGACGGCAAGATCAACAGCCTCGACACGCCGGGCGCTGATGCGGTCGGGTTCTCGCTGTCGGGCGTTGACTTCGCGCTGGTGGTGGCATCGGAGCGCGAAGCCATTCGCCCAGCGCTCAATCAGCCCCTCGCCTGGCGCGATATTTCGGTGTCGCCCACGCGACAGGTCGCACTCGCGTCGGGTACGCCGGGTGCCAGCGCACAACTGGTCTGGCTATCAACAGATGGCGGAGCCAACTGGAGTGCAGCAGGCGGACTGCCCAAGAATGTGCTGGCGTATGACTCGGTCTCAATCTCACCCGATGGCAACACGATCGCCGCGGTCGCTACCAACGGACCGGTGGTGGTGTCGCGTGACGGCGGACTCAACTGGACGGTCACGGGCGCCCGATCCGACGCCTATACCGACGTGGCCGTACTCGCGAATAAACGAGTGCTGTCGCTTGATCAGGCAAGCCGGCGCACGCTCGATGTCCTGACGCTGTCGGGCGAATTCTCTACGGGTAATGTGATTGCGCTGACCGGGCTCAGCACCAGCCCTATCGAGTACACCGTCAGCGAAAACGATCTGACATCCGATGGCAAGGGCTCAAAGACTCGCGCAACCAGCGAGCAGGTGCTTAATAACATAGCGACTAAGCTACGCGCGGCAATCAACGACGCACCTGGCTCTCTCGCCCTCGCAGGCGGCCGCGGCGCCACGGTGACGCTGACCGCGCGAAACGCTGTAGCCGACGGCGGTGGCTGGTATGAGTTCACATCGTCGATCACGTCAAAGACCGGAAAAATTTCCAGCGTCGCGCCTGCACTCAGCGTGGGACCGACCGGCGCGCCGCTAGTCAGCCGGCAGATTGACGCGGTGGGTCTATCGGGCACCTGGGTAGTGGGTGACAAGATTGTGCTGACGGGTGCTACGACCAGGCCGGTTGAGTACACCCTGGTGGCCGATGATTTCAAAGTCGACATGAAAGTCGACGGTGGTGTGGCGACCGCTGAGCAGGTACAGGAGAACCTCGCGCAGCGCCTGTTCACCTTATTCGACGAGCCCAGAGCGCTGCTGGTCAAAACGGCGGCGAAAGACGTGGCCTATCGGGTGGCCGTGCTCAAGGCCTTGAAGTCGGTTAATGCGATTCCCAACCTGGTTGTCAATGACGACGGCACCTATAGCGACAGCCGTAATTCGAGCGTTCGCAAGCAGCTGAGCGATGCCGACATCGCCCGCTATGAATCCGACAAAACGCTGGGCGATAAAGAAAAGGCCACCTACCAGACGCTCAAGGCTGACCTCGCCAAGCTGAAGGCCACTGTACCGGCCGCCGCCGGAACGGTGGTCGACCCGGCTAACAGCGGCGCTGTGCTGGTGCTGACCGGTAAAGTCCCGGGCGGCTCGTCCACCCTAACCGCCAGCACGACCAGCGCGGCTGGCCACGTCACGGTAGCGCGCGCGGCCGATTTCGAGCCGCTGCGCGGCACGCTCAAGGCGAGCAATCCTGATCTGGCGCTGGACTTTGTCGACAGCACGCCGACCGAGTTCAGGAACGCCAACTGGGTGGCTGTGGCGCCTTATGCCATCAACAATGGAACGGGCACGAGCAGCTTCTTTGCCGCGTCAGGTCCCCAGACGCTGGGTGGCACCTCAGGGCGACTGATTCGAGCAACCGTGGCCGCTGATGGATTTGTTCAGGCCGAGAACATCACGCGGAATCTGCCCGAGAACCTGTCATGGTCCGCTGTATCGGCTGATGCGCTTGGACAAAGACTCATCGCAGCCGCCAGCAATGGTCGCCTGTACCTCGCTGACACACGCGTCAGCAACTGGAAGTGGCAGGCGGTGGAAACGGCCCGCGATTGGACATCGGTGTCGGTATCGGCCGATGGCAGTCAGATGGCAGCCTCAGCGAAGGGCGACCAGGGGGGCATCTGGGTATCCAGTAACGGCGGCGCCAACTGGCGTCTGTTGATCGCGTCGGCGGGCCAGAACTGGGCCTCGGTTGCGCTTACTGCCAATGGCGATCGTCTGCTCGCAGCAGCCGAAGGCGCAGGGCTCTTCGCTGCCAGCCTCGCCACCGCCGATGCGCCGCTTCCAACGCGTATCGGTATCGAGGCGGATGCCGGCGCTGCCCGACTCCTGGGCGTGAACGCAATCGATATCGCCGTCACTCAGATCAGCGTAGACGTGAACCTGCCCGGTCGCCAGGGAGGGCAGGTGATCGACTTCTCTGAGAGCGCGCTCGACGTTGTCACCGGTCCCGATTCACAGCGTCGCATGACGATGTCCGCAGCCGAGGGTGAACTGCTCCGCGTGGCCGCGAACGTACATATTGCGATCAGCGACTATGTGTATCTGGATGGCGGTGCAGCATTCGAAAAACGTTCAACCAAGGTCACGCTCGCTGATGGTAGCGAAGTGCCTGTACAGGTGCTATCGATCGGCGCATCGAACGTGGAAGCCTTCGCGGGATTGAATGGCCCGTATCGCGTCGACAGTAACCAGGACGGTACGATCGATGATACCGATGCGCGGAACGCAAATGCGATCGGTCTGTCGTTGGGTAAGGCCGATCTCGCGCTGGGCCTGTTCTATGCAGACGCCGGAGCGAAGACCAGTTCGAACAAATCGCTAGAGGGTGCAACCTGGACTGCGGTCACTGCACGCGCTGAGGCGGTCGAGGTGGTGGGCGTTCCGATGCTCAAGATGTCGGCGACCGAAATGTTCGTCGAGGTCAATCAGGTCGAGGGCCTCCCAACCGGTCTCGCCGACGATCAGTACGTGATTGACTTCAAGGCGATGGCTGCGGCCAAGAAGCCGGTTGCCATTCGCACTGGCCCGCAGAGCACGCTGACGCTTGCGGCCGATGGCCAGCGCGGCGAATCGATCCGCGCCTATGGCACGGTGAGCGCATCGGTGGGCGACTTCCTGTCGCTTTCCGGCACGCTGGGCTTTGAGCAGTATAAGCGCGACGTCACGCTGAGCGACGGCGCGAGCGTTAAAGACGCACGGATGATGGTGATCACCGGCGCCGATATTTCGGCGCGGCTTGCCACCTCCACAGACGCCAGCGCGATCGGCGTCGAAATGAAGAACCTCGACTTCGGTCTGGTGCTGGCGCAGGCCTCGGCAGCAAACGACTCGCGCAGCTGGCTGTCGGTTCGCGGGCAGGCTGAGTCGGTGGCGATTTTGGGCACGCAGTCGCTGGGCGTGACGCTGTCGGGCACCAACGTGATGTTTGCCGCCAACGTCGGTCTGGGCACGCTTGCCAACGGCAGCGCCAACCGTTCAACGCTTGACTGGAGCGGTTCGCGCGCGCTGTCGCTGACCGCTGGCAACAGCGCCGCGGCGGTGATCGACTTCAAGGGCGAAGTGCTGGAAGTGGGCGGCACGATGCTGGTGAAGGTCGGCGACGTATTCCAGGCAAGCGGATCGGTTCTGATCTCCAAGCAGGATCGCGATATTCAGGTGGGCGGACGCACGGTTGCTGCCACGGGCTTCCTGATTGGCGCAGCCGATGTCGGCGCGTCAGTGCGGGGCATTAATGTGACCGGGCTAGACCTGGGGATGGCGCTGATGCGTCCCGCGAATGCCACGTCGGGCGATACCCGCTCATGGCTTGCCTTGAAAGCGCAGGTGGACAGTGTTGCCCTGACCGCCCAAGACCTGGGCCTATCGGCTAATGATCTGACCGTTCAGGCGACCAATCTGGGTCTGGAGATCAATCTGGGTTTCGGCGCCGAGGGCGAAAGCGCCAACGAATCGGTACTCGAACTGGGTACGAGCGGCAGTGGTGCCACGGCCGTCAACCGGGCAATCGCCGTGCGCACTGGTAAACAGGTTGCTGGTGTGCAAGAGACGGTCGTGCTCGACTACAGCGGTATCGGTCCGTATGTGGCTGTTACGGCGGATGCCAAGATCGCAATCGGGCAGTTTGTCCTGCTTCAGGGCAGCTTCGCATTCGCCCGACTCGGCAACCGCTCAGCCAGCGTTGTGGACGAGAAGAGTGCCGCGCAGACCCGAATGATGACGGTCTCGACCATCTCGGCGAAGGACGTCGATATCAAGCTGGGTACGGGTATCGGGACGGATGATTTCGTTGGCGTATCGCTTGAACGCGGGTCGGTGGGTCTGATGCTGCTCCAGGACACCCAGGGCGGCGGCAGCTTCATTGGCCTCAGCGCCAGTGCCGACCGAGCTGCAATCGATGGTGTCAGCGGGCTTACTTTGGAAGGCGGGCAGCTGACACTCGAGCTCAACAGTGGTCCCAGCTCGGGGCCGTTGTCGGGTCGCGTGGTTGACTTCACCGCAGGCGATCTGGACGCAGACGGTAAGGCTGCCGCGAGCACCCCGGTTCGCCTTCGCGGTAACGCGATCGCTGACCTCAATTTCAAGAGTGCGCGCCTCGAGGCCACCGGCGATATTGCACTTGCCCTGGCTGATCCTTCTGCCCAAGCGGGCACGCCGCCGATATTCAACGCGTCCGGTAATTTCGCGTTCCGTCAGGCAGGCGGCAAGGTGGTGATCGCCGGCAGCAGCTTGACCGCGAAGGCAACTGTCGCGGGTCAGAGCTTTGGCATTGTCGATGGCACGCTCGGCATGGTGATGCCAGGAAAAGGCTTCGCACTCGACCTGACTGCTACCGCTACCCTTCCGGTACCGGGTCTCAACAATGTGCAGCTGTTTGGCGATGTGGCGCTTTCGCTGAACCGTACCGGGCAGACTATCGACGAGACCATTGCTGTCGGGTCGACGCCAGTCACGGTTAAGTTCGACTCAGCCGCTGATGATCTGCGTTTCTCGCTCGTCAACCTGGATGCATCGCTTGATGGCGGTTTTGGCGAGACACTGGTTGATTTGTCTGCCGGTCTGGTTGAGATTCGCACGCAGCTCGAAGCAGGTGAAAAGCTGCCTATCCTCGACAAGACGCTCGACGACGTCCTGAATCTGTCGCCAGTTGTGAGTCTCGGTGACTACATTCAGAACTATGTGAACAGCTATCGCGATGGAGCGTGGAAGTCGCCTTATCAATTACCCCGGCCAACGTACGGTACCCGGGGCATTCCCACGGTGCAGGGCCTGAAGGCGTATCTCGATGAGTTCTGGGCCCCCGCGGCAGGCGTCAGCGTCGGGTTTAACTTCATGCTCGACAAGGATGGCCTGGACTTCGGCTTCCAGGGCAA
>CAZORB010000176.1:0-7745 GCA_964581825.1 uncultured Bordetella sp.
GGGTCAGACCGCCGCCCCGCTGCAGATTGTCGGCGCGTTGATGGTGGTCGGATCCGTCATCTACCTGTCCAGCGGTAAGCGCTAGTTAAAGACCAGGCCGCAGCAGGACGCGCCCAAAGGCGTTACCCGCCTCGAGCAGCCGATGCGCCTCAGCCGCGCGCTCAAGCGGCAGCTCACCTGTAATCACCGGTTTCACCAGGCCCTGCTGCACCAGTTGGAGCGCGTCCTGCAACTGGTTACGAGAGGTACTGATTACGCTGCGGATGGTGATGTCGCGAAGAAACAGCTGTGCAGGATTTAAGCGGACAAAATCGCCCGTGAGCTGGCCTACGAAAATCCAACGTCCGCCCATGGCAAGGCTTCGGCGCGTGGGCTCAAACAACACGCTTCCTACGTTGTCGATCACCACATCGACGCCCTGCCCGTTGGTCAGGTCTTTGATCTGCGCTGAGAAATCCTCCCCGCGACCGCAGACCACCACCTCATGCGCGCCCCACTGCCTGAGCCGCTCGGCTTTATCGGGAGACGTGGTGACCGCAAACACCTGCGCGCCCGCGCCGCGGGCAATCTGCAAGCCGTGAACGCCCAATCCACCGCCCGCACCGCTGATCAGCACACGTTCCCCAGGGCGAACCTGCGCGACATCGCGGATCGCATTCAGTTCAGTGCCAATCGCACACGACACAATCGCCGCCTGCGCAAGATCGACCCCAACTGGCACATGCGCAACGTTGTCATCGCCTACGCTCACATACTCGGCATAGCCCCCATTCAGATCGGCGTCGCCCAGGAACTCCCGCTCATCGCATGAGGTTTCGCGTCCGCTTCGACAAAACCGGCAAAAACCGCAGATATAGCGACGCTGTGCGGTACAGACGCGATCACCTGGTTTAAAGGCGCGTACCCGTGGGCCCACCGACTCCACAATGCCAGACACCTCGTGTCCCGGGATCAGTGGCATCCGAATCCCTCGACGAAGCACACCGTTTCGGGTCACCACGTCGTGAAAGCACACCCCACAGGCCTCGATTCGGATACGCACATCGTTATCGCGCAGCGCGGGCAAAGGCACGTCCTCAAGCTGTAACGCTTCTGCTTCTCCAGGTTGACGGACCACCATTGCTCGCATCTTCAGCTCCGCTTTCGGCCGATGACCAAATAAAATTCGACGGCGCGATGCTACAGCGATCCGTCGTGCGGGTGTTGTCGCCGTGAGCCCGCAACACGAATGTCGAGATGCTGCGCTGCGCCGCTTCGACTAAGCTAACGAATTCGCGTCAACAGACCCATCGTTTGGAGGTTGTCTGCCCATGGTTTCTTCTCCATCCACCCAGCGCGTAGCCCTGGTTACTGGCGCCTCGCGCGGCATCGGTGCTGCCATCGTGGTTGAGCTCGCGCGTCTGGGCATCGTGCCGGTGCTGGCAGTCAGGCGGCCCGAGAGCGCCGTGGCTGCCGCTGCGGCCGTTAAGGCTTTGGGGTTCGATCCCCTCGTTGTGGGCTGTCATGTTGAAGATCCCGCCCAGGCGCGCGCAGCGGTCGCGGCCACGCTTGAACGCCATGGCCGGCTCGATATTCTCATCAATAACGCTGGCGTCGTTGACCCGATGGGGCCCGTTGGCGCAGTCGACGTTTCGGAATGGGATCGCGCCATTCGTATCAACCTTACTGGTCCCTATGTCATGGTGGATGCGGCGCTGGCTGCACTCCGCGCAAGTCCTGCGGGCACGGTCATCAACGTATCCACCGGTGCAGCCTACGGTCCCCGCGCTGGATGGTCTGCCTACTGCTCGAGCAAGGCGGGCCTGGTCATGCTCACCAAGTGCCTGGCCCATGAGTGGGGCCCGGAGGGCATCGCGGCCTTTGGCCTGCAACCGGGTATGGTCGACACCGATATGCAAACCGCCATCCGCGCTGCGCAGGTCAATGAAGTCAGCCGCGTGCCGCGTGAGCAGCTCGGCAAACCCGAGCGTGCGGCGCGACTGATCGCCTGGCTCGCCGATCAGCGTCCGATGGACCTCAACGGCCAGGACATGACGATTCGCGATGCCGATCTGGTGAAGCGCGCAGGAATCGACGCATGAGTGCGCTGGCTCAAACCCGCCCGGCCGCTCTGGCTGGCGCCTTTTACCCCGCTGAACCGGCTGCGCTTCGGGCGATGATCCGTGAGTTCATCGATCGCGCACCGCTTCATCAGGTGGCTCCCAAGGCCATCGTGTCCCCGCATGCAGGCTATGTCTACTCGGGTCCCATTGCAGCCACCACGTTAAAGCCGCTGATTGCCCGCGCACCTCAGATCCGCAGGGTTGTCATGCTGGGCCCGCCGCATCGGATGCCGGTGAAGCGGTTTTGCGTACCTTCGGTTCGGGCATTTGCAACGCCGCTCGGCGAGGTGCCCCTTGATCCCGAATTCATGGCGCTGGTTCGCGAGCATCCAGGCGTGGTGGTGGACGACGCGCCGCACGCCCAGGAGCACTGCCTGGAAACGCAGCTGCCTTTTCTTCAGCAGATTCTTGGCGCGTTCACGATCGTCCCCATTCTGGTGGGAGGCGCATCGGCAGACGAAGTGTCTGCGCTGCTTGCGCGCCTCTGGGGCGGCGATGAAACGCTGGTGCTCATCAGTTCCGATCTGTCCCACTATCACGACTACCACCGCACCCAAACCCTAGATGAAGCGGCTCGGCGCGCGATTGAAACGCTCCGCCCCGACCAACTCGGCGAAGAGCAGGCCTGCGGCCGGCATTCGCTTCGCGGATTACTCGCTCGCGCCACCGATCTCGATCTGCGCGCCACCACGCTTGACCTGCGTAATTCGGGCGATACGGCGGGCCACGCCAATCGTGATCGGGTGGTGGGTTATGGCGGCTGGAGCTTTGAATATGCGGCCCAGGCACGAATCTCCGATCGCGAGCGTCAGCAGCTGGCCAATGTGGCGCGACAGGCCATCTCGCTAGGCTTAAAGCATGGACGCGCAGCCAAGGTCAATGCACAGTCCTTCAGCAGAACGCTGCAGGCGATGCGGGCAACCTTTGTCACGCTGACACTCGATGGCCGACTGCGGGGCTGCATTGGGTCAGTGGTTCCGCACGAACCGCTGGTAACCGATGTCGCGGCCAACGCCTACAAGGCGGCGTTTCAGGACCCCCGGTTTCCGAAGCTCACCCAGGACGAGGTCTCGAGGCTCGATGTCTCGGTATCGATCCTGTCACACGCGCGCCCGATGCAGGCGCGCAGCGAAGCCGAGGCAATCGATGCGCTGCATCCTGAGGTGGACGGCGTCATTCTCGAGGCGCGCGACTCGCAGGGGCAAACTCGCAGAGGGCTGTTCCTGCCCCATGTGTGGCACGAGCTCCCAGACCCGAAACAGTTCATGCGGCACTTGAAGGCCAAGGCAGGGCTATCGCCTGAAGGCTGGCCGCCCGGCGCGCGACTCTGGCGCTACCGAACTGAAACGTTTCACTGAGAGCAAATGCGGCCGATCAGGCCGCCCGCACGCCAATGCGAACCGGCTGACGCCGCGCGCCCCAGTTGCCTCGCGGGCCGTCAAATACGCCAGGGCATTGGGTACCGCAGCGAAGACAGCGGCCCACATCGTCGAGCCGCCACTCCGACAGCACATAAGAGTCGCGGCCGATCACCCGCTCGCCGCAGCGGTGGCAGTAGGTTGACTGCCGAGCCTTGTCCTGAACGTTCCCGACATAGACGTGATACAGGCCTTCATCCATGGCGATTCGCCGCGCGCGAATCAGCGTGGCGTAAGGCGTACGCGGCTTATCGGTCATCTTCCAGTCGGGGTGAAATGCCGTGAAATGAACAGGCACCTGAGGGCCAAGCTCGCGACATACCCAGCGTGACAGTGCACGCAACTCGTCATCACCGTCGTTCTCACCGGGAATCAGCAGCGTCGTGATTTCCACCCAGCACTGGGTGTCATGCACCAGGTAGCCCAGCGTATCCAGTACAGGGGCAAGTTTTCCCGCGCAGTGCCGTTCATAAAACGATTCCGTGAAGGCCTTCAGATCGACATTGGCGGCGTCCATCGCACCGAAGAATTCACGCGCGGCGGGCGGCGACACATAGCCTGCCGTGACGGCCACCGACCGGATGCCCTGAGCACGGCAGGCGTGCGCAACATCGAGCGCATATTCAAGAAAAATCACCGGGTCGTTATAGGTGTAAGCCACCGACCGACAGCCTGCGCGACTTGCTGCCTGCGCGATTGCTTCAGGCGAGGCGGCATCAGCAAGCCGATCAAACTCACGGCTCTTAGAGATGTCCCAGTTCTGACAGAACCGGCAGCTTAGGTTACAGCCAGCCGTGCCGAACGACAGGATAGGCGTGCCTGGCAAGAAATGGTTCAGCGGCTTTTTCTCCACCGGATCCACACAAAAACCGGACGAGCGCCCCCAAGTCGTCAGCACCATTCGGTTGCCGCTTCGCGCACGAACGAAACACAGGCCGCGCTGGCCGTCGTGCAGGCGGCACTCCCGCGGACACAGATCGCATTGGATGCGGCCATCGTCCAGCGGATGCCAGTAACGGGCATCGGGAAGATTGGCAGCGAGGTCGGCAACGAGTTCGGAATCAGCCATGGGGTCGGATCAAGGTTTCAAGGGGAATCTTAGCTCCGGCCGAGCCAGATCCTCTACCATCCATCGGATCGTTACCGTTTTGGGCTTCGGAATCGGGTATGGCGATGGGAATTTGGATAGAACTCGGCGTTTTTCTGTTGGTGTTTGTGTTTGCCGCCTGGCAGTTTCACGATCTTCGCCGGGAAAAAGCCCGACGACTCGAGCGCGAGCGGGCCGCAGCGCAAGCCAAATCTTCTTCAGGGGAGTCGCAGCCATGACCGCTGCTTACTGGTGTGTGCTGGCCGCCGCTTTGATGCCCTACATGTTTGCGGGAATCGCAAAATTTGGCGATCGGCGCTATGACAACCGCGCGCCGCGCGACTTCCTCGCAAGCTTGGAGGGTCGTCAAAAGCGGGCCGACTGGGCTCAACAGAACAGCTTTGAGGCGTTCCCGGCTTTCGCAGCCGCGGTCATCATTGCGCATCTGGCCCAGGCGTCGCAGCCCGCCATCGATGCGCTGGCTATCGCTTTCGTCTTGCTGCGACTGGGCTACGGTTGGGCGTACATCAGCGATCGCCCCACAATCCGAAGCCTCATCTGGATTGCGGCGCTGGGCTGTGTGGTGGCGCTGTTCGTGGTGGCCGCCCGCGCCTGACAACGTGGCAGCCCAACTCGGCCAATTGGCCGAACTTAAGCGTGAAATGTTCCCCTAGAATGCTCGGGTGTTGCGACGCCTGCTTCCCATTCATCAGTCCCTGCTGCCTGCACGCTGCTTAACCGTGGCTGCGCTGGTGCACCTCGCCCTACTGCTCGGCGGATGCGGTGGCGGAGGTGGCGGTGGGTCGGGAAGCCCCACCGGTGAAACGGCAAACGGGACCAGCCCGGTCATTAGCGCTCTCCGAACTGAATCGCTGAAATTCGGTTCGCTCTCCACCTTCGTCGCAACCGGAAGTCATCTTGACGACTCGGTTAAAGCTGAATGGGGGGGAGACGTCACGTGTGCGGCGCCATCCGTTAGCCGCATCAGTAGTTCGGAACTGCGCATCGTCTGCACACCCCAAGACATCGGGATCCTGCAGCTTTCTTTAGTCAGCGGCGGCAAAAGCCTGAAGTCGCTCACTGATCGGGTGGTCGAGCCTAAGGTATTGATGGTGATTGGCACCGGTACGGAGCGACGACAGCTTGAAATTGCCGTTAACCCTGGATTACCGGGCGGGCTACAGCGCACCTGGGCCCTGAATTTTCTGCATTATGTGAACAGCGGTTTTTACCAGAACACCATTTTGGACACGCTGGCGGACATGACGCGAATCGAAGGCGGCTGCCTGATTCGCAATGCACCGTTGAACGGAACGCCGTCAATCAAGGCGAAAACGATTCCGACCGCTAACGTGTTCAACCCGGAACCTTTGGTGCCGCTGGTGGTTACGGGAGACATCAGCAACAAGAAATACACACTGGCGATGAGCCCGGTGAAATGCGGCGGCGCCCTCTACAGCAGCTTCTCCTTGAACCTCAATGACAATAGCGGTGATCTGGGGCAACGCGATCGGGATAAATATGTAGCAATTGGAAGTTACACCAGCGCAGATCCATCTATTCAACAATCGCTGCTTGATCTTTCTACGCTTGCCACGCGTACAACGAATAACAAAGACCTGATTCAGTTGACGGCGGATGAGCTTGCCCCCAGAACCCTCAGCAGCATCACGCAGACTCGTTAAGAACCGTACCTGTCATTCATTCTTTGAACCGACTCCATTCAAGTTAATTTCATCATGCGTCAGAAAATCATGTCTTTTGCTTCAAAAGCCACGCTTGCAATGAGTAGCATTGCTGTGTTGCTCGGACTAAACGCCTGTGGAGGCGGTGGCAATAAGGCGCCGGTGCTTGATCCGATTCCAGATCTTGTGGTGGTTGCGAATCGGCTAATGTCGCCCACCCGCATCGTGGCAACCGACCTTGACAGCACACTGCTTTACTTCACAACTGCTGGCTATACCGAAAACGACATCAAGCTTCGCGACCTTCTCGGATGGCCGAAAAATGGTCCGCTTCCGGATCTTGGGCTATCGCTTAACCGAATCACGGGCGTTATTTCTGGTGCTCCCAACGCATCTACACTGCTTAGGTCGCCCATTACCATCACCGTCACCGACAGTGATGGCGCGAGCGACACCAAGCAATTTAACGTTGAAATTCTCGTGGATTCGTTGGCTACGCAATTCGTTACGCGAGAAGAAGCGGGCGTACCAGTTCACGAATTGCGGCTTGTTGCCGCAGATACGAGTCGCGGCGGAACCGTGGCCTACTGCATCAAGACCAGTTCGGAGATTCCGGCAGCGACCGATCCGTGTTTCCGAACAGACGCCCAGGGGGGACGCACCCTAACTCTTCCGATTACCACTACCGGAAAAATTGCTCGCCATTACCTGTTCACCAAGAACGCGACCAACAGTGTTTTGTCAAATAGCATTCCAACTGCTGCAAACAAACCGCTGGTCATGGTTGACACCAGTAAAGGCTCGTTTGTTATTGAGCTTGAGTCTGAAAGCGCCAAAATCAGTACAGACAATTTTTTGCAATACGTGGACGCAGGCTTTTTTAACAACACGGTGTTTCACCGCATTGTGTCTAACTTCGTGATCCAGGGCGGCGGATATGTTTATCAAGCGAACGACGCCTCCCCCTACCGGGCAAAAACCGCGCAGGACGGATTGCGCGATCCAATCACTCTTGAAAAAACCAGCACAACCCGGTTATCGAACACAAAGGGCACCATTGCAATGGCCCGCACCAATGACCCCAACTCGGCAACAAGCCAGTTCTTCATCAATGTGGTCAGCAACGTCGAGGCCCTGGACGCCGGAAAGGCTACGCCTGACGGCTATGCAGTGTTCGGGCGTGTGCTGCCGCCGCTAGGCGGCGCACCAGGCGATCTACCGCCCGCGATCCTCGAACTCATCAATACCCCGGTCTCAGGTGCGCTGGGCGGCGGAACCGAAGTCAGCCTGCCCGTTGGCGCGCCACCCGTTATCATCGCCGCCCGTAGAATTAACTGACGCGGCGCCGCAGCACCAGCCAGCGCTTAGAGTTACACGAAATTACTCGAGGTAAATGCGTTTACGCCGACGCCCTTGAAGATAGCGATCAGTTCGAGGGTATCGGTGTCGCGGG
>CAZORB010000177.1:0-7739 GCA_964581825.1 uncultured Bordetella sp.
GCCCCTCGGATGCCCGCTGCTCGCGTGTTGTAAGTCCCTCAGGAGACCGAACACCATGAAACCAGAACACTCAAGCACTGTGATCTCGCGCCACCGGTTGCTAGGCGCGCTTGGCGCTGGCGCACTGACGGCAGGCGCTCCGGTGCGCGCGCAGGGCACGTACCCGTCGCGACAGATCCGTGTCATCGTTCCCTATGGGCCAGGCGGCGGTACCGACATCCTGATCCGGATGATCGCGCCTGTGGTGGGTGCCACGCTGGGTCAGCCTCTGGTCATCGAAAACCGTCCTGGCGCAGGCTCGGTGCTGGGCACCGAGATGGTGGTGCGCTCGCCTGCCGACGGCTACACCTTGCTCGCTATTGATAGTGCGCTGCTCACCAACCCGGGGCTTCGCAAGCTGCCGTTTGATACCAAGCGCGAACTCACGGGCGTCACCATGATGGCCACTGCGCCGGTGATTCTGGTGGTTCATCCCTCGGTGTCTGCGCGCAATCTGACCGAACTGATCGAGCTCGCACGCTCCAAGCCCGGTGCGCTCAACTATGCCTCTGGCGGTAACGGCGCCTCCACACACCTCGCAGGTGAGTTAATGAAGATCGCCTGCGGCGTCGACATTGCGCACATCGCCTACAAAGGCACGGGTCCCGCCATGACCGATCTGCTGGCAGGTCATGTGCAGATGCAGTTCGCGGGTATCAGTTCGGTGCGTTCGCATGTCGAGGCCGGACGTCTGCGCGCCATTGCGGTCACGGGCCCCAAGCGCAATCCTGCAATGTCCGCGGTACCCACCTTCATCGAGCAGGGTGTCAAAGGGGTTGACGCTGACACCTGGTGGGGGCTGTATGCGCCTTCGGCTACGCCAGGGGATTTCGTCAGCGTGCTCAATGATCATGTTGTCCGAGCGTTGCGAAGTGCTGATCTGGCGCCTAAGCTGGGCGCCGCCGGATTTATTCCAGTGGCTGGGTCGCCGGCCGAGCATACCGCCATGATGGTGTCGATGATCGACCGCTGGACTGAGGTAATCGCCAAGGCCAAGATTTCCGCAGACTGATTAATCGGCATCCACCATGAGTCACTCCTCACCTGGTGCTGCAGCGCCCGCTGGGCTGCAGCCGCTTGATGATCTGCGGGTCATCGATCTTTCAAGTTTCATTTCCGGGCCGTTCGCGAGCGCACAGCTGGCGGAGTTCGGTGCCGAGGTCATCAAGGTTGAGCTCCCGGGCGTAGGCGACGCGCTGCGCCGCTTTGGAACGCCCACTGAAAGCGGTGATTCGCTGCCCTGGCTTTCCGAATGCCGCAATAAGAAATCGGTCACGATCGACCTGCGCAAGCCCGATGGCGCGCGGCTATTGAAGGCGCTGGTTGCGAAAGCCGACATCCTCATCGAAAACTTTCAGCCCGGCACACTCGAGAAATGGGGTCTGGGTTGGGATGTGCTGCAACCGATCAATCCGCGATTGATCATGGTGCGCATTTCCGGCTACGGACAGACCGGACCCTATCGGGATCGACCGGGCTTCGGACGAATTGCCAACGCGTTTGGCGGGCTATCGTTTCTGGCGGGATACCCCGATCGGCCGCCGGTCACCCCGGGGTCGGCAACCATCCCTGACTATCTCTCGGGCGCCTACGGCGCGATGGGCGTCCTGCTGGCGCTTCAGGCCAGGCATCGCACCGGTCGTGGCCAGATGATCGACATCGGTTTGTACGAGCCGGTGTTTCGCATTCTCGATGAGCTCGCGCCCGCTTATCACAAGAAGGGCTACATCAGGCAGCGCATGGGGCCAGGTACGGTCAATGTGGTACCGCACAGCCACTATCCCACTGCAGACAATCGCTGGATTGCCATTGCCTGCACCAGCGACAAAATTTTTGAGCGTCTCGCCCAGGCGATGGGCGAACCGCATCTTGCCGAGCCGCAGGCCTGGGGCGTGCTTGCCCATCGCGAACGCGATCGCGAACAGGTTGATCGTCATGTGGGCGAATTCACGTCGCGCCATACGCGTGATCATCTGCTGCAGTTGTGCGAGCAGTTCCAGGTACCGTGCGGACCCGTGTATGCGATCGATGAGATCTTCGAAGATCCGCAGTACGCTGCGCGCGGCAACATTCTGAAGATGGATGACCGTCGCGTGGGCGAGGTGGCCATCCCCAATCTGGTGCCGCGCCTGTCGGATACGCCGGGTTCAGTGAAGTGGCTGGGCCCCAGCCTGGGTGAACACAACGACGAGATTCTGGGCGGCCTGCTGGGGCTGGAGGCGACCGAGCTTGAACGCCTGAAAAACGACGGAGTCGTTTGAACTCCGTCGTTTGCCTCTAGGGCGATCAGGCTGCGCGGCGCGCGCTCTGTCGGCTTTCGAAATGCGCGACTGCATCGCGCATCGTGACCAGATCCGCGTATTTCTGACCCATGTCGAAGAGGTTTGCTTCGTGCGGGCCTTGCGCGCGGTCGCCCACGCAATCGGTCACCACCATGGGGCGCAGCGAATAGGCTGATGCGTCGACGGTGCTGGCGCGTACGCAGCCGCTGGTGGTGCAGCCCGTGATAAACAGCGTATCGACCCCGCGCGAGATCAGCCACGACGACAGATTGGTGCCGAAAAATGCCGAGCTGTGCCGCTTGATCGACACATACTCGCCCTCAATGGGCGCTACCGAATCCACGAACTGCGCATCGGTGCTGTCGGGGGCAAGATCTTTCAGTGCCGGCACTTTCATTGCAAAGGTGCCGATATCTTCGCCACGCGCCTCGGAGGCAAACCGCACATGGCAGACCGGCACGCCGGTTGCGCGCGCGCTTCGCAGCAGTTCTGCGGTACGGGCAATCGACTCGTTGATGTTGAAGCCGCCCAGTACGTCGGGCTTGGCAAAGCCCACCTGAAAATCAATGATCAGCAATGCGGGCTGACGACCGAAGCCCAGCGGCTTTCCAAAATGCTGCTTTTCATAAACGCTGAGGTCTGTCATGTCAGAGGTTCCTTTCGATTAATGCGTGACAACTGCGAACAGCGTGATGCTGGGAAACGCAATCAGCAGCCCGACAATAAAGAGTTCCATGAGGAAGAATGGCATCACGCCTCGGAAGCATTCGCGAATCGTGATCTCCGGATTGGCGGCTGACACCACGAACACGTTGAGGCCCACCGGCGGCGTGATGTTGCCGATCTCGGTCATTTTGGTGACCAGAATGCCGAACAGCACAGGGTCGATACCGGCCTGCTTGATGATGGGAAACACCACCGGCATCGTCAGCAGAATCATGGATGCCGCGTCGATGAAGCAGCCCAGGATGATGAACGGGATCAGCACCAGGATGAGCAGCAGCGTGGGATGCAGATTCAGGCCGAGCGTCCAGGTGGCGAGGTTTTGCGGCAGTTGCGTCGTGCCCAGGGCTGCACCAAACACGCCCGCGCCGATGATCAGGAAGAAGATCGAGGCGGTGCTTGAACCCGAGGTTTGCAGCCCTTCCTTGATTTCGGCCATTTTGGCGCCGCGGATGATCGCGATCACGAGCGCGGCTGCAGCGCCGAACCCGGCCGCCTCACTTGCCGTGGCAATGCCGGTGTACAGCGTTCCCATGACCACTGCGAACACCACCAGAATTTCCCACGACGAAAACGTGAGCTTCATCCGATCGCCCCAGCCCACTTTCGGCTGCCGGGTAATCGACCGCATCTCCGGATCGCGCTTGACCATCCAGTTGATGCCGATGCCGTACACCAGAATGGTGAGAATGCCTGGGATGATGCCCGCCATGAACAACGCAGGAATGGGCGTTTCGGTGGCGATGGAATACAGCACCATCACCGTGGACGGTGGAATGAGCACACCAAGCGTGCCGCCCGTGGCCACTGCGGCGCCAGCTAGCCGCTTGGTGTAGCCCGCCTTCAAAAGCTGTGGCACTGCAATTTTGGAGATGGTCGCTGCCGTGGCAATGGATGAGCCCGATACCGTGGCAAACGCACCGCATGCCACCACCGATGAGATGGCCAGCCCGCCCGGGATATGCCCGAACCAGGCCGATGCGGCTCGAAAGCCCTTCTCAGAAATGCCCGCTGAATACGCCATGTGTCCCATGAAGAGGAACAGCGGCACCACGATGAAGGCAAATTCTGCCGTGACCGAGTAGGGCAGACTGCCCAACAGATAGTCAGCAGCAGACCAGCCGCGCATCGCGATCAGTCCGATGACCCCGGATGACAGAAGCGCTAGTGCGATGGGAAAGCCGAGCGCGAGCAGCACGAACATTCCGCCAATCAACAGAAAACCCTGCTCAAACGGACTCATTTTCGTTCTCCGACCAGGTCGCTGTCGGACTTGCCGATTTCGCCTTTCAGTTCGGTTTCAAGATCGACCTTGTACGGATGGCGGCCGGTCAGTGCGTATTCCAGCGCTGCGGTGATCGATTGGATGATGAGAAGCGATAGACCCACTGAGACCATGCCTCGGCTCGGCCAGAGCGGAATCTGCACAATTCCGAATGACACCTCGTCGCGATTGAATGAGTAGATGGCGCTTCGCCAGGAGGTCCAGCACAAAATGCCCAGCACCGCGAGTTGCACGCCCAGCAGCAGCCAGGTGTTGACTCGATCAAACCAGGGCGGAAAGCGCTCGGCGAAAATGGATACCCGAAAATTTTCGCGGTTGGCTTGCGTGGCGGGAAGCCCCAGATAAATCAGGGCAAGCAGCAACAGCACACCCACTTCGAGCACGCCCCAGATCGCAATGCCAAGAATGCCGCGCAGCACGGCATCGATGACCACCGCGATCATGATGAGGATGATGAGGATGCCGGTGACGCGGGCCATGGCCCGGGAGGCCGAAGCCACCCGGTCCGCAAGGGCCAGCATTCCGGAGCGTGGCCCTGCCGTCATCCCTTCGCCTTGCGGGCGAGGTAACGGTCGATGCCAGGCACGTATTTGCGCTGCGCTTCGTACTTGGCCACCAGCGTATTGAAGCTCTTGGTGAGCGTCTCGGGGTTGCCGCCGACCCGCTTCACCGCCTCAGCGTACTTGTTGAAGATGACCTGAGACGTCGCCTCACGCCAGCGCTTTTCTTCAGCTGGGTCAAGCGGTGTGACCTGAACGCGCTTTGACTTCAGCAGAATTTCCACGCATTCGTCGGTCTCTTTGTCCTGCGCATCGATATACCAGTTGAGCGCGTTGTCGGCGGCGGTTGTGAAGATGTCCTGCAGCGGCTTCGAGAAGCTCTTCCAGCGATCCAGGTTGATGGAGGTCATGACGGTGGCGAAGATGCCCATCCGGCCACCGTTGGACAGGAAGTTGGTCATTTCGGCCAGACCGTCTTTCACGCCCTGTTCGAACGGTGTGGTGGAGATGGCGTCAACACCGCCGCGCTGCAGCAGATCGATGGCATCGGTGTAGGGAACGGTTACCGCCGTGGCGCCCAGCGCCTGCAACGCGTCGGCAGGTCCCAGCAGCGTACGAATGCGCATGCCTTTGAGATCGGCTGCAGTGTTCACGCGCTTCATGCTCCACAGTACGTTCTCGGAAGTTGAGAGCGTGAGCAGCAGATGCACATTGTTGCGCTGGAACTCGCGCTGAACGTCAGGTGTGTTCTGGTACCACTCGCGAAATGCCATGCAGCCAGCGTACGGGCTCTCGGTAACAAACGGCAGCGTGACGCCCGAGATTGGGAATTCGCGCGGGTTGAAGGCTGCGGGCACGGTGAAGCCGAGATCGGTCGCGCCGCGCGCCATGCCGGGGTATACGTCGCCGGCCTTCAGCGGGTTGCCGCCCAGCATCCACTCGAACGTCACCTTGCCGTTAGTCTTGGTAGTGATTTCCTGCGCGAATTGCTGTTGCACACGCGTAAAGAGCGATGGCGCCGGATAGTTGGACGCAATGCGCAGTTTCAGATCAGGAAAGGTGGCTTGAGCCCGCACGATCGCAGGCGCGCCTGCAACCGTTGCACCGGCTGCCGCGGCGGTCAGAAATTCTCGTTTTTTCATGGTAGTGCTCCTTCGGTGAAAAACCGGTTTACTGCGACAACGCGGGTTGCCGCAGATGATGATCGGTGACGCGCTGGAAGGCATGCCCTAGTTGCAGCACAGCGGCCTCATTGAAGCGTGCGGCGCTCAATTCAAAGGACAGGGGCAGACCGGCTGCGTTGAATCCGCACGGCACTGCAAGCGATGGCACGCCCGCTGATGCGAACACGGAGGTGAAGCGCGGAATGGCGCGAATCGCGTTCGCGTAGGCGAGCCCCGCACGTAACGGTGCAGGCCCGGGGGTGGTGGGGGTCAGGATCGCGTCGAGGCCCTGATCGGCCAGGAGGCGGTGCAGCCGATGCCGCCAGGCTTCGATCCAGCGCAGCGCCTCGGCGTACTGCGCGCCGGTCACCCGTTCGCCGATGTCGTAGCGCACCATCAGGTCCTGCCCGTAATCAGCAGGGCGACTCGCGAGCTGCTCGCGGTGCAGTGCGAAAGCGTCGGCAAGCACGATACGAAACGCAAGCATTTCCTGGGCGCGTTCAACATCTCCCAGATCCACCTCGACGATATCGGCGCCAAGGGTGCGATACACGCCAATCGCTTCGTCGAGGGCTTTGCGGAGGTCATGATCGATATCGTCGAAGAACCACCGACGCATGACCCCGATACGCTGGCCAGCGACGGGGGAATTGAGAGTTGACAGAGGATCGCCAACCGGCGTGTCGACCGAGAGGGGATCGTCGGGATCATGGCTGGCAATGACCGCGAATACGCGGGCCACGTCTTCAACATGGCGAGCAAGCGGACCGAAGGTATCGAACGGCGCGCTGACGGCGATGCTGCCGGTGCGTGAGATTCGGCCAATGCTTGGCCGTAGACCGGCAAGTCCGCAATAAGACGCTGGCAGGCGAATGGACCCGGCGGTGTCACTGCCGATTGAAACACGCGCCATGCCACAGGGCACGGAGGCGCCCGATCCGCCGCTCGATCCTCCAGGGATGTGAGCGGGATTCCAGGGATTGGCGACCGGACCGAAATGCAGGCTCTGACTGGTGGGGCCAAACACCCATTCATGAAGGTTGGCCTTGCCAATCAGGATGGCCCCGGCGGCAATCAGTCGTTCTGTGATGAACGCGTTTCGCTGCGCAATGTTGTTGCGCAGGATCACCGATGCCGCCGTGGTGGGGTGGCCTGCCCAGTCAAGGCAATCTTTGATGTTGATGACCCAGCCATGAAGTGGCCCGGCTGAGCCGCCCGCGGCCGCGATGCGATCGAGCTCAGCCGCACGCTCGCGCGCAGGCTCCTCAGTCACCCGAATCATTGCGTTGATGACAGGGTTCCAGCGTTCGATCGCGGTCAGTGCGTCGCTGACCGCCAGGCTGGCGGGCCCCACTGCGGGGCCGCTCATTGCGCAGCCGGCGTCTCGTCGTCCCACACCTTCTCGGGCATTGGCAACCCCGCGAAGGTTTCAGGCGGCAGTGGGCGGTCGACCTGAACGCCAAGCCCCTCCAGCACCCACATCAGCTGACGAGTGTGCTGGCCGCTGTGCCAGACGGTGCGCTCCAGGAACTGATGGTGCGTCTGCTCGCCGTAGTACACGTCGGCCTTCGCTGACCAGTCAAGGGCTTTCGCGGGGCCCGAGAACCACTCCTGCAGCTGCTGCTGCACCTGCGCGGCGTAGCGCAGGATGTGTTCGCGGCTGTTGGCCTCGGGGGCGGGAAAGCGATTGTAGGAATCAAAGGTGAGCGGAATGCCGGCTTTTTCCTCAAGGAACGCATCGGCGTTA
>CAZORB010000178.1:0-7689 GCA_964581825.1 uncultured Bordetella sp.
CCCTCGACTTCACTCACCGTGGCGGGCGCTTCCATCACGGGTACCCGCGCAGCGGTAGATGCTTATTTGCGCGCTGGCAATGTCACGCTGACGGCGCCCGGCACGTCAAACCTGACCAACCCAGCGGTGACAGTCACCGTGACGGACGCGACGGCTGCCACGCAATCGGTATCCAGCATCGCGATCGGCAACTCATCGCCGACGTCGGCGGGCGATCTGTCGGGTACGCTCACCGTACCCACATCCATCAACGTATTGACGCTTACCCAAGACCCAGCGCTCGGCGCGCTGCTGAAGCTGCCTGCCGACTGGCTGACGGGTACAAACCACGCGGTCAGCGTATCGCTGCAGGTCCTGCCGGGAGGTTCGAGTAGCTCGAACGCGACGGTCGCCAGCGCCGAGCTCGTGGTACCCGCCACGACGCAGCCCGCGCTCGCATTGGATCAAACCCAGCCGATTACCGTTGGAGTCGCTTCGGCAATCAGCCTCGGGGCATCGCCGATCAGCGGCACCGGAGTTCTGACGCTTGTGCTGGATGTGGCAACTGGCAACACGCTTCAGGCAGTCAATAGCAGTCTGATAGATGGCAGCGCGCTTGCTACCCGGGTGCAACTGCAGGGAACCGCCGAGGTGCTCAACGCATACCTCGCGGCGGGACATGTTCGCTACACCGGAGCAGTTGGAGCGCTGCAGGTAACCGTCACGGGCAGTGATGGCCTGCGCTCGGCAAGCGCCACGGTGGCCCTTGAAGCGGCTGCGCCGGCGGTGGTACCGGCGATCCTCAGCCTCTCACGCGGTGTCGACGTCGTGCTCGATACGGCGAGTGATGTGGTCTTTACGAATGCCGAGCTCAGTGGGTCCGGCAGCCTGTCACTGACGCTTGCGGTCACATCCGGGACGCTGACCGCCAATCTGACTGGGGTGAGCGGCGTGACGCAGTCGTCTGCGAACGCCAGGACCCTTACCCTGACCGGCTCAGCCGATGCACTCGAGGCGGTGCTCAAAGCAACTGCTGGGCGCGTGTCTTACGTTGGGGCTGGCAGCGCGATGAGTGTCACGCTCGCCCTGGCATCCAGCACCACGCATCGGGCTGTCGCTGAGGTGAGTCTGATCGCCACCTCGGTCAGCAAGGTGACGCAGAGCGCGCCTGCGCCCAGCCTCAATCTGTTTTCAAAGCTCACCGCGACGCAATATCTCGCCGATGTGAAGTTCGGCAATGGTGCGCTGACCTACTCCGGAACGGGAACGGTGACTGTCACACTGAGCCTGCCGAGTTCAAGTTCACTCTCACTCGGAAGCGGCGAGGGGCTGACGCGCAGCGCAGCCAATGGATCGGTTGTGGCGGCAAACCAGCGCTCGATCACGCTTACCGGCACGGTCGATGAGATCAATGCCGTGCTGCAGGGGACCAGCGGGAAACTTACCTACATTGGCCCCGACACCACGCTTACTGTGAAAGCGACGGTGACGCCGCCGAGCGGGCTGTCGGGCGAGACGCAGGCCACCGTGGCGCTTGAAACCAGCGCGGTCCGCTACACGCCGACTTTTAGTGACGAAAACCGATGGAGGGACGACCGAGTCAAGGTCGTCATCGCGAGCACTTCAGGCCTCATCGGTAGTCCAGTCACGCTGGAAGGATCCTACAGCTCGGTGGTCTCACAATTGCAGGGGGGGCTTCTCAAGTACGTTGGCACCTCTTCCAGGACGGTTTCGGTTACCACCTATAAGTGGATCGACCCTTTACTTTCCTCCCCGAAATGGTCAGATCCCGAGAACGCGTCGTTTAGCGTATCTGGCTCCACTACCACCGGATCGGGCTCGGCAACCAACAGTGCTGTGCCGAGCCTCACGCTTCCGACCGCGATCGGGCGCAAGAGTGGTGAACTGGTCACGCTGGCGGCACAGACCTCGGGAGGCTTTGCGGTCTCCGGAACGGGCACGCTCGATGTCGATCTGCTGGCGCGCCCGGGCCGTTTCACCTTGGCCTCTGCGTCCGGCGTTGTTGCGCAGGGACTCACGTCGAACAACACGGTTGTTGCGCTCAGCGACACCAATGCTGTGGCACTGAGGCTGTCTGGGACGGCAGCGGCGCTGAATACGCTGTTCGCAACTGCCGGCGCGGTGAAGTACGACGCGCAGGCCGACTCAGCGTCCAGCCTTGGCGTGCGGCTTTGGCAGGGCGGCGGCACAGCGACGATTTCGCTGCCGATGGTTTACGACTCGCAGAAAACGCTCACTGCATACGGCCCTCAGTTCGCGCTGCCATTGTCCTTCCGGGTTCCGGCGAACAGCGTACATGCGCAACCGATCAGCTTCGCGGCTGCTCCGATTACCTACGCTGGCGCGGCGAGCGATATCCTGTCGCTGCAAATCACCGCTGCGCAGGGTGTACTTTCGGCGAGCAGCTCGGCCGGAGTCACTGCCTCCGGTGGCGGGTCTGCACCCACTGCACTCATGGGCACCGCAGCTGCCCTGAATGCCTTCCTGCTCGCTGGTAAGCTCAGCCTGCAGGCAAACAGCGCCACCACGCTCAGCTTCAGGGCGACGGGTCCAGCGGCAAACGGTGTGTCCGTGGCTGAGGAATCCAGCCGGCCCGTGTCGATTCGGGTGGCGGGTCTCACCGTGACCGGGTCTGGTACGGAGGTCGTCACGTTGACGGGCGAGCCTTCGCTAATCCGTAATGCTCTCAGCCAGACGGGTGTGTGGGTCAAGATGCCCCGTCAGAACGGCTTGCCGGTGGCCTCGGCATCCCTGATCGCCAAGGTGATGGACGATAGCGGTCAAATCAACTCGCAGACCGCGACTGGTACGCTCAATGAAACCGGCCCGGCCGGTCAGCAGGCCGCGCCGCGCGTATCCCTGCCTGCCACCACCACGGTGGTTAGCGGCACTGCAACGCCGCTCAAGCTTGGTACGGATCGTATCGTCTACACAGGTACGCGCACGCTCGAACTCACGGTGGATGCCGATCAGGGCGTCGTGGCGGGCGCAGCGGGCAACGGTGTGACGCTGCTCGCGCAGGGCAATGACCTCACCCTGCTGAAGGTCACCGGAACAGCCGATGCGCTCGATGCCTGGATCACGGCTGGCCGGCTCACGCTGGCCAGCTCAGTTGCCACGACGCTGCGGATATCGGTGCGCGAAGTTGATGGCGATCTCACAAGCGAAGCGGTAACGCGGGTCGAGGCTGTCGGTAGCAGCGCCAACGTGGCGCTGACGCAGATTGGCAATTTCTCGATCGGTTTTCCCGCGAAAGTGGGCAGCACCACACTGGTCTTGCCAGCCTCGGCTACAGGCTCAGTGTTCGCAAGCGGCACTGCCACCTCGGCGCTCACGCATCAGCTGAGGCTGCAGGTGCAATCGGGCACGCTGAGCGCTAGCGGCACCTCAACCGTGACCGTCGTGAGTGGAAATGGCACTGGCGATCTGGTCGTGTCCGGCTTGCCGCAGAATCTGCTCGGCTGGCTCAAGACCCTGAGCGCGGCCTCGCCGCGCTTTACGCCCGCCAATTCGCTCACAGCGCCCATTGAGTTCCGCATGACGCTCACCGAGCCGCAATCGGGTGCGGCGGCGAGCGTGGTCAGCACCATCAGTTTCCCAACGCCGCAGCAGCCTGTTCTGGTGCAGGATGCGCCGCGGGTTGCACTTCCGGCAACGGTGACGGTTGCCGATGGCGGTGTCCTGTCGCTGGGCTCGGCCCCTGTGGGGCTGGCGCTTGCGGCGGTAGGTGAACTCACTGTCTCGCTCGAGATTCCAAGTGGCAGCGCGGGTGCACTCAGGACCACCCCGCCCGCCGGTGTGTCCATCATCACATCGGGTAATGCGGCCACAGATGCGCGCCTGCTGGTACTGAAGGGCGAGGCCCAGGCGCTCGCCAGATTTCTGGGGCGGGCCGGCGCAATCCGTTGGGAGGCGCCGGCTGGCTCGGCCTTGCCGCCCTCCATCAAACTGTCGGTGAGCACCGGCTCATCGCTGGGCGCAACGCCGGCGCTCTCGGCCTCGACGTCAGCGCAACTGGGCGTGGCCACGGTCGATACGAGTGCTCCGCCCCCGGTTACACAGTGGCCAGGTGCCGCCCCGCTTCTGTTCGCAGGCGACCTGGAAGTGGATGATGCGCTGCTCAATCAGCTCGGCGCGAGCACGGGCGGCACGATCAGCCTCGCCGCCAGCGGTGACATCACGCTGCGGGCAAGTACGGTAGTGCTCGCATCGCTCTCGCTGGACGCTGGCGGCTCGATCACCGTGGTGGGCGACCAGCCCGATGGCATGGCGCTCAGCCTCACGGCGGGTGCCGATGTGCGCCTCTCACCGGTCAATGGCAGCAACGAGCCGGTGGCACTGTCGCTTGGTTCCGGCGCGTTGACGATTACTGCTCAGGGTGCGATTACTGGCGCTCAAGGTGCAACGGCCCTCATCAATACCAGTGGTGAGTTACGGCTGCGGTCTCTGGGCTCAGGGGATGTGAAGGTAAGAAACGCCTCCACGGCGCAAAGTAACCTGATCCAGGCGGGCGTGGGGCTCGGCTCGTTCGAGTTTGAGTCCGCTGGCGCACTGACCGTGACGTCGCTCGCATCGCCCGCACGCTCCACCGTAAAGCTGGTGGCCGCCTCAGGCATTGCAACGCTCGACTCGAGCGGACTGATTTCAGCCGGCGACCTGGTGCTGTCGGCGGGCGCGGCGATCAACCTCAGCACCGCTGTTCGCAGCGTAGCTGTGCAGGCGGCTGGCGGTGCGGTCACGATTCGCGAGCAGGCAGCCGGCGGCGATCTCCGGATAGCGGGCATCGCAGCAGGCGCGCAAGCCGTGTCCGTTTCGGTTGCAGCGGGCGCGCTGTCTGTGGCTACTGGCGTCACCAGCACAGGCGCAGTCCGTCTGGAATCGACCGGCTCCATCACTGGCGCGGCCTCGGTTCAGGCAGGCAGCCTGACGCTGATTTCGGGTGGCGACATTTCTGCGCGCTCGGCGCATGCCTCAAGCGCGCTGCCAGCTCCAGCGTTCACGGTATCGGCCACCACGCTTAACGCGCAGGCGGGGCGCGATCTGGTCATCAGCAACACGTCCACTGCACCGCTCACGCTGACAGGGGTGTCAGCAGGCTCCGCCGCTCAGCGCGGCGATATCGTGTTCCGATCCATGGCAGGCGCCGCCAGTGCTGAGGCGGCCGCCATCACCGTCAGTGGCCCGATCCGCGCGCAGGGCGCGGGCGCTTCCGCAGAGCTCGATGCTGGCGGCGCTCAAGGTCGGGTAGTGCTGGGTGCTTCGGTCAGTGCGGACGCAGGGCTCGAGTTGTCGTCACGCCTGAGCGTGTCGCGAAGCACCGACACGGCGATTTTGAACGGTACGGCTATCACGCTTAACACCGCAATCGGAAGCGGCGCGACATTGGGCAGCGCTGCGACGCCGCTACTCACCGACCTGCAGGGGAGCGAGGGTGTACTCGCTGGATCGCTCGATGGCACCGCCAGCCTTCGCGAAACCGCGGGCGATCTGCGGCTGGGTGGACTGATTTTGCGCAGCGCCGATGCTGCGCGCGTCCTGCGGCTTGAAACCGCTTCGGGATCCATCATCGGTCAGGCAGGCGCAGGCGCCGCTGACTTGGTCGCAGGCACCGTATCGTTGTCGACCCAGGGCGGTGGCGCAGGTGTCGCCGCAACTGGCAGTGCGCCAGTCGATCCTCTGCGGATCGCGAGCGCCTCGTCGGCGCCGATTACCCTCGATGCCCAGGCTGTCAGCGGTTCGGTGCTCATTCGCGCAGGCGGCACGGTCGCCGTCTCGGCGTCGGGCGTTGCGGTCACTGGAACTGGCGCGCTGCTGCTCGATGCGGAAGGCGCGATCACGCTGGCCGCAGCCGGTGGGCTACGAACCGAAACAGGTGCGATCAGCGTGACTGCGCGCGGCGGCGCCTTCACCCAGGCCGCAGGCGCAGGCGCAGTCCAGAGTGCGGGTGGCACGATCGATATCGTTGCGGCTCGCGATATCAGTCAGGCCACTGGTACCAGCATTCGGTCAACCGGTCACACAGCGGCAGGTGCTGACATCCGCGTGGTATCAGGCCAGGGCTTCGCAGGCGGCATCACACTTGCCGAAGTGCTTGCGGGCAGCGGCTCCGTTGCGCTGATCGCAGAGGGCGGCTCGATCAGCGATGCCGATGGCACCACCGAATCGGCAAGTGCCGATGTGGTCGCAGCCAGGCTGCTTGCTCGGGCGGGCGAGGAGATCGGTGGCGCGATGCGCGCAGGTGGCTTGGCCGCCACGGACACAGCACGCGCCGTCAACGCGCTCGAGCTGGCGGTGGGTACGCTTGCCGCGCAGGCCGGCGCGAACATACGCCTGAATGAACTGGATGCACTGACGCTTGATGGCGTGACCGTGACGGTGGGTCGTGCAGGCCAGCTGGCTGCCGACTCCATCACCACGTCACTGAACGGCCTGCGAAGCACGGGCTCGGGTGATCTACAGCTTACCGCAGGCTCAACCACGCAGACCGGTACGATTCGCGGCGTTGCAGGCGCGGCGATCGCCAGTGCCGGGGTGGGGACGGTCACAGTGAGCGCGCTCGGAACGGGCGCGCGGTTAGTCCTCGCTGAAAACGTGACAACCGGATCCGGCCGCATCACGCTCGCAGCCACCGCAAGCGTTGATAAGCTCGATTCAGTCATCCTTAACTCGACCGGCGATCTGCTGATTCGGGCTGCTGACGGTCTTCGTATCGTGAGTGCCAACGGCGAGCCTGCGGCGGGCACGATCCGCCGCGGCAATTCCCCCGGTCTGATCCGCATTGAAGGCAATCAGTCGATTGAGGATGGCCAGCGCCTTGCGCTGACGCTAAGCCACGGCGAAGCCAATGGCTTCGATCGACTGGAGGTAACCGGCACGCTCACGCTGAAAACCGGCTCGGTACTGGAGATGCGCCTGCGCCAGCCGGTAATGGGTACCGACATCGTCGACACGGTACCGGTCTCGGTTGTCACAGTGCCAGGCTTCTCCCCGCAGCTGAAGCAGCAGTATGGCTTGATCAGGGCGCAGGCCATTACTGGCAGCTTTACTGACGGCACAGGTCTGTTCGGCTTCGGCGATGGCTCGAGGATGCTGCAGGTTAGAAGCGATAGCGCCAGCCTCGGGCTGGAAACTGTTCAGCGGCCGCTTGCCGACCTGATCGACATTCGCGCGCACACCGTCGCCGACGCCGATCGGCTCGGCATGTTCTTTAACTCCGACTACTTCGGCACCGAACGTAGCTATCCGGTCGGCATGACGATCACGGCAGTAGACTTCCTCACCGTCGATGGCCGCTTCAACATGAAGAACGCCGACGCACAGCTGAAGCTGTCCGATGGCTCTACCGCGCAGGCGCGTCGCTGGCTGATCGGCGGCTCCAACCTGCAGGCGTTCGCGGGACTGAACGGTCCCTATCGGCTGGACACGGATCGTGATGGCAGCCTCGCCGACGAGAGCGGCAACGCTGCCGCTGCGGGCTTCGAACTGACAGGGGTTGATCTGGGCCTGTCGATGGCCTTCGAGAAGCTGCCGTCCGGCAGCACGGCGTCGCCACGCGGCTGGGTAAGCGCTACGGCTAACTCGAAAGAGGCGCAGGAATTCGGCCTGCCGATGATGGACGCTAACGCCAGGCGGCTGGGCGTGCAGTTAAACGTCGGCACCGACGGCAAGACCGTGGTCGACTACAAGAAC
>CAZORB010000179.1:0-7633 GCA_964581825.1 uncultured Bordetella sp.
TCGAGGCGGTACTCCTGCGCACCAAACACTGCGCTCCGCGCGGTATCGCCCGCCGTCAGCGTCACGTCGCCAAAGATCCTGAGCGCGTCGTTGATGAACAGGCCCTCGGTCATCTCGAGCTCGGTTCCGCCTGGCGCGGTGCCGTCGAACTCGGTGGTGTTACCCGAGCCCTGCACCTCGGTCTTAGTGCCCTTGATTTTCCCTCCCACACGAACCTTGCCGCCATCGCCCTGGGCCTGGATCACGAGCGGCGTGCTCATCGCAACAGAAGTGCCCGCGCCGCCGAGTGCCACCGGGTTCGAGCCGCCGGTAGCACCCACCACCAGCACAGGAATCGCGCTGACCTGCGACGGATCGAGGCTCACGCCCGACCCACCCGCCCCACCAATCGAAATAGGCGCGCTGGGATCGGCGGGCCTTAACTGCAGACCCTGCCCGGCACTTTCTGAGGCCGTCTTCGCCAGCGCCTCGGCCGACAGCGCACCATCGACCTTCTGCGCGGTGACTACCTGAGGCGCGCGATCGGCCGGGATCACCTTGGCGAGTTCAAACTTCTGCGTGGCGGCGGGCGTCGCGCGCAGCACCACTTCGCTCAGCTGTACCGCGCCTGCGAGCGGGTCGCGGATCGAACCAAACACGAGCTTGTAGTAGCGGTAAGGCGTGGCGTTGGCAAAGGTGACCGCGCTGCTGGCACCGCGATCGGTGAGCAGGTTGGTGGGCGCATTGGTAGCGAGTTCAGTCCAGGCGCTGCTTGCCCAGGCAAGGTTGTCATTGGCGCCATACACCGACACGGTCATCGGATCACGGCCCGGCTGATCGGCTGCACTCGTCAGCACCAGCTCATTGGCGGCCGCTGCACTGGCGAGCGTGATCGTCAGTCCGGCTCCCGACTCGCCAATTCCGAGGTACCGCGTGCTCGCCCGGGCGTCGATGACATTGGACGCATTGGTAGCCGATGTTGCCTGCGGCACCGATACTTTCGCCTCGGCAATCTGCACCCGGCCAGCCGCAGCATCGCGGACGCCGTTGAAGATGACCTTGTAGTAACGATAGGCGGTGGTGTTGCTGAAGATCGCATCCACTGTGGCGCCACGGGTCGCGGGCAGATTGGTGGCCTGATTCTCAGCAATCAGCGACCAGGCCGAATCATTCCAGCCCAGGTCAGCATTCGAACCATAGATTGTGAAGCTGGTCGGATCGCGACGTGCGTCCTCACGCGAGGTGGTGAGCGCAAGCGACTTGGCTGTGCCCGGTTGCGCAAGGGTGAACTTGAGCCCGGCGTTGAGATTGCCGAGGTTCACCTTGGGCTGCGCGGTCCCCGGCGTCACGTTGAAGGTCTGCAGTGTGGCGCCACTGGCTGCGCTGCTGACCGTGAACCGGATCGTCGATGCATTGCCCAGATACACCAGACCATCGGTCCGTGCGAAATAAGCGCCCAGTGCTGCCCGGGTGCCCGTGATCACTCGCGCCGAATCGCTGCCGTTCACCGATATGCCCTGTGCGGGTTGGGCAAAGAACACGCCGCCCTGCGCACCGGTCTCTGTAATGGTGACCTTGAGGGTCTCGGAGCCTGCCGCCGCCGAGTTACCGCCCAGCGCCGCCGCTTCCTGCGCGGTCAGCAGAACCACCCGCGCCGCAGGAGCAATGAAGCTGGTATCGGCGCGGCCGTCATTGGCCGCAGCCGGGCCCGCATTCGATGGCGACAACGCGGTAATCGGCGAGCCGCTCACCGTTGTGATGGCGGGCAACGCCGCCGGTGCGGGCGAAGCAGCTGCCGAGCTTGCCTGAAGCGATATCGCGCCTCCTGCATAGTTGAGCAACTGCCCTTCAAGCGTCAGGCGCTCTGAGACATCGAGCGTGAGCCCGCCCACCACCAGATCGGATTCAATCGCCAGCCGTTTGGCCACGATCCGGAGTTTGGTTGCGCCCAGGTTCATCGGCAGCTTGGTGCCCTGCGCGTCGGTGAAGCCCGCCAGCCGGATGATGTCACCCTGAATAACGAGCTGCCCGAGCGTTGAATCCCAACGCACATCCTCCACGCCCGACAGCATACGGATGACATCCGGTGCGCCGTTGACGCCGACCGCGACTCGGCCGAGTTCAACCAGCGTGCCCTGTCCCGTGGACTTCGCAGGCTGCGGCTTGAGGGCGAGCGTCAGCGTGTCATCGGCAAGCAGCGACACGCCGCCGGCACTCTGATCCTTCAACGTGAAGGCGCGTAGCGAGCCATCCGGCGAGACCGTATTGCCGAGGTTGATCAGCGTGCGATCCGCGCCCGCCGTGGCAGTCAGCGTGATGGGTGCGGCGCCCAGTCGGGTCATCGTGAAGCTGTCAGCCTTCGCGCCCAGACGCAGATCGTCGAGTGCGAACTTGGCGAGCCGCATGCTGGTGCCGCTCGGATCGATCACTTCCAGGCCCGATCCGTTGAACACGGCGTTGATGGCGCTCGGGCGCGTGACATCGAGCGTAATCGCCTGCTCGCGAACATTGACGCCGTCATCAACGCGCATCATCAGCGTGCCGGGCGGCTGGGTGAGGATCACCACACCGCCGGTGGCGGTGGCGCGCACTGCAAGCGAGCCCGCAGGATCGCCTTCGAGCGACTCAAAGCGCAGCACGCTGCCTTCGCGTGAAACATCGGCGCGAAGGCCTTCAAGCGCCTGTGCCTGGGCGGCAATGCGTGCGGCGATATTGGCAGCGGCCTGCTCAGCAGTTGCCGCGCCGCCGGTTCCGTCACCCTTGACCGTCAGATCTCGTGCCTCGACCGTATAAAGCAGATCGGTCTTCGCGATGCCCGCGATACGTACCGTGCTGCCCGCAACGAAGTCGCCCTTCAGCTCGAGCCTGAACACATCGGTGGAGGTGAAGGTGAGGTTGCCAGGCTTGGACAGGTAGTCGGCAATGGTGTCGGACGTGCCGGTGATCGAGAACGATTCGGCCGTGTTGCTCACGGACACGCGTGGCAGCGTGATGCTGCGGTTGATGGTGACACGATCACTCTGCGATCCGGTCACCTGGATCGTCAGCGCCTGGGCATTGCCGTCATAGAACACATTGCCGGCCGTGCCGAGATAGCTCTGTAACGCGGTCGCCGAGCCCCTTACCACCGCACGTCCGGCGGTCGAGCTCGAATCAATGGTGATGCCCTCCGCGGGCCGCAGCGACAACTGGCCAAGCGGTAGCTCAGCCAGCGGGGTGGTGCCCGATCGCAGCGACACTTCGGCGATCTGCATCGCCGTGGCTCGGCTTGCATCCCGCACCGTGGGGAAGAGCACCTTGTAGTAGCGGTACGCGGTAGCCTCGCCACCGATTGCCACCGTGGTGCTCGCACCGCGAGCGGGTGCCGTGGCGCTCACCGCACCGAAGGTGTTGCCGCTTGTAATCTGCGTCCAGCTGTCCGAGCCCCAGGCTGCCGAATCATTGGAGCCATACAGCACGAAGTTGATCGGATCACGCTCGGGCGCATCGGCTGCGGTCGTGAACGCAATTGAATTGGCGGCGAGCGGTACCGGATAGCTGAACACCAGACCGGTATTGGTCTTGTGATAGTTCAGGTACTTGCTGCCGGCCCTGCCATCGACTGCATTGGCCGGACCTTCACTGGCGGGCGAATTCGCGCGATCGGGCCAGGCATTGGATACGCCCGCTACCGACACACCCACCGCAGGCACGACCACTGTGGCGGTCAGCTGATCAGGCAGCCGCGCCGGAATCACCCGGTCAGTGGCCAGCGGCGTCACCGTCCGGTCATCATTGAGCAGATAGCCCAGGCGCGCGAAGCTCGTGCTGTCGTAGCCCGTCGCGACGCCAAAGATGTTGGTGCTGGTGATGTTGCGCTGCTCATACTGGCGCAGCTCGAAGTAGTACCGCTTGCCGGCGACGAGCGACACCGCTTCACTGCGCGCCGAGCCGCTTGATTCCGAATCTTCGGCAAGCCTCACGAACGACGCACCGCTGGTGGCACCACTGCCCGATGTCTCGAACCACAGGCTCGCGCGATCATTGCCCTCGAGATCAAAGGTGTAGCTGCCACTGACCTCAGGCACAAACCAGCCTGACAGCATCTGGCGCGCCTGACCGTTGTTATCGATCTGCGGATACCCGAGTTCAACCGAACCCGAGCGGAGCGCGAGGCCACCGGTCGGGCCCGCCTCGGAACCGCTCACGAAGCCATTGCCGCCACGATCAGTTGCGTAAGACACGCCCGTGACCAGAAGCCCTGGCATGACCACATCGCGGTTCAGGCTGGCATCGAGATAGCCGCCATCCGGCGGGAAGAAGGTGACCGTGACGAGATTCGAGTCGGCATCCACCACTGCGCTGCGATCAAACACGATCTGGGTCGGTTCGCCCGCCACCGCGCCAATGGTCTCGGGCACCATCAGACTCGGCGCAGCATCGGTCGGCGTAATCGGCATCACATACAGCCGATTATTCTGGCCCGCTGCAAACAGTGTCTCGCCTGCGGCATCGAGCTCGATGGCACTCCAGTCGATGGACTGAACCGCTACACCCAGGTAGTCCACCGGACGCCACTTCGAGCCGGAATCCGTGACCACCCAGAGCCCGCGCGACGCGCCTGTGGCCGCCACGGCAATCTCTTTGCCGTCACCCGACACGCTGACCGCGCTCCAGCTTCCGGTGGTAGTCGAGATCTGCCTCCAGGCCCAATCGACCTGAGAGGTATCGGCGATGTAGACATGACCACCCTGCGCAGCGGCCACCAGCAGGCGACCGGTCGCGTCGCTATCGACCGACACCCAGTTGGCATTGGCCGGCAGCCCGTTCATGGCCTCGGTCCAGGTGATGGCACCAGACTCGGCCACCACTGCGGTGTAGATCCGGCTGCCGGCCGTGCCATTGCCCGCTGTACCGGCGGCTGCCACCAGTCGGGTCCCGCCCGCATCGGTAGCGATGTCGCTCCAGTTGAGCGCGGGTGCGCCCGCCTGAGCGGACCAGTCGATCGCGCCCTTCTCCAGAACACGCACCTGCGTATCGGTGTCGCGCGTACCCTGGTCGTTGCGGTTATAGAAGTACGTCTCGCGGCTTGCAACATCGGCCACCAGCAGTCGGTTGCCTGCCAGCACTGCGGAGGCGCTGTAGTTGTCGCCCAGCGTGAGCGTGCTCTGAAGATCGAGATCGATCGAGGGCCGCGCAAAGTTGATCGCGTAGGCCTTGTCGACATCGAGTCGACCCGCGCCGAGCGGCACGGCCGACGTCCGATCGACCGCAAGCTTGCCCGCACCCACGAAGATTGAGCGGGTTTCCAGCACACGGCCGCTCGCCACGCTGGCGGTGGTCATCGTGAGCGAGGTGGCTGCGCCCGAGTAACGGATTGCATCGGCCTGCGCCAGATAGGCGGAAAGCGCCGCCCAGCTGCCCGTGACAGTACGCGCCGTATCGGTGCCGCCAATTGTGATGCCGTCAGCCGCTTTGGCGATAACCGCGCCGCCTGCCGCCCCCACCACCGCGAAGCTGACAGACAGCTGTTCGGGCGCGCTACCCAGCCAGTTGGCAGGCATCACCTGGGGTGCTGCCTCGCTCGCGCGGCTGACGCCCACCTGAACGAAGTCGCCGCCGCTACCTTCCTTGTGCAGCAGCTCGAATCGATACAGCCGGCCCCGTTCCAGCGTGATCGCCGCCGACCGCTGCGACGCATTACGGGTCCAGTTACCCTGCCCTGCTGCGCCATCGAGGAAGGCCACGCGGGTAAGCGCACCGGACCCGGTACCGCTGGTATCGACCCACAGTTCGGCCGAATCGTCGGCGGTGACCCAGAGTCGGTAGCTGCCGCTTTCGGGCGGCGTGATCCAACCCGACAGCCGCTCGCCATAGTTGTCGCGATTGGGCGAGAGCTCAAGCCTTCCGCTGATTCGCTCAATCGAGCTGGGCGCGCCAGCGTATCGCGCATTGCCGGTCAGATCCGAGACCCGTGTGCCACCCACATCAAGCCAGCGCTCCACGCGGAAGCTGCCGGCTGCGATCGGTTCACCCGCAAGCGGCGTCGATCCGATCGGTGCCGTGCGCGGGGCCGGGGTCTCAGCGCTCACACGGATGTCGAGCTGTTGACCATTGGTGAGCGCAGTCACATTACCCGCGGTGCTGAGGAAGCCCTGCAGTGCATGGATCGAGCCGGTGAGCACCCGGGTCGTCTCAGTACCGGAGGCGGTAACGCCTGCGGGCAGTGCGGCAAGCTGCACCGCGCCGTATGGGATGGCCGCAATCGACCGACCCGCGGACAGCAGCGCGGCCTCGGAGAGGTGCAGATAACGCCTGCCATCAGCGCTCTCACCCTTGACCTCAGTCAAGACCAGCTTGTAGTGGCGGAAGCTGGCGTTGTTGTCGACCGCTACCGTGCTGGAGGCGCCGCGCTCGTTGCCGAGCCCGGTGCTGCCTTCGTCGATCAGCGTCCAGCCCTGCGCATTCCAGTCGCTGCTCGCGTTCGAACCCCACAACTGCCAGGTCTTGGGATCCCACTGCCAGTTGTCGTCGTTGGTACGCGTGACCAGCCGCAGTTCATCAACGGATACGGGTTGCGGCGCGCTGAACACCAGACCGCTTCCCGGGCCATCGAAGTTCAGATATTTGGTGCCGGTTCCGCCATCGGCCGCATTCTGCGCGCCTTCGTTCGCTGGCGAATTGGCGACTGCGCCGGCGGCATTGGAGCCGCCCGACACCACCACACCACCGGCCGGTGCCGACAGCGTGACCGTGACCTGAGACGGTGTGTCAGCCACATACCAGCTGGCGGGCACCGGCTGAACCGCGGTGGTACCAACGCGCGCATAGCCGATCCGAACAAAGTCGCCGCCGCTCCCTTCTTTCAGCAGGGCTTCAAAGCGGTAGAGCTTGCCTCTCTCAAGGCTGATGTTGGCCGATCGCTGGACGGGAGTCCGGGTCCAATCATTCGCGCCCACTGCACCGGTCACCTGGGCGACCCGGGTCAGACTGCCCTGCCCTGTGCCCGACACATCGAGCCAGAGCTCGGCCGAGTCATCCGCGGTCATGAACAGGTTGAAGCTGCCGCTTTCGGTCGGTGCGAAATATCCCGACACGCGCGCGCCATAGTTGTCGCCAAGCTTATCGATCAGCAGTCCGTCGTTGCTGACCGCGACTTCGCTGATTGACGTGCTGCGGCTCGGATAGAGCGGCGAGCCGGTCAGCGCCGACACAGCGGTTCCGCTCAGGTTGTTCCAGACCTCCAGCGTCACCGTGCCAGTGGCAAGCGAAGTGGTGACGGGCACCGCACCGAAGGCCTGGTTACCCGCCACGCGCACCTGCAGTTGCGTGCCCACACCGGTGAACTGAACATTGCCAACCGTGTTCAGATAGCGGTGAAGCGCATAGACGTTGCCCGACAGCGACCGGCTGATCGGATCGCCAGAGACCGTGATACCCGCGGCCGGCTGGGCGGACACCGATCCATACGGCTTGGCCGACAGCGCACTGCCCTCGCCAAACAGCATCACATCGGCAACCTGCATGCCCGAGGCCCGCGCCGCATCGCGAAGCGTGGGGAATACGAGCTTGTAGAAGCGGTAAGCGGTATCGGAATCCACCGCAACGTCGCTTGCAACGCGGCGCGCGCTGGTCAGCCCGGTAGCCCCCGAGGCAATTTCGACCCAGTCCGAGC
>CAZORB010000180.1:0-7627 GCA_964581825.1 uncultured Bordetella sp.
TGGTGCGGGTTGACCGCCGGGTGGATGCCGGACTCGGTTTCTCGATGGCACCACAATTCGATGTCATGGGCCGGGGGCGACGCTCCATCGCACTCGACCTGAAGTCACCCGACGATCTGACAACCGTCAGGCAACTGATTGCCTCAGCGGACGTGCTCATCGAGGGTTTCCGGCCTGGGGTCATGGAGCGGCTGGGTCTGGGGCCCGAGCCCTGCCTAGCCGATAACCCCCGACTCGTGTATGGACGGATGACTGGCTGGGGTCAGGATGGACCGCTGGCCCATGCTGCAGGGCACGATCTGAACTACATCGCGCTGTCAGGCGCCCTGGCTGCAATCGGCCCAGCGGACCAGCCGCTTCCGCCACTGAATCTGGTCGGTGATTTTGGCGGCGGCGGCATGCTGCTTGCGGTCGGGATCCTTGCAGCTGTTCTCGAGGCCACACGGTCTGGGAAGGGCCAGGTGGTTGATGCGGGCATGGTCGATGGCGCCATGCTATTGATGGCGAGCACCTATGGCATGCGGGCAGCCGGTATCTGGAATGATCAGCGGCAGAACAACGTCCTTGACGGCGCGGCCCCCTGGTATAGCGCGTACCGAACCTCCGATGGACAGTTCGTTACCATCGCCGCCATCGAGCCCAAGTTTTACGCAGAGCTGCTTGCCCGGCTGGAATTGGACCCCGCCACCCTGCCCCTGCAGCACGACCGTCAGCGCTGGCCCGAACTTCGTCGCGCCTTCGCTGACACCTTTGCGAGACGCACGCGCGCAGAGTGGGTCGAACGGCTGGAAGGCACCGATGTGTGTTTCGCCCCGGTGCTCGCCATGCATGAGGCGGCCGCTCACCCACACAACTCAGGCCGAGGCACGCTGGTCGAGCAGGACGGCGTTGTGCAGCCCGCGCCTGCGCCCCGCTTTAGCCGGACGCCCTCCGCACTGCGAGGGGGGTCACCTCAACCCGATACCCATCGCAACGAGGTACTGCGAGATTGGGGCATCAAAGGCTGAGCAGCGGCGCTGCCTCGCAGGCGGTAGCGTAGACTTCAGCCGAGTGCCCAAACTGGACCTGCCCAGTTCCCTGATGGAGCCCCCGCTTTGAACGAATCCCCCCGCCCGATTCCGATTGCACAGCTGCTGTTTTGTGGTGCCGCCGTGGTGGTGCTCACCATGGGCGTACGCCATGGCTTTGGATTGTGGCTGCAACCCATCACGCAGGCGCATGGATGGATGCGTGAGGATTTTTCGATCGCAATCGCCATACAAAACCTGGTGTGGGGTATCGCGGGCATATTTTCCGGGATGATCGCCGACCGATTCGGTGCGTTCAGAGTCATCGCAGGCTTTGCGCTGATCTACGCCGCCGGGCTGCTGGGCATGGCGTTCACCGATACCCCATTGATGTTCAGCCTGACCGCAGGGGTACTCATCGGGTTGGCGCAGGCGGGAACCACCTATTCGGTCATTTACGGCGTCCTCGGCCGTAACGTTCCCGCTAATCGGCGGGCGTGGGCAATGGGTGTCACGGCATCGGCCGGTTCATTCGGGCAGTTCGCCCTGATGCCGCTAGAGAGCTGGTTGATCAACACACTGGGCTGGCAGCAGGCGCTGGTCTGGCTTGCTGCCGCCATGCTGATCGCGGTACCGCTGTCTTTCGGTATGCGAGAGCCGCAGATCAGTCGTTCGGGCAGCGCGCAGTCTGGGCAAACCATCGGACAGGCTCTGCGCGAAGCCTTCACCTACCGCAGTTTTCAACTGCTGATGGCAGGCTATTTCGTCTGCGGCTTTCAGGTGATGTTTATCGGTGTACACATCCCCAGCTACGTCAAAGATAACGGCCTGGATCCGCAGGTTGCCAGTTTCGCGCTCGCGCTCATCGGCCTGTTTAATATCTTTGGCACGTACACAGCCGGGTCACTCGCGCAACGACTCCCCAAGCACAAAATTCTGTCGGGCATTTACCTGGCTCGCGCCATCGGTATCAGTGCCTTCATGCTGGCTCCTCCCTCGCCAACCAGCGTTTATCTGTTTGCTGCATTCATGGGTCTGTTATGGCTGTCGACCGTGCCGGTTACGAGCGCTTCGGTTGCACAGATTTTCGGCGTTGCGCATCTGTCGATGCTGGGTGGGTTCATCTTTTTCAGCCATCAGCTCGGCAGTTTCGTCGGTGTGTGGCTGGGCGGTTGGCTGTACGACACCACGGGCAACTACGACTTCGCCTGGTATCTCGCGATCGTGCTGGGCGTGATGGCTGCACTGGTTAATTTGCCGGTCAACGAGACGCCGCTGCGGCGACCCGGTGGTGCTCCCGCGTGAACACGTTTGACTCTGCGCCGCACGACGGCCCCATTGCCAGGCGGCTTGCCAGCCGGCTCGCGCTCGCGGCGGCTGCAGCGCTGGTGCTGGTTGCAGTCAGTGCGGCCTATCTCGAGCCAGGATTCGTGATAACGGTTGCCAACCAGTTCTGTACCTGCTTCTAGAGCGTCTGCCGCGGCGCAGGAGCGCCAATCGTGATAACCCTCATAGCGTTCAATGAGCGACTGCCCGGGGGCAGGTAAGGCCCATCATCGCTAAGCGGTGCCCCCTTTGATTCGAAGAATCAGATTTCACTGGAGACAACCATGAAGGCCACCCTGAGGACACTTGCGCTCGCAGCAGCGCTCACTGCAACTGGGCTCGTACAGGCGCAGGACATTCGCATCGCAAACATTGTGGAACTGTCTGGCCCGGGCACCACCGCGGGCACCATGTTCAAAAACGGTGTCGAGCTTGCGATCAAAGAGATCAATGCGTCGGGCGGCATCCTCGGGCGCAGAATCGCGCACACCACCGAGGACACGCAGACCAACCCAGGCGTCGCCAAAGGCCTTACGCAGAAAGCAGTCGACAACAACGCATTTGCGATCTTTGGCCCGGTGTACTCCGGCTCAATCATGGTGTCGATGGCCGAATCGCGCCGCGGCGAGGTGCCCAACTTCACCGGTGGCGAGGCGGCCTCCATCACCCAGCAGGGCAATCCCTTCGTGTTTCGCACCTCGTTCGGCCAGACCATTGCCTTTCCGAAGCTCGCTCGCTTCATCAATGAAAAAGCCAAAACCGTTGCGATCATTTATGTGAACAACGATTTCGGTAAAGGCGGACGCGACACGCTGGTGAAACTGATGGCGAACTCGCCCACCAAGGTGGTGCCCGATATCTCCACCGACGCAGGTCAGGTCGACTTTTCGGCCGCGGTGCTGCGGGCCAAGCAAAGCGACGCCGACGCAATCTTCGCCTACCTTAATGAGGAAGAGTCTGCCCGCCTGCTGCGTGAACTGCGCAAACAGGGCGTGAAGAAAATGGTGATCGGCGAAACCACGCTGACAGGTCAAAAGGTGGTCGAGCTTGCAGGCGAAGCCGCCAACGGCGCGCAGGCGCATGTGGGCCTCACGATCGACGCGCCTCAGTTCAAGGCCTTCGGTGCCAAATACAGGTCCGAATACAGGAGCGAGTCGGATCACAACGCTATTAAGGGCTATACCGGCATGTACATCCTGAAGGCCGCGATCGAGAAAGCCGGCAAAATCGATCGGAAGGCCGCCGCCGAAGCGCTGCGTAACAGCTGCTTCAGCGCCAAGCAGCATCCCGGCATCCTGATGGACGTCTGCTTCGACGACAAAGGCGATCTCGACCGCGAAAGCTTTATGGTTGAGGTCAAGGGTGGCCGTCCGGAAGTGGTCGCGACGCTCCCCCCGGCTGGACTGGTCAAGAAACAGTAAATCGTCTGCCGTAAGCCCCCTTTGGCGGTCCGCACAGGCGGTTCGCTAAACGGGGCGGGTGACCCACTCCTCACCCCGTCGTCCCCCCGCATGACAGATTTCATCCAGCTGCTCTTTAGCGGCATGGCAACCGGCTGCATCTACGCGCTCGCAGCCCTGGGCTTCACACTGCTGTGGCAGGCCTCGGGCACGATCAACTTCGCGCAGGGCGAGTTTGTCATGCTGCCTGCCTTCTCTATGGTGGTGCTGCTCCACTCGGGGGTGCCGCTGTGGATTGCCTTTGGCATCACCTGCGCGCTGGCGGTTCTGGTGCAAGGCTGGGCCTTCAAGCGCGGGCTGGTTGACCCGCTGTTTCGCTTCGGCATGATGCAGATCGTGGTCGCAACCATTGGGCTATCGATTGCCATGCGAAATGTAGTTCGTGCAGGCTACAGCGCAGAGCCTCAACCGTTTCCCCAGGTATTTCCCGATAAGATCTATGAGATCGCTGGCGTGACCGTGTCAGGCAGCGATATCGGCACCTTTGTGTTTGCACTGATCCTGGTGTTTGCCGTTCAGGCATTTCTGGCGCGAACGGTTACCGGCCGAGCGATGCAGGCGGTTGCCCAGAACGCCGAGAGCGCCACCGTGCTGGGCATCAACGTGCCGCGAATGATTTTTTATACGTTTGCCATCAACGCCGTGCTTGCCGCTGCGGCAGCCCTGCTGGTCACGCCCACCTATCTGGCCAAATTCGACATGGGCGAAGGATTGGGCACCAAGGCATTTTTTGCTGCGATTATTGGCGGGTTCAATAACTCGCGTGGTGCGCTTCTGGGTGGCCTGATCGTGGGCGCCTGCGAGAATCTGGCAGCTGCCTACATCTCGCCAGCGTACAAAGACGCTGTCGCGCTGATCCTGTTCATGGTGGTCATCCTCTTCAAGCCGCAGGGTCTGCTTGGAACCCGCGAGGAGCGCAAGGTGTGATGCGCCTCAACTGGCTGATCGGACTGGCAGTGTTGGCGATGTTCATCGCCGTCCCCAACTTTCTCAAGAACTACGGCATCCATCTGTTTACCACCTGGCTGGTGTTCATCATCGCCACCATGGGGTTGAATCTGACGGTGGGCTATGCCGGCCAGAAGTCGCTGGGGCATGCCGCGTTCTTTGGAATTGGTGCCTACACGGTAGCGATTTTATTGAAGGCAGGCATCAGTTTCTGGCTTGCACTACCCCTGGCTGCGGTGTTCTGCTTTGCCACGGGACTGGTGGTGGGGTTCCCGGCGCTTCGCGTACAGACAATTTATCTGGCCTTTGCCACGCTCGGATTCAACACCGCGATCTGGCTGGTGATGCGCAACGAGGAGTGGCTCACAGGCGGCAACTTCGGCATCAACAATATTCCCCGCCCATCCATTATTGGCATCAGCCTCGATGGCAATCTTGCCTATTACTTCTTTGTGCTGGCGGTTACGTTGATACTGGCCGCGCTGCTCGCGGCACTGCTGCGCTCGCCCTGGGGCAAGGCTTTCACTGCGCTGCGCGACAACCCGATCCGAGCCGAGAGCCTGGGAATCGACACACGTGGCTACACACTGCTCAGCTTTGCGATTGGGGCCGCCTACGCCGGCGTCGCCGGTGGCCTTTATGCCTCACAGGTGCAGTTCATCGATCCGGCGTTGTTCACCGTTCATGCGTCCATCATGATGTACCTGATGGTGGTGGTTGGCGGACCTGGCTACTTTCTGGGCCCGGTGCTGGGCTCTGCGGTAGGTGTTGTATTGCCGGAGTGGCTGCGATTCGCGCAGGGCTGGTATCTGTTTGTCTTTGGCGCCTCCGTTGTGCTCCTCATGATCTGGCTCCCCGATGGCCTGCTATCCATTCCCGATCGGCTGCGCGCCCGCCGGCAGGCGCGCGAAGCCTCGGCCGCCCGAGCAGCGGCCGCTCGTTCAGTGGGTAACGGAGCACAGGCGTGAGTCTGCTTCGTAATTCCAATACGCCCAGCGGCGCGCCAGTGCTGCGCGTGACCGATATCCGCAAGCACTACGGTGCGATTCGCGCAGTTGACGGTGTTTCATTTGAAGTGCGCCCGGGCGAGATCTTTGGCGTGATTGGGCCCAACGGTTCAGGGAAGACCACGCTTTTCAACAGCATGCTCGGGCAGATCAGGCCCGATAGTGGCCGCATCGAACTCAAAGGTGAGGATGTCACCCAACTCGGTCCGCTCGAGCTGAGCCGACGCGGCGTGGGACGCACCTTTCAGACCCTGCAGGTATTTGGCCGGATGACCGTTCGCGACAACCTGATCGTGGCTGCGCAAGAGCATCAGGGAACCATGTTCACGCGAATGTTTGCGCCGTCCGACTCGGGTCTGGGCCAGCGCGCTGATGCGCTGATCGACCAGTTTCGCATCCGGCATGTTGCGGATCGTAAAGCTGGTGAGCTCAGTTACGGACAGCAAAAGCTTGTCGACATTGCAATGGCCTTCATGAGCGAGCCTGATCTGGTGCTGCTCGATGAGCCCTGTGCTGGCGTCAACCCGTCGCTGGTCAGCGGCATCAGCCAGCTTTTGAAGGCACTGAACCGCGAACGCCAGGGCAGCTTCGTGGTGATTGAACACAACATGGACTTCGTCATGGATCTGTGCCACCGGATCATGGTGATGGTCGAGGGAAAGGTGCTGGCACTCGGCACCCCCGACGAAATCCGGTCAAACAGCCAGGTGCTGGATGCTTATCTCGGCAACTGATCGAACGGTTGAGAGCCAACGTGACTGACGCACGCTCGACACACCACGCCACACCGTGCATTGAGTTCGACGATGTCGTGGCGGGCTATAAAGACTTCATGATCCTGAATAACCTGTCGTTTTCGGTTCGACCGGGCAGCATCACGCTTCTCATTGGGCCCAATGGCGCAGGTAAGTCAACCGTACTGAAAACGCTGTTTGGTCTTCTCGTGCCGCGCCAGGGAAAGATTCGGCTAAACGGCGTCGATATCACCGGTGTGAAGCCCTCCGCTTTGCTGTCTCAGGGACTCGCGTTTGTTCCGCAGGGTCGAAATCTGTTCGGTAAGCTCAGCGTCTACGAGAATCTTGAGCTTGGCGGCATCACCCTCGGAATGAAAACCGCGCGCGAGCGGATTCCCGAGATTCTGGAATTTTTCCCAAGGGTGAAAGAGCGTCTGCACTCACGGGCGTCTTCACTGTCGGGAGGCGAGCAGAAGCAGCTGGAAGTCGGCCGCGCGCTTCTTCTCAGACCGCGTGTCCTGCTGATCGACGAGCCCTCAATCGGCTTATCGCCCATTGTCGTGCAGGACGTATTCAAGCTGCTTCGCACCCTCGCCAACCAGGGCACCACCATTCTGATGGTGGAGCAAAACGTTAAAAGTGCACTTCGGTATTCCGACGACGCGATCGCACTGGAATCAGGTCGCCTGGTGCTACATAAGCCAGCCGATGCGGTACTCGCAGATCCCAATATGGAGCGATTGTTTCTGGGCGGTGCGCATTCAGGCGCCAACCCGCCCTCAAGTAACAGTCTGCTGCCCTGACCCCTTCTGGATTGGTACCCGTGATCGATGGCAATACCCGACTGATCGCCCACATCGGTCATCCCACGCACACCTTCAAGTCGCCGCTGATCTACAACCCGTATTTCGAGGCGGCCGGAATCAATGCAGTAGTCGTTCCCGTGGACTGCACCGCTGCGAATTTTGCTCAGGTCTTGCAGGCGGTGTTTTCGTTGGGCAATACCATTGGCGCGCTCATCACCATGCCGCATAAGGTGGCCGTGGTGGATCTGCTAGCCGAGGTCACCGCAACGGTTCGTGTCGCAGGCGCTTGTAATGCGGTCCGCCAGACAGCGGATGGTCGCCTGGTAGGCGACATGTTCG
>CAZORB010000181.1:0-7580 GCA_964581825.1 uncultured Bordetella sp.
CCAGAGCGATAGCGGTACGGCGCTCAATTTCAACGGCGACAAGATGCCCTGGTAACAGGGTCGCGAATGCCGCAAGGCGCATCAGCGCGAGCAAGGAGACCTGCCATGCCGATCGGAGCACGCCTCTACAGGCTGCATCTACAGTCCCCCCAGCCTGAAGCATTGGCCGCTTTTTACGCGCGCGCCTATGGGCTTACTGTCAGACAAATCGGCAAGGTGTTCGCCTGCGACGGCGGCGGACGATCGCTCCAGCTCTCCTCCGGCGCGGCGAATCAGCTGCACTACGCGCTCTATGGGTTCAGTGACCTCGCCCGTTGGCAGACGTTTCTGACGCGCGCATCGGCCGTGTTGACACCCGTGGTGATTGACGCCGGGCTGGTACCCGATGGCGCCGTCAGCTGTATGGATCCCGATGGCAACCGGCTGGTGTTTGCCGCGCCTGAGGCGACGCACACCGTGTCTCCCATCCTGGAGGATGGGGCGGCTGGCACGATGGCGGATCGGCTGCCGCCAGCCGTCAATCAGCACTTCGCGCTACGAACCACGCAAATCGATGCCATGCTCGCGTTCTACCAGACAGCGCTGGGCTTTCACCTGTCTGATCGTGTGCTCGATGGCGAGGGGCGGCTTCGGGCCTGCTTCCTGCGAACCGATTCGCTGCACCATTCGCTCGCACTGTTTGGCGCGCCAGTCAGCTGTTTCGACCATCAGTCGTTTGAGGCTCCTGCCTGGTCCGATCTGAAAGACTGGGCCGACCACATGTCGCGTGAGCGAATCGAAATTGTCTGGGGCGTGGGCCGCCATGGTCCAGGCAACGATGTGTTCTTCATGGTGCGAGATCCCGACGGGAATCTGGCTGAGATTTCGTCTGAGATCGAGGTGTGTGACGACGCGCGCCCGGCAGGCCTCTGGCCGCACGAAGAGCGAACGCTCAATCTGTGGGGCAAGGCCATCATGCGCAGCTGACCCGCTTCATGTCGCTTGCATCGCATTACCCGGTTGTCGTTGTCGGAACCGGCCCCACTGGGCTGATTCTCGCGCATCTTCTTGCACGCCAGAACATCGCGACGCTGGTGATTGATCGCGCTGAAGCAACCGTGGCTGAAGCCCGTGCAGTGACGATCGATGATGAAAGCCTGCGCACGCTTCAGGCCGCGGGTGTGCTGGATCGGGTGCTGCCCGATATTGTTCAAAGCTATGGCGTTCACTATTACTCCTGGCGACAGAGACTCTTTGCCCGAATCGAGCCCAAGTCGCTTGAATACGGATATCCCAAGCGGAACGCTTTTCGACAGCAGCTGTTGGTTCAGTCTCTAGCAGAGTCGCTCCCGCCCCCCGTGGAATTGAGATTTCGGCACGAGTTACTATCGTTCACGCAGTCAGAGCAGGGCGTGCGGCTCACGATCGAGTCGCCAGAGGGACAGCGTGTAGTTGATACCGACTGGCTGGTGGGCTGCGACGGCGGGCGAAGCACGGTTCGTGAACAGCTGGGCATTACGCTAGAGGGCAGCAGCTATGCTGAACGGTGGCTGATCGCCGACCTGATTGGGCGCACCAGCGCCTTTCGACACACCCGAACCTATTGCGATCCCGTGCGACCTGCGATTCGGCTGCCCGGACCACAGTCCACCGTACGCTATGAATTTATGCTTCATCCGGACGAAACCGCCGAATCGGTGTTGGATGAAGCGCAGGTGCGCCGCTGGATTGGCGCACGCGAGCCTTCAGACGCCCACATCACACTCCTGCGCAAGGTGGTCTACACCTTTCATGCGCGCGTGGCGACGCGCTGGCGCGAGGGGCGCGTGCTGCTGGCGGGCGACGCTGCGCATTTAACGCCGCCGTTTGCGGGGCAGGGCATGAACAGCGGGGTGCGCGACGCCGCGAACCTGGCGTGGAAGTTAGCGGAGGTCGTCCGTGGGCGAGCACGGCCATCGCTCGTAGATACCTATGAAGACGAGCGCAAGCCGCACGCCTGGGCGCTTATCAACATGGCCTTGCGGATCGGTGCATTCATGCAGCCCAAATCGACGATTGGCGCAGCGTTTACGCAGGGGTTGCTGCGGCTGGTGTGTCTGCTGCCGCCCGCGCGCGACTACATTCTTCATCTCAAGTTCAAACCCAAGCCGCGATTCGAGCGCGGCCTGCTGGTGCGATGGCAGCACGGCAAGCCGTTTGTTCCGCCAGGCCAACTGATGATCCAGCCCATGATGCAGATGCCTGACGGCCGCATGCGCTTGCTCGATCATCTGCTGGGGCGTGGTTTTGCGTTGATAGGTTGGGCGGGTAGCTTGCCGCTCGTACCGCCCGAATGGCCTGTCAGCCCGCCAGCGCTCGTTGAATGCCTTCGGGCCGATGAGGACTTCCTGCTGCAGGGCCCTGGTCATGCGACCGCGCGCGACGCATCGGGAGAGCTTGCGCGCGTGCTGGACAGCGCCGGTGCGACCGCGGTGCTGCTCCGTCCGGACCGGCATGTGCTTGCGTATCTTGGCGCGCGCCCCGAAGATAACTGGCAGGCAGTGCTCGCCGCACTGGCGCACTATTTCGAACCGGTTGCAGCGGGAGCGACGCCATCGGTGGCGTCTGACCCCCCGCAATCTGAAGCTTGAGGAGACCGATCATGACCCAGTCTGCCCTTCGTCGCGGAATCACCTCATTTGCTGCACTCGGCCTGGCGCTGGCTGCCCTGTCGGCGCCCGTCGGGGCGCAACCCTATCCAAACAAGCCAGTGAAGGTCATTGTCACGTTCCCTCCGGGCGGTACGCCTGATATCTATGGAAGACTGCTGTCGCAAGAGCTTTCCACACTTTGGAAGCAGTCGGTGGTCGTTGAGAACAAAACCGGCGCAAGCGGCACCATTGGCACCGACTTTGTGGCCAAGGCAGCGCCAGACGGGTACACGCTATTGTTTGCGGCTGATGCGTCCATCACGATTGCGCCCAACCTCGTGGTCAACACGCCGTACAACCCGGTTCGTGACCTCACAGCGATCGCCAATGTTGCGGCCGGTCCGTTCATCATGCTGGCGCACCCTTCGTTTCCCGTAAATGACCTGCCTGCGCTCATCGAGGCGGCGCGGCGTCAACCAGGAAAGATCACCTATGCATCCTCGGGCAGTGGCGGTCAGCAGCACCTTTCGATGGAGGTCATCAAGCAGCGCGCCGGGATCGACATCGTGCATATCCCCTACAAGGGCTTTGGCCAGGGTATTCAGGACGTGATGGCGGGCCATGTCCCGCTGATTTTCGGCGGCATCACCGCGTCTATCCAGCTCAGTAAAAGCGGAAAGCTGAAGCCCATTGCCACCACCGGACCCAAACGCGCTCGCGTGCTGCCCGACGTTCCGGCTGTGGCCGAAACACTGCCCGGGTTTCGGATCGAGGCATGGTATGGGTTCATGGGCCCAGCCAACATGCCCAGAGAGCTCGTGGCAAAGATTTACGCTGACGTCATGAGCATTGCCAATCGGCCCGATTTTCAGGCACGCATCGTCGCAGACGGGATGGAGCCGGTGGCCGGCACGCCCGAGTCGTTCAGCCGTCAGGTTGCGGATGAGCTTCGCGAGTGGGGCGAGATGATCCGAAGCGCGAAAATCAAGGCTGATTAATCCATCGCCGCGTCGCTGGGGCGCGCTGGACGCAATTCAATGGACGCCAGCGCGCTAATGCTCGATTTTGCTGGGCCGTGGCGAGCGGTGCATGACGCCAGCCAGTGCGGCTGATGCGACGCGCGACAGCGCGGAATCGGCCCGGCTGGTGAGCACGATGGGTACCTGCGCGCCCAGCACAACACCGCAGCCCGCGGCGCCCGCCAGATACTCAAGCTGCTTGGCGAGCATGTTGCCGGCCTCAATATCGGGCACAAACAAGATATCGGCTTGACCTGCAACAGGGGACTCAATGCCCTTAATCCGCGCGGCCGCCGCTGAGATCGCGTTATCGAAGGCGAGTGGCCCATCGAGCACCCCGCCCTCGATCTGTCCGCGGTCAGCCATCTTGCAGAGGGCTGCCGCATCCAGGGTGGATGGGATCTTTGCGGTAACCGTTTCCACTGCAGAAAGCAGCGCCACTTTCGGTCGGGCGATGCCGAGCGAATGGGCGAGGTCGATTGCGTTTCGAATGATGTCGGCTTTTTCGGCCAGCGTGGGCGCAATGTTAATGGCGGCGTCGGTGACCAAAAACGGCCGCTCGTAGGTGGGTACCTCGAACCGGAACACATGGGACATTCGCCGTCCGGTACGAAGCGGCGCCTCGGCGAGCACCGCCTCCATCAGTTCATCGGTGTGCAGGCTACCTTTCATCAGCATGGCGAGCTCTCGGCGGGCGGCAAGCGCTGCCGCCTGAGCGGCGGATGCATGACTGTGCGGCGTATCGATGAGCTCGACGCCCGCCAGTGAGAGCTCGAATTTTTGGGCAAGCGCAGTCACTCGCGCTTTCGGCGCAACGATGACTGGCTCGATCAGGCCCGCCTGAAAGGCATCGAGGGCGCCGCGAAGCGAACTTTCATCGCAGGGGTGCACAACTCCGCAACGGATCGGTGGATATCCAGACAGGCTGTCGATCCACGCCCTGAGTCGCGCCTCGGGGTCGAACAGCATCAGGGTCGGAAGGCTGGTGCGGGGCCGAGTGATTCGTTGCGCCGGTGCTCGTACCAGCGCCTCGCCTGACACCACCATCTCAGCCTTCTGGTTGAGCACCGAGCACTGCAGGCGCACCTCTCGGGTCGCATCAATCTTTTGCAATACCTCCAGGGTGACCGTAAGCGTATCCCCCACTCGAATCGGCCGCTTGAACTTCAGCGTCTGCTCGAGGTACACGGTTCCCGGGCCTGGAAACTCGTTTCCGAGCAGGCTCGAAATCAGGGCGCCAGCCCACATGCCATGCGCCATCACGCCAGGAAACCGATTGGCCTCGGCATAGACGGGATCGACGTGCGCAAGGTTCACGTCGCCAGAGACCAGCGCGAACGCTTTGATGTCATCTGTGCTGAGCGTGCGGGCGTGGGTCGCCCGCTGCCCGACATGGAGCTCTTCAAAGGTCAGGTTGTGAATGTCACCTGCAGCGTTGCCGGTATCGCTCATTTTCGAGGGCTCCAGACCGTTCAACCCACTATGATGACTCAGCACCGGCACGCAGCGCTTTGCGCAGGCTCGAATTGCGCAGGCGCTTGCTGTTCCTGCGCGCTTTCGGCACGATTTGCGTTCATGCGCTTCCAACTACCCCGCTACCCGTTTGTCCGGCCAGCTGATTTGGACGAGCCCTTGCGCCCGCGTCATTGGCCTGTGGTGATCGTGGGGGCGGGGCTAACTGGCCTCACGCTTGCGCTCGATCTGGCGCGTCGAGGGCATCGTGTACTGGTTCTGGACGACGACGATACGGTGGGTGTTCGCGGCCTTGCCTCGCGGGGCATCGTCTGGGCGCAGCGCACGCTTGATATCTTCGATCGACTTGGGGTTGCGTCGTCGGTCATCGAGAAAGGCGTGACGTGGAACCTCGGACGGGTGCTTTGCCGCGACACCGAGGTCACGTCGTTCCGGCTCCAGCCTCAGCCCGACCTGCGCTTCAATGGTTTCACCAACCTCCAGCAGTACTACGTCGAGCAGATTCTGGTGGATGCGCTGTGTGCAACTGGCCTTGCTGAGATCCGTTGGCTGAATAGGGTCGAGCAGGTGATGCCCGCACAGGATGGTCAGCCGGTTGAGCTTCAGGTGAGTACACCCCAGGGATCGTATCGCCTGGTGACAGATTGGCTCGTCGGCTGTGATGGTTCGGCCAGCCGCGTGCGTGAATGCCTGGGGCTCACACCCACGGTGTTTGATCGAACGCAAGACCGATGGATCATCATCGATATCGTGGCAAAAAATGCTGTTATTCCGGAAGAGCGCTGGACCTGGCTCGATTGCGGCGCCAATCGCGGCCGAGCGGTCTGGCGACACCGGATGGCTGATGACACCTGGCGACTCGATTTTCAGATGAGCCCGGATGAAGATTCTGAGGAGGCGGCGACCGAGCCAGCCATGCGCGCGCGCGTGCGCCGCCTGCTGGGTGACTCGCTGGAGTTTGACATCGCCTGGTCGGGCGTCTGGCAGTACCGCCACGAGAGCCTCGATTCGTATCGGCATGGGCGAGTGCTGTTTGCCGGGGATGCCGCACATGTTGTGTCGCCATTTGGCGCTCGCGGTGGCAACGGCGGCATTCAGGATGCCGATGGCCTGGGGTGGCGTCTGTCGCTTGTGCTGTCGGGAAGCGCGCCCGCCGCCCTGCTTGATCGGTATAGCGGGGAGCGTCACGAGGCGGCCATGGAAAACATCCGCCAGACCCGTCGCTCTGCACGATTCGTCCATCCGGGAGATAACCGTTCTGCCTGGTCATGGCGCGACACCATCGTATCGCTTGCAGATCGTTCCGCGCTCGCTGCGCGGATGATCAATACCGGCCGGTTATCGGCGCCTGCGGTCTACACGGTCCGCCGCCCATCAGCATTGGGCCAGGCGCCCGACGCAGGCGCTGGCCGCGCGCTCCCCAATGTCCGGCTTCGAAGCGGCGACAAGCCACTGTTTCTTCATGATCTGCTGGGCCCCTGGTATACGGTGCTTGATTTTGAGGCGCTCGCCGACACGCTGGAGCCGTCTGACCGTCTCCGGGTCGTGTCGGTACGACCCAATTGCGATCAGGAAGGATGGCAGGCGCTTGGCAGACAACTGCCCGCGCCGCCGCGAGCGTGCTGGCTGATTCGCCCCGACCAGCACGTGCTGGCCACCGGCGTCGCTTCCGATAAGCGGGTTCAGTTGGCGGCGATTACGGATGAGATGGCCGAATGAGCTTCTCCCAACAGCAGCTCGACGATCTCCTGGAGGATCTGATCGCGCTTACGAATATCCCGGACAGCGAGGAGCAGGTGCGGCGCCTTGCTCAGCTGTGCCTTTTACTGATTGAGCAGATTGACGATCCCGAGAAGGTACGCGCGGCGCTTACCCAGGTATCAAGCAGTTGTGACCCCCCGCCCGCCCGTCCGATTCCTTAACGCAAGTGCGTCGCAAGCCATGACGTGTTTTTCCCTGGAGAGACCATGAGAACGCAGGTCGCCGTGATTGGCGCCGGACCCGCCGGAATGTTGTTGTCGGAGATGTTGGCGCGCGCGGGGATTGATAGCGTCGTCATCGAACGCCAGAGCCGCGAACATGTATTGGGCCGTATCCGAGCCGGTGTGCTCGAACAAACGACGGTGGAGGTGCTGCGCGCCCTCGGGCTTGCTGACCGTCTGGATTCTGAAGGTCATGTTCACGATGGGATGAAGATTGTCTGGTCGGGTCGCAGCAGCTTTTTCATTGATTGTGCAACGCATGTGGGTAAGCGCTTTACGGCGTACGGGCAGACGCGAATTCAGGAAGATTTGTTTGCTGCGGCCGAGCGTCGGGGCGCGCGCGTCGAGGTCAACGCTGAAGAGGTGACCCTGTCGGGGCTTGACTCGTCGAGCCCAATAATTCGGTTCCGTGTTGCCGGCGAGGCGCGCGAGCTGCGCTGCGATTTCATTGCGGGCTGCGATGGCTTTCACGGCGTATCGCGTCAGTCGGTTCCAGC
>CAZORB010000182.1:0-2117 GCA_964581825.1 uncultured Bordetella sp.
GTGTCGGCGCCATCGCCGCCGATGAAGGTGTCGTTGCCAGATCCACTGATCAGCGTGTCGTTATAGATGGAGCCGCGGATGACCTCGACACTGGTCAGGCTGTCATTGCCCGCTGCCCCGCTCGATACACCGTTGGTGAGATCGACGGTGACCGCGCCAGCTGCGCCCTGGTAGTCAGCCATATCACTTCCGCCACCACCCACCAGGATATCGTTACCCAGCCCGCCGATGAGTGTGTCCGCCCCGGTGCCGCCCGTGAGCGAATCGTCCAGCGCGGAGCCGGTCATGGTGATCGCTGCGCCGGTATTGGTGACACGCCAGCCGCTGCCTGCGGCAATCGCTGACAGGTTGATGGTCAGACCAGGCGTTGTCAAGGTGGCCAGACCATCATTGCGGCTAGCGCTGGTTGCCGTCCAGGTATTGGCGAGCGTGGCGTTAGCGCTTGAACCGCTCGATACCTGAAGGATGTCGATACCGCTGCCCAGGTCGGTCACAGTATCGATGCCACCTGTGACGAGGAGTGTGTCGTTACCCGGCCCGCCCACAAGTGTGTCGTTGCCGTTAGCACCCGACAGGGTATCGTCCAGGCTCGAACCCGTAAGCCGAGCGGCTGTTGTGCTGTTGCTGATGGTCCAGCCAACGCCCGAGGTGATCAGCGAAAGATTGACATCAAACCCTGCGGTGTTCAGCGTGGCGGTGCCGTCGTTGCGGCTGGCTGCGCTGGCACTCCAGGCCGCACCGATGGTGGCAGTGAGCGTCGCACCGGAAGACACAACCGCCACGTCACCGCCCAGACCCAGATCGGTCACGGTATCAGAGCCCGCCGTGATCTGCAGCAGATCGTTACCGAGCCCGCCAGTGATGGTGTTGTCGCCGGCGCTCCCTTTCAGGGTGTCGTTGTAATCAGAACCACGAATACGCTCAATGTTACTTAGCGTGTCGTTGTCCGCGCCACCAGTTGCCGTACCTGCCGCCAGGTCCACATTCACCGCGGCAACGGCCCGCTGGTAATCAACCAGGTCGAAACCCGCTGCGCCATCAATGGTGTCGTTACCCGCTGCACCGGACAGCGTATCGTCGCCGCTGCCGCCTTCTATCGTGTCCTGGCGGGTGGAGCCTGTGAGCGACGCGGCGCTGCCGCTATTGGTGAGGCGCCAGCCTAGCCCGGTATTGATGGCGCTGAGGTCCATATTGACGCCAGCACTGCCTATCCTTGCGGTGCCAGCGTTACTGCTTGCCGAGGTTGCCGTCCAGGATGACGTGACGGTGGCGTCAACCGTCGCACCATTGCTCACCACAATGATGTCAACGCCGTTTCCAACATCGAGAATGGAGTCAGTGCCTGCCGTGATCAGGAAGCGATCCGCACCGGCATTACCCTTCAGAGTATCGTCGCCGGTACCGCCCGTGATCGTATCGGCGAGCGCAGAGCCAGTCAGCGTCGTAGCGGCGCCGCTATTGATCAGCGTCCAACCCAACCCGGACACCACAGCGGTCAGATCAATCGCGAAGCCGTTGGTGCGAAGCAGCGCAGTGCCTGCGTTACTGCTTGCGGCGTTGGCTGTCCAGCCTGCGGCAAGGTCGGCTTCGACGCGGGCCGTGGCGCCACTAACCACGACAATATCGGCATCGACTCCGAGGTCGGTAATGGTGTCAACGCCCGCTGCGATTTCAAACCGGTCAGCCCCTGCCAGGCCAGTGAAAGTATCGTTGCCGCCACTGCCTGCAATCGTGTCGTTGAATGCGGACCCCCGTACGCGTTCAAAGCTGATCAGCACATCGGTGCCCGCGCCGCCGGCGGAGGATTCATTGCCGAGGTCGACGGATACCGCTGCGGGCGCACCCGAGTAGTCGAGCAGGTCGTTGCCAAGCCCGCCGAGAAGGCTGTCGTCCCCTGGTCCGCCAATGACGGTGTCGTCAGCCGTATCGCTGCCCGTGACCGTGTCGTTTCGAGCTGAACCGGTGAGCGTTGTGGCAGCACCCGTGTTCTTGAGGTCCCAGCCAAGTCCCTGCGAGACAGCCGCGAGGTTAACGGCGAGGCCAGGCGTGACAAGGAATGCCCGTCCGTCATTGCGACTGGCTGACGGCGCAGTCCAAGCCTGTACAACGGTGGCGTT
>CAZORB010000182.1:2217-5060 GCA_964581825.1 uncultured Bordetella sp.
CCCAACCCGCCCTTGATCGTGTCGTTGCCGCTTCCGCCAGTGAGCGTGTCGGCGAGGGCGGAGCCGGTAAGCGCTGCGCCCGATCCAATATTGACGATGTTCCAGCCGTTATCGGTCGTAATCGCGGACAGGTCGACCAGCCGTCCGTTGCTGCTCAGGTTTGCGACACCGCGGTTGGTGCTGTCTGCACCGGCTGTCCAATCGGCGACCACATCAGCATTCACGGTGACGCCAGCCGAAACGCGAAGTCGGTCAGCGCCTATGCCAAGGTCGGTGATGCTATCGATGCCGCCATCGGCGTCGAACAGGTCGGACCCGGCTCCGCCAGTGAGCGCGTCGTTACCAGCGCCGCCGCGCAGCGTATCGTTACCGGTGGCGCCGATCAGCGTATCGTTAAGCGCAGATCCCGCAAACAGCGCCGACGCACCGGTGTTTTCCACGCGCCATCCGAGGCCAGCGGTCACCGCTGTCAGAACAACGTTCCTACCCGCGGTGTTAAGCCGCGCGGTACCGTCGTTGCGGCTGGCAGACGTCGCTGTCCAGTCTTCAACCACGACGGCCTCTGCGGTTGCGCCTGCGCTGACCTGCAAAATATCGACGCCTCGGCCCAGGTCAGTGATCGCATCGGTGCCGCCATTTGCCAGGATGGAGTCTGCGCCTTGGCCGGCAGTGATGGTGTCGTTCCCAACACCGCCCGCGATCGTGTCGTCGCCTGCACCGCCCGTGATGGTGTCGTTGCGAGCCGAACCGCTCAGTCTGGTGGCAACGCCGATGTTGACAATATTCCAGCCCAGGCCCGCGGTGACTGCGGTCAGGTCGATGGCGAGCCCGCTTGTCGTGATGTTGGCGTTACCGTCATTGCGGCTCGCCGATGGCGATGTCCAGGAGCCGGTTGCCGTGGCGTTGACCGTAGCGCCCGTGGTGACTTGCACCACATCGGAACCGTTTCCAAGGTCGGTTAAGGTGTCAACACCGGTATCGATGATGATGGTGTCGTCGCCACCGCCGGCGGTGATCAGATCGTTACCACCCGCGCCGCGTAGCGTATCGTTTCCGGCGGCTGCGGTGATGGTGTCAGTCAGCATCGATCCAATGAGGGCGGCGCCGCTTCCCGTGTTCTGAATCAGCCAGCCGTTACCCTGTGTGACGGCTTCAAGATTCAGGCTGCGGCCAGAGGTCGTCAGGTTGGCGGTGCCCTGGTTTTGAGTAGCTGCCGTTGCGGTCCAGTCTCCTGTGACTGTGCCGTTCAACGAGGCTCCCACAGACACCTGAACGAGATCGACGCCCTGGCCGATATCGGTGATCTGATCGCTGCCGAGGTCGATCAGGAACAGATCGCTCCCGGCGCCCCCAGCAAGACTGTCGTCACCGGTGAAGCCGCGAATCGTGTCGTTCCCCTCGCCACCCGATAGGGTGTCGTTTCTCAATGAACCAATGATGCTGGCGCTGCCGCCGCTGTTTGATACAGCCCAGCCGTTACCGCTGGTGACGGTGCTGAGATCAACGGTTTGTCCGTTGGCGTTGATGTAAGCCGAACCGAGATTTTCACTGCCTGGTCCAGCGGTCCAGGGGCCCACGACAGTCGCATCTACCCTAACGGTGGCAGCGATCTTGAGGATGTCGTTACCAAGTCCGAGATCGGCAATGGCGTCGGTGCCCGAATCAATCTCGAACAGGTCGATGCCCTGTCCCCCGGAAAGCGAGTCATCACCGGGTCCGCCTCGGAGACTGTCGTTGCCGATGCCGCCAATCAGGGTGTCGTTAAGATTTGAGCCAACGAAGGCTGCTGCCGCCCCGGTGTTGGTCAGCGTCCAGCCCCGGCCCCTGAACACCTCGCGCAGGTCCACCGAAATCCCGGGGGTGAACAGGTTGACGTTCCCCTCGTTGTAGCTGGTTGGGCCAGCATTCCAGGATGCAACGACATCGGCATTCAACGTGGCGCCCGCCTCGACATGCACGATGTCGGGACCTCTGCCGAGGTCGGTGAGTGTGTCGGTACCCGCCGTGACTTCGAAGGTGTCACCGCTCAGGCCCCCGGTCAGCAGATCGTTGCCTTCGAGACCCGACAAGGTGTCTGCCTGTGTACCGCCGATCAGGGTGTCGTTGAAACGTGATCCGGTGAAGACCGCCGCGCTGCCGGTGTTGGTGAGATGCCAGCCATTGCCACGAACAACCGAGGAAAGGTCAACCCCATACCCTGAGGACGTCAATGCCGCCTGGCCATCGTTGAAGCTGTTGGCTGTGGCACTCCAACTTTGCACCACCAGGACTTCGGCGCGCGCGCCCGACTGCACCTGTAATTCGTCGGCGCCAACTCCCAGGTCGATGACTTCGTCGCGGCCGCCGTGGATCACGAACCGGTCCATGCCTGCACGACCCATGATGGTGTCGTTACCCGCACCGCTGGTGAGCGTGTCGTTAAACGCTGAGCCGCCGATGCGCTCAATGCTGATCAGCGTATCGATACCGTCCGGGCCAGACGCGACGCCGGTTAGCAGATTGACATCGACGGCGCCCGTTGCGTCGCGGTAGTCCGTTCGGTCGTTACCGGCGCCACCGTTCAGCGTGTCGTTACCCAGGCCGCCAAACAACGTGTCGTCATTACTGCCGCCGACGATCTTGTCGTCAAACCGGCTGCCAATCACGGTCCAGGGCTGGGCGCCCAGCGCGAACTCGGTGACCTCATATCCAGTGACAGTCAGGTTCCAGGGCGCCTGCGGCAGTGCCTGCTCAGTGACCTCGTAGCCAGGGCTGAACTGAACGTCTGACACATACACCTTGAACTCGCCAAAGCCGAACAGTTTGAGCACGATAGGCTGCCGGGTAACCGGCGTCATATCGAG
>CAZORB010000182.1:5160-7556 GCA_964581825.1 uncultured Bordetella sp.
CCGAGATGGCTTTCATTGATGAGATTGGTGAGGGTCAGGCTTTCGCCGAGCGGATTGCCAATCACCGAGGTGTAGCGGTCGCCCACCGCGGCGCGTTCGGGCAGTGTTAACACCAGACGGACGCCACCCTGCTCGGACAGGTCTGTCCAATCAACACTCCCATCAGCCGCTGCAGGTACCCTCGCGCCAGCGATGGCGGGCGCTGCCTCGAACACCGCGAGTCGGAACGGCGCCGATGCTTTCGGTGCATAGCCGCGCTCTTCAATCTTGGCGACATACGCGTAGCTTTCTCGGTCGCCGTTTTGAGCAAGTGGTGCGCGCAGACTTCCCGATGGACCTGTACCGTCTTGAAACGACCAGCTGGTGGCGTTGTTCTGGTCGATGGAAGCCGTACCCACCGCGACATCGTTACGGTAAATCACCAGCTGTTCGGTTGCGCGCAGGGGTTGCCGCAGCGTACCGACCAGAAGCGGGCTGACATCGTCGGTGCGTGCGCCGAAAAATAGCAGACCCGCCGAGGGCGCCTGGTCGTCAACCGCCATCAGAATGGACACATCCGGCGCGGTGGATACGCCTGTTGCGGGCGTGCTTTTGTTGCCAGCGAGGTCGGTGGCTTGCAGTCTGAGCGAGGTGGCTGGGGCAATCGGTTTATCGAGCCGAATCGCCCATAGGCCTTCGCGACCCGCCATGTCGGAAACTCCGAGCAGATTGCCCTCTGCAGTGCGGACCTCTACCTTGCTGCCAGGCTCGGTTCGACCCGTCAACCACAGGCCTGAGGCCGAGTCGAGCCGTGGGGCGATGGGCGCCACGGTATCGACCACCAGCATTGATCGCAATGCCGCGGTGCCACCGTCTGGGCTGCGAAGTGTGGTGGCTGTTTCGTAGGTACCGTCGCCGGTGGCGGGTAGCGGAAATTCCACCATCAGTCGTTTGCTGATGACATCGGCCGGACGCAGCGTGATGCTGATCATGCTTTCGCCGCTATCCGGCCGCGTGAGCACGCTGCGAACGATATCGCCTGGCAGGGCCTCAGTGGGAAGCGTGACCTCGAAGTTAAGCTTCGAGGTGAGCATTTCGCCAGCATTCAGATAACCGTCAAGACCGCCTGTGGCAACCAATCCCAGCAGAGGCTGCCCAACCGCTTTTTCGCTCAGCCAGGACACATTGCCATCGGGGTCGATCGTGCGCGCTTCGACCTTGATGGGTGAGGGGGACTGGCTGGGGAAGGGGTAGAGCCACTGACCCGTTTCGTCGATGGTGACGATCACCGCGTCCGAGCGCTTACCGCTGGTATCCAGAAAGCGAAGTTCAACCTTATCGCCAGGGGTGCCCGACCCCTGAACCTGTGTCAGGCTGGTGGTGAGAAGCTTGGGCGCGGTAGGGGCGCGAAGGGCGTCGCCCACGGAGGCGCCAAGGGCGTCAACCGGGGTGATCAGCACTGTGTCGATAGCCTTTGCGGGAACCCGAATGCTGAACGATCCGTCCGCGGCCACTGAAAAGGGTTCTAGCTTTCTCGAGCCTGTGTCTGGGGAGATGACTTCGACCGAGAGTTTTCCGCCCGGCACGGCCTGCCCCGTGATGGTGACCCCACCCGCATCCAACGCTTGTGAATCGATGCGAAGATCCCCGAGGAGCTTGCGCATCAGCATGGCTGGCGTTGTGCTTGCGAAGGTGCCAGTTCCCTCCTGGGCTGCGGCAAGCGCGACATCGCGCCCCTGGTCGAGCAGGTCTCGCCCGAGCGCCGACAATTCACCGGGCTTGTTATTCGACAGACTTTCTTTCAGTGAGCGTTCAAACTGCTCCAGTGTGTCGGAGATGCGGCCGTTATTCAGGGAGTCGACTCCCGATAGCTTGGCCAGGGCCAGACCGTACAGTTCCCCGCTGTTGAGTTCAGTTCTGTTACCCGACATGAACTGCGGCGAGTTGGTAGCGGTTGGACGGTCGGTGATCGATACACCTTTCAAGCCGAACGCTGCCGCTACCTGCTGGTTAGCCGCGATGACCGAGGCTGCCTGCGGGGGGGCGCTGCTTTCCGTGGCACCCGCAATCCGGGCGGCCAGTTCGGTGAGGGGCGTGATCGCGACCTCGAAAAAAGCGCTTTCGCCGACCTTTCGGTATTTGGGATTGGCGGGGTCGATGACTTCAACAGCTCGCAGATCGATGCCAAGCGAGCGCATTTCACGAGAAACTTCATCGTCAAAATTAGGCGCGCTACCGTTGAGGTCGATCGCCCTGAACATGATCGGCCCTGAATAGCCGATGTTCTTCACCCGCAGGCGCGCTGTACCGTCGGCTTCAACCGGAATGAAGTCGCGAAGCTGGTCGTTTGTGTCGTACAGGCGAAGTGGCCGCCCCAGGGTATCGAATGCCCGAATGCCAACGCCTGCGCTGACGGG
>CAZORB010000183.1:0-7534 GCA_964581825.1 uncultured Bordetella sp.
AGCGGCGAGGTAGCCGGATCGCTGTACCTTTCTGAGGACAATGGCGATCTGGTTGTGGGTCGGCTCTCTGCCGTGGGCTCCGCGGTACTTGCCACTGTGCAGGGTTCCATCCTGGGCACTGATATTGGCGCAGCGGCCAATCTCCGTGCGGCCGACGTGCGCTTCAAAGCCAACGCAGGCGGTATCGGGCGCCTGGTGCAGATCACCGAAGAGGTGCCAGCTGAGACGCCGGAGGTGTTCAACCTGGCCGAGTCGGTGGGCGAGGGTGAGGCCGCAGCCGAGGCCGAGGCCACCACTACCGCTGATCCGGTGACAACAACGGTCACCCGCACCATCACCGAAGCGATCCGCGTGCGGACCGCGATGCTGAGCGTCATCGCCGATGGAGCGGTCGTGGGCGAGGAAGCGGTGCCGCTGGGCATCCTGATCGATCTGCAGCAGCCTGGGCGGGCCACGCTTGAAGCGCTCACCTTGGGCGCCAAGTCGCCCGAAGGCACCAGCGTAGTGGTCACCGCGCGCGGCGACCTGCTGATCGCGGGCGAGGTTTCAAGCGCAGGCGCGCCAGTGTCGCTGTCTGCGCGGGGCACCCTCTCGCAATCAGTTGACGGACTGATCGATACCGCCGGCGGTAACCTCACACTCACCACCACGCGCGGCTCGATCGTTCAGATGACGGGTCGCAGCAGCGCATCGGTCAACGCGCCTCAGGTCTCCTCGGTGATCGCCACCGGCGGCGGCTCGGTGGTGCTCGATGCCGGCGACTCGGTGCTCATTTCGCAGATTGATGCCGGCAGTAAAACCGGCGCAGGCAGCATCGCGCTGATTGCACGCACCGGCTCCATCATCGATAACGGCCAACGCCGCGGCACGACTGACCTGGATCTCGAGGCCGACCTGATCGGCGCCGACCTCTGGCTCGAGGCGGCAGAGTCGATCGGCGAGACAGTCTTTGCGGGCGGCACACTGCCGCAGGCCTCGACGGGTCTGCTCGATTTGCTGCTGGGCGGTTCGCGCGATCAGCGCCAGATCGATGGGCTCGAACTGGCGGTTGATCGCGTCGCAGGCCGAAGCGGTGGCTCGATCTACCTGCTCGAGGAAGACTCGATTGAGCTCGGTCGGGCAGCGGTGGCCTCCGACACCACGGCCGATGCGCCCGAGGGCGAGGGCATGATCGCGCTCGATGCAATTGCGGTCGACATTCAGTCGCTTGGCGATGATGCCCGGATGTCGCTCACCGGTACGCTCGAGGCGGGTCCGCAGGGTTCGGTAAGTCTGCGTGCGACCGGCACCGACAGCACGCTGCAGATCGACGCGCAGATTCGCGCGCTCGGTGGCCACATCCTGGTCGAAGCCGACCAGCAGGTGGGCGCACGCAGCGGCCTGGTGTTCTTCAACGGTGGCGATCTGGTGATCCGCGCCGAGAACGGTCTGGCCTTTGGCACCTGGGAGGGTGACGAATGGATCGACGCCCAATCCTCGGTTTCGCTCGATGAACTGGGCGAAGGCCTTGTCGCAGCCATCGAAGCGGCAACCGACGGGCTCTACGGCGCAAGCTATGCGGATGGCGTGATTACGCTGTCTGCCGGTGCGGGGAACCTGCCGCTTACGCTGAGGCTCGATGCGCAGCGCCTTGATGACGGTAACGCGGTGGAGGTGAATGCGGCTGACGAAGCGCCCGATACGCCGCGTACCATCGACCTCTCCGGGCTCGGTGCGATGCCGATGTCCGGACGCTATACCGTGGGCATCGGGTCGCAGCAGTTCGCCTTCGTCGCAGGCCCGGTCACGCTTGGCCGGGCGGTGTCCCCCGGGCTCATCCGTATCGAGGGAAATCAGACGCTTCAGGCCGGCCAGGCGCTGCGGCTTGGGATTTCCGGAGCCGATGCGTTCGATCGGCTGGAAGTCACCGGCACGCTCACGATCGCCGGCACACTCGATCTGGTCTACACCGACATCGACGATGGGTCGGGCGTGCTTGCGCCGTTCGTGCCCCAGTTGGGCGATGTCTTCGAGGGGCTGATTACCGCTGGCAAGATCGAGGGCAGCTTTAATGCCGCAGCCGGCCTCTTCGGCTATGACAACGGCGACACGGTGCTGCGAATCGACCAGGACGCGAGCGCCGTCATCCTCGAGGTCGTCGAGCGACCGCTTGCCGGCCAGCTTGGCATCACGGCACATTCCAAGAGCGATGCCGATTCGTTCGGCATGTTCTTTAACGCCGAGTATTTTGGCGATGACCGCGACTACCTCGCGGGCGCCACGCTTACCGCCGCTGAGTTCATCACGGTGGATGGCCGCTTCCGTCTGCGCACCGAAGCTGCGAGCGTCACGCTGTCGGACAAGTCGGTGGCTGAGGTGCGGCGCTGGACAATCGGCGGCAGCGAGCTCTACGGCTTTGTAGGCCTGAATGGCCCGTATCGCCTGGATACCGATCACGACCTGAATCTTGATGAAGAGGCGGTCAATCCCTATGCGGTCGGCTTCGAGGTGGAAGGCATTGATGTCGCCTTTGTCCTGAATCTGGAGGACCTGGGCGAGCCCGCCGAAGGCGAAGAGCCGAGCATCATCGATCCTCGCGGCTGGGTGAGCGTGAGCGGCACAGCCCGCCGCGCCACCGAAGTCGGGCTCGATGTCATCAGCATGAATGCCGATGATCTGAAACTCGAGCTTAATCTGGGTACCGACAACCGAACGGTGGTGGACTACAGCGGCTCGGCCGACGATGCGCTCACCGTCTTCACGGGTGGCCTCACCGAAGACGGCGACGATGAGTCGATCACGCTCGACTTCGCGGGCGACCGTGGCACGCTGATCCGCGCCTCAGGCAATCTCACCATCCAGGTGGCCGACTTCTTCTACGTCACCGGCTCGCTGGGCTTTGAGAAGTCCACGCAAGACCTGGTGCTCGCGGATGGCACCGAGGTTCGGGTCGATACGCTGATGTTCGGTGGCCAGGACCTCTACGCCTTCGCGGGTATTGACGGCCCCTATTGGCAGGACACCGACGGCGATGGTCGCATCACCAGTGCCGATGAGCCCGAAAGCGACGCGCTGGGTCTTGCGATCGGCAATGCGCAGTTTGGTCTGGTCATTGGCAGCGCCTCGCCCGAGCAGGCTGACATCGCGGGCATGAACTGGGTGACCGCGAAGGCCGCCGCCGACTCGGTCGAACTGGTTGGTGTGGAAGGCCTGATACTTGCTGCCCGCGATTTCGCGCTCGACATCAATCTGGTGAGCGGCGTGGGCGCTGGGTTTGATGCTGATCGCAAAGTGATCGACTACACCGCCGAGGGCTTCGAGCTCGAGGTGGTGACCGGCACTGGCAAGTCGCTTGCGATGGACGCGCCAGGCGAAAAAGGTCAGCTGGTACGCGCCTCGGGCGCGGTCGACCTGTCCGTGGGCGGCTTTGTTGAGCTGAGTGGCTCGCTTGCCTTCGAGCGGGCGCGGCAGGTGGTCACGCTCACCGACGGCACGAAAGTGCAGACCGAGATGATCACCGTTGGCGGCACCGATCTGGACGGCTTTGTCGGCATCGGTCCGTACGGCGACGACACTGATGGCGACGGCGTATTCGAAAAGAGCGAAATCAATCCCGATGCCCGCGGCTTCGGTGTGCGTGACGTCGAGTTCGGCGTGGCGCTCTTCAAGGGGCAGGGTGACTACGCCGATTCGCGCTGGGTGACGGCCACGGGCGTGGTAGGTGGGGTGGACGTGATGCTCGGGCTCCCCGAGAGCCTGCGCTTTGACATCCATTCGCTGGGGCTCTCGGCGAATCTGGTCAGCCATGAGGCCCCGGTGCTGAGCGGTCCGGCCGTGTCACTGCCGCCTGCACTGAAGCTCGAGAGCAGCACCGGCGCAATTGAATTCGCAGCGGGCAGTTTCGTGGGCAGCACGCCCGACGAGGCGGTCACGCTCACCCTTAAACCTTCGGCTGGCACGCTCACGCTCGCGGGCTCGGATCTGCCGCTGTCGCGCACGGCAACCGACACGCTCACTCAGACCGCAAGCTTTGCGCTGACGGGCAGCTTCGCGGTGGGCGATGTCATTCGCATCGAAGGCATTGCCGTATCGGCGGCAGCTGAGGGCGAAGAGGGCGGCGGTGAGCCCCAGGCCTTCGAATACACGGTGACTAACGAGGATCTGCTCGAGCGCGACGCCGAGGGCGAGATCGTGGGTGAAGCGCCTGTGACACTGGCCCTGCGTCAGATCGCAGCCTCGATTCGCGAGGCGATCAACAACAGCGACGACGAGTCGATTCAGTTCATCGCCTCGGCCTGGTTCGCAGGCATCCCGTTTGATGCGCAGGGTAAACCGATTCCGGGTGCTGAAGCGCCGGATCTCGGTACGCTCATCGTGCTCCAGGCGGTTGAGCCCGGTATCGATAACGGCTTTGCGCTGGCTGTCAGCGTCGAGTCCGATGAAGGCGCGGTGCTGCGCTTGCACACCGAGCAGACCCTGCCTGAGACGCTCGCCACCGACAAGCGCGCAAGCGACAACCTGAGCGCGGGCATTGCACGGCTCACGCTCGCTGGCCCGATCTGGGCGATTGATGACTGGCTTGCCCAGCATGCGCCGCTGCGCTTTGCGGCGGCGTCGGGTGCGGCAACGGACGCGCGGCTGGATGTCACGCTTGCAAACGGCGCGGCTGAGGCCGTGGCTTATGCGGCCATCACCGCATCGGAAGGCACCACGCCCGACGAGTATCCGATTGATCATGTCGCAGACGATCGGCCCGATACCTTCTGGAGAATCGAGGAAGGCGAGGGCGCGGGCTTTACTGTTTCGCTTGATCAGGAAACGGTGTTGAACGGCCTGCGGCTTACGTCGGTTGCAAGCGATGATCTCTGGCAGTTCGATCCCAAGACCTTTGAGGTCTACGGCTCGAATGAAGGCGAAGCGTGGGAAAGCGACAGCTGGACGCTGGTCGGCGAGGGCGATACGGGCTTAAGCAATGTTCGCGGCGCCACCAGCGAGGCGCGCTTTGGCAATGCCATGGCCTATCGCTACTACAAGGTGGTGTTCACCGAGACGAAGGGCAGCTTCGACGGCGACAGCTACCTGCAGCTGGCCGAAGCGCGGCTCTTCCAGGCGCAGGGCGCGAACTGGCGGGTTGAATCGAGCCTGCATCTGGATGGTGGAAAAGCGCTGCCGGCGGGCTTTACCGCAGGCGGTATCGCGCCGGTGGTCGAAGCCATGACCGGCAAGTTCTGGATCAAGGCCAATGCGCCTGCCAATCTCAAATTCGACGACCTGACGCTGGGCCTCGCAGGCTCGAGCGTGAACGAGGCGCAGAACACGCTGAGCCTTGCGATCGACGTGCTGCTCGATGAAGACGGACGGCCGATCGGAAGCTTTGCACTGCGCAATGTGCCCACCACGAGCGGTGTGCAGATCACCGAGCGTGCGGGTCTGGTCAAGGGTGGTGGCCTCACGTTCACGGGATCACCCGAGGCGATCGCCGCGCTTCTGAAGACGCCCAATGTGCTCTTCTATACCGGCGCGCTGACTGACGTGGCGGTGAAGGTCACAGCCACCGCCACCGGTGCGTCGTTCACCACGGCAATTACGCTGGCCGCGAATCAGGTCATCGATTACGCCGATCGCTCCACCTACAACGATCAGGGCGAGGTCATCACCGACGACAACCGGGCGCTTGAGATCGCCACCGGCACCGGCCAGTCGCTCACTTTCGACTTTGACGGCAGCCGCGGGCCGCTGTTGCGCGCCACGGGCGGTGTCGAACTGCAGCTGGGCGGCTTTGTTGCCGCGGGCGGCACGATGGCGATTGAAAAATCATCGTCCACGCTCACGCTGGCCGATGGCAGCACGGCTGAAGCCGATGTGCTTACGATTGGCGGCGCAAACCTGCATCTGTTTGCGGGCATTAACGGCCCGTATCGCAGCGACACCAATGACGACGGTCTGATCAACCTCGAAGACGAGGTGAACCCGGATGCGCTGGGCGTCTCTGCCGTGGGCGGCGAATTTGGCCTGGTGCTGGGCTTTGAGCGCACGCTGGGCGAGGGCGGTGAGTCGGGCAGCGTGAATCTGAACGCGGGCCGCACCTGGGTGGCGCTCGAGGCGCGCGTGGCCGAAGCTGCGCTCGTCGGTGTGCCCACCATCACGGCCACCGGTCGCGATCTGGAAGTGGCGGTGAACCTGGTTCGCAACATCGCACCGGGAACGCTTGCCAACCAGCAGGTGGTCGATTTCTCCGAGTCGCCGTTTACGGTGGCCACCGGCTATCGCAGCACCACGCAGCTGTCGCTGGACGGCGCACGCGGCGAGTCGCTGCGCGCCTCGGGCGAGTTTGAGCTGGAGGTCGGTGGCTTTGTGCAGGCGCGCGGCACGCTCGCCCTCGAAAAATATTCCACCAACGTGCAGCTTGCCGACGGCACCCGCATGACCGCCGACACGCTGTCGGTGGGCGGCAGCAAGTTGAATGCGTTTGCAGGCATTGGCGGTGGTTACTTCACCGATAGCAACGGCGATGGTGTGATCGACAGCGGCGACACGCCGAATGCCGATGCGCGCGGCTTTGTGCTGCAGGATGCGGAGTTCGCGCTCGCCCTGATGGCGCCCTCGAAGGACGCTGACACGCTGTTTACCGCCGAAGCGGGCGCAGTCGGCGTGTACGACTTTGTACCGGGCGATGATGTGCTTGCCAACCGCATCGCAGACGGCCCGTCGCTCACCCGCGTGGCGAGCGCGGTCGGGACGCTGATTGCGTCGCCGGGCACGTCGCCTGCCAACGAGCGGGTGGCCAATCTTGCCGATGGCAACACCGGAACCAAGTATCTGAACATGTCGGGCCCGGGCTCGGGCTTCGTTCTCGCGCTATCAGAACCGCAGGCGCTCGATTCGCTTGCGCTCACCACGCGCACGAACGATGACACCTGGCAGTGGGACCCCAAGACCTGGGAGGTCTGGGGTTCTAACGAGTTGCCGACCTGGACGGCCGCCAACACCTGGACGCGTCTGGGCCGCGGTGATACCGGTCTTGGCAACCAGCGTGGCGCGAGCAGCGTGGTCGGCTTTGAGAACAGCACGTCTTACCGGTTCTACAAGGTGGTGTTCCCCACCACCAAGGGTGTGTCGGGCGGCAAGAAGTACCTGCATCTGTCGGAGGCGCGACTCTTTAGCGCGCTCGAGCAGCATGCGGCACTCACCGATGACGCGGGCGTACGCGCAGGCGGCGTGATCACGACCACGGCGGGCCCGGGCAATCATCTGATGCTTGATCGGGGTGTGGGCGCTGAGCCGCTCGCCGACTACACGGTGATGTTCGACATCCAGTCGCCTGAGGACAGCCGAGCGTTGTGGCGCAGTCTGCTGCAAACGAGCGGCACCAACGCTGACGACGGTGAGCTCTTCATCCATCGCGACTCTGATCTGCTTGGTAACGGCTCGGGCGGTGACGGCCTGGGCTATCTCGGAACGCCAGTCGATGAAACCCGCTGGCAGCGCGTGGTGTTCGTCAGCGAAGCGGGTGCGAAGCGTCTTTATATCGACGGCGACCTGGTGGCGAGTGCCA
>CAZORB010000184.1:0-7510 GCA_964581825.1 uncultured Bordetella sp.
CCGTCTTACGTTGCTCGTCGGGCATAGCGCGTAACGCCTGCCAGACCCGACCTTTCCAAAACTGCCGCAGTGTGGCGGGAAACGCTTCGAGTTCGCGTTCCAATTCATCCTGCCAAGAAGCCGGGAACTGAGCTTCGAACTTTTCTCGCTCGGGCCCAAATACAAATTCAGGCAAGGGTCCTTTGCGTGCAACGCGCAGTCTCTCCCGCTCCGACTGTGTCGCGCGTACGTCGACACAGCCTTTAGTCATTACGACACCGTAGTCCTTGATTGCGATTGCCGCATCAATGAAACCGTCCTCAAAATCGCGAAGCACATGGGAAGGATCGCGCTCGAGCGGATCACCATAGCCACCGCCATTGGGTGTGACAATCCGGATGCGGTCATAGGGCTGGAGATCAAGATGGCTGGCAATTTTCCCGATGGACTCAGGCTGGTGGCCCGCTTTCTCAAAAAGGGTCATCCCCAAAGTACCGGCACTGCCGCCCTTTCGACCCCAGGGCCTGAACTCAAAGCGCTCCATGCCACGCGCCGTCAAGACCGCATTGGGCGTAAAGACCTGGAACTGCATGTCAATGCCCATACCACCGCGCCATTTGCCAGCTGCCGGCGGCTCGCTGCTCAACTGATATCGCTCCACCAGCACGGGCATCTCCGACTCGCTGGTCTCCGCAGGAATGTTGCGCAAGTAGCCTGCTGCAAAATCAGCACCGTCGATTCCATCCTTCACCGGACGCGCACCAGACCCTCCCCATAGCGGCTGCAAGACATTGACCTGCAAGTCGCCGCGCTCGGGATCAACCAGGGACAACAAGGCGACGCCCAACATACCCGCCCCGGCGGCGGGCACGCGACCGGCCACTTGCGCGGGCGCATCTCGCGCCCCGTCGGCAGCTTGCGATAAAGCACCAAAGACCATCTCCATCACCCGCACCACTGTTGCAAATCGAACGCCTATCGCGGCGGTGGGCTCGGGATTGAGGAGTGTGCCCCGGGGAATCGTGACACGGATCGGCCGAAGCACACCTCGGTTGATTGGGATGGAGCTGTCAACCGCGTATATGAAATTGAAGACGCCGGCGTTGATAAAGTGATGATTTTTGCCGAAGGTTGGCAAATTAAGGGCGAAGGGTAACTGCGGATCGGACCCACTGAAATCCATATGAATGGAATCGCCCTCCACCTCTAATGCCAACTTCAATCGCGCCGGCGGCAGCTCGCTACCTGGAAGCTCAAGGTAATCGATCATCTCGTACCGGCCGTCAGGGAGTTTTTGTAGAACATCGCGGGCACGGCGCTCACCGTAATCAAGAAGATCGGCAACGCCATCCTCGAATCGCTGCAAGCCGTATTTGGCAATCGTGCTGTCGAGTCGCCTCTCAGCGGCCTGCATCGCAGACAGCATTGCCTGAATGTCACCCCGGTTGTGAAGAGGAATACGGCAATTGGCCAAAAAGGTGGACATCACCTCCGCGTTCAGCTTGCCAGCCTTGTACAGCTTGACAGCCGGGATGCGGATACCCTCCTGGTAGATATCCTTCGCGGCTAGAGCGATGCTGCCAGGAACCATGCCACCCACATCCGACGAATGGATGAAAGTCCAGCTAAAACAGACTAACTTTCCTTGGTGAAAGTACGGCTTGAGCAGGTGGATATCGGGAAGGTGGGTGCACAGACCGCCTGTGGTGGAAGGATCGTTCGCAATGACGACGTCACCAGGCTCGTAATCGTCAAACGCTGCAAGGGCGTCCTCCATCATGGCCGCCACCATGAAGGCCACACCAATGTCTCGCGGGTAGCTGAAGATCTCCCCCTTTAGGGAGACAAGCGCCTCCCCGAAGTCCCAGGCCTCTTTGATAAAGGGAGTAAAGGAGGCCTTGTGAATCACATGCCCCATCTCACTGACGATTCCGTTGAGCCGGTTGTTCAGGATTTCGACGAATACCGGGTCAGTGCGCATCGATTGAGCCTTGTGTTTGCTTGGAGACTGCATCATGTCTGCTCTTTCCATTCACCAATGATCATTCCGAATCCGTCAACGCGGCATTCAAAGCCACCCGGCACGAACGTGGTGGTGTCGTACTGCTCAACGATGGCTGGGCCGGAAAAGACATGCCCCCAAGTCAGATCATTGCGTTCGATGACGATCGCCTCTCGGTACTCACCATCGAGGAAAATCCGGCGCTTTCGGCGCACTGGTGCCTGACATTGCTCGCCCTCAAGTTGTCTGTCGCGAATCGTCTGAATGCTGGGCTTCTGGGTTTCCCCGATCGCGGTCGCCCTCAAATGACCGACCTCAAGCTTGGCATTTGCATCCACGTGTCCATAAATCGCCATGTATGCGCTTTCGAAGGCACGGACGAGATCACCCGCAGCGGTGGGAGCCGATAGCTTGATATCCGTGAGGTCGACAGTCACATCAAACGATTGGCCTTGATACCGGATGTCTGCGCTGCGCCTGACGTACCGGTTCGAGACCTGAATACGTTCGCTATCGAGCCAGTTCAAGGCCTGTTGTCTCAGCTCGGCGTAAATGGCATCAATACGATCCAAGGCGCCCCGTGCATGGGCTGGATCCAGTGGCACCTGTGCCGTCCGGATAAAGTCACTCTTGACGTCCGCCACAAGCGCACCCAAGGCACACAGCGTTCCGGGCGAAGAAGGAACAAGCACGGTACGAATACCCACCTCACGGGCCAACAGAAATCCATGGGTGGCGCCGGCGCCGCCGTAACAAAGCAGGGAGAACTCCGATACATCGACGCCCTTCTTGGCCATGAGCGGAACTAACTCTGAATACATATTCGAAGTGGCCACGCGCAGGATGGCCTCCGCCGCTTCCTCGACTTGCATGCCCAGAGCAGAAGCCACTGTCGTCATAGCAGAAGCGGCCTTGTCAGGATAAAGACGCATTTCTCCACCGAGGAATCGTTCCGGGTCGACGATTCCCATGGTGACGTACGCGTCGGTAATCGTGGCGTGCGTCCCCCCTCTCCCATAGCAAGCGGGCCCTGGCTCAGAGCCGCTGCTTTCCGGTCCGACTTTCAGAACTCCAGCTGAATCAGTCCAGGCGATGGAACCACCACCCGCACCGATAGAGGACAAATCAACCGCCGGCAACGCGATGTCGAAGTCACCAATATGGCAAACATTGGAATAGCGGATGTCCTCGTCAATGACCGCCACCTCGGTACTCGTTCCGCCCATGTCCATTGGTATCAGTCTTGTAAAGCCAGACAGACGAGACACATAGCGCGCCCCAATGGCCCCAGACGCGGGTCCGGAGGAGAGCGTCTCGACAGGAAGCGCCTCGGCAGATTTGGCAGTCATGACTCCGCCATTGGATTTTGTGGACAGCAAAGTTGCAGGAACGCCTGCCTTCGCAACCTCACTTTGAAGCGCACTGAAATAGTTCCTCATCTTGCGCCCGATGTAGGAATTGACACAACTGATCAAGGTGCGCTCGTATTCACGGATCTGAGGCCAGATCTCCGATGAAGTGCATACAAAGATCTGGGGGAAAGCCGCTTGGATGGCGGCTTTGGCCGCTTGTTCGTGCGCAGGATGGCGGTATGAATGCAAGAAACATACAGCCAGAGAATCAACCCCCTCTGCCACGAGGTCCTTCGCCGCCTGGAGCACCTGATCGCCATCAAGAGCAGTCACTACTTCTCCGGAATACATCACCCTTTCTCTGATCTCGCGGACCAATTTGCGAGGCACCAGGGGCGCCGGCTTTTCCACCAGCAAATCGAAGATATCGGGTAAGCGCGAGCGACCCAGGGAGAGGATGTCGCGGAAACCTCGTGTGATCAGAAGACCCGTGCGCGCTCCTTTGCGCTCGAGGAGCGTATTCACCCCTATGGTGGTGCCATGGACGAAATACGCAATTTCGGCGGCAGAAACGCCATGGCGCTCGCCGAATTGGGCGATGCCATGGAGGACTGCCTGGCTGGGATGAGAAGGCGTCGAAGGCACCTTGAGGGCCAAAGTGCGGCCCGTCGCTTCTTCCATCAGACAAAAGTCTGTGAAGGTCCCACCAATATCGATGCCCAACCTATAGCTCATGAAACACCTGTCGTTTAAAAAACATGGAATGCATAAAAGTCGCCTGACAAGACTCCGGATGGAGTCAAACGATGGGCCATACCAGATCCTGAGGCAGTCCGGCTCGTTCTACCGCCGTCATGGCCGCAGCCCGAACCTGGGGCAGAAGATCACGCAGAGTGCGCGTCTGCAATTGACCCTTAGCCACCACGGTGCGGCCTGCCACCACCACGGTATCGGCCCGATAACCGCCACTGGAATAGACGAGGTTGGCGACGGGGTTGAACTTCGGCCGCGGCTGCCACTCAATCCCATCGGTGCGCAAGAGAACGAAATCTGCCTGTTTCCCGACCTCGATCGAGCCGATCGTGTCGGCAAGTCCAAGCGCGCGAGCGCCACCAATGGTGGCCATTTCCATCGCCAGGTGGGCCCCCATGACAGTGGAATCGCGCCGCACGTCTTTGTGGGCGCACGCTGCCAAGTACATCAGCCGGGGCATGTCCAGTGTGCGGCTGATCGAGGCCGCATCAGAACCAAGAGCGAGGTTGACGTTGGCAGCGGCCAACTCCGGAAAGCGGCCGTGCGCGATACAGCCAAACCCTCCGAGCATGCTTGCCGACGGGCAATGGGTGATGCTTGCACCGGACGAGGCGAGGATTTTCACATCGCCGTCGCTAATTGCCCCTGCGTGCGCCCCCACAAAGCGGGGGCCGAGCACACCCAGGCGATGGTATCGCTCGACCTGGGAGTATCCATACCGACGGACAGACTCCACATCATCAGCCTCGCGCGTGGAAAGATGGCCGTGAATGATGGCGTCGTGGCGTTCAGCCGCGTCACGAATCTTGATGCACAGTTCATCGCTCACCGTGGATCCAGTCCACAGACCAAAAGCCACGCGTATGCGGCCCTCAGCCGCACCGTCAAGTTCCTCATGCAGACGCACGTTGTACTGCGCCACACTCTCAGCAGTCACCTCCTCGACACCCTGGATCGGTCGTGCGGGGTCGAAGGTATCGGTGATAGTGCCAGACAGTACAAGGCGTATGCCACTGTCCTGGGCAGCGCGAGCCACTGAGCCTGGATAAGCGGACCCAGGGTCGCCGACGCAAGTGGTCCCATGCAGCAATTGCTCCGCATAGGTCCCGACAGCGCCCCAGTACGTCTCCTCTTCTGAGACCGAACATTCAAAAGGATACAGCCGAGTCTTCCAACGCTCCGCCAAGGCAACGTCGTCTAACAGACCTTTGGTCAGGAAATGGGCGCTGTGGTTATGGGCGTCAACAAACCCCGGACACAACAGACAACCTTCTCCATCGAATGGGAGCGCGTTCGGGAGCTCTTGCCTGAGCTGGGATGATTTGCCAACCGCGACAATTCGCGATCCGCTCCAAGCGACTGCACCATCCTCAATGATTTCACGCCGAGGGCCCATCGTAACCACCGTCACGTTAGTCATCAGGGACGTAGGGCTCATGATTTCTCCATGGTGTGCATGACGAAGTCATCCCTGACCTGGGCTTGAGGCTGGAAAGGGTAGGACTCGGCCCCTAGCCGCAGTGATAGGGCTGCCGCGCGCGTATGAAGCAAGGCCGTATAGTCGCTGACCTTCGACTCGGACACCAGGGCCAGAGGGTAGGCAATACCTAGAGCGGCGACGTTTCTTGCACCATCGAACACCGGTACCGCAATGGCGCCGATCCCTGCCGAGCGCTCCCCTCGGGAGACGGCTACGCCGCAATCGCGGGCCGTGCGCAGTGTCTTGCGCATCGACACGGCATCGGTGATCGTTGCTGACGTGAATTGCGTCATTTCCGATCGCAGCAGGGCGGAGGTCACCGGTTCTTCAGCGAACGCTGCGAGCAGCTTTCCAGGAGCGGTTGAGTGAAAAGGGAAATACGACCCAACTCGCGAAGCAAAGTCGGCCGAAATGGGGCCATCGAGTCCCAACAAGTACAGCGGAGTGCCGCCATCCAGGATAGACAGCGTGCAGGTAAAGCCGCACCGATCCACCACGCCGCGCATAACGGGCAAGGCCTCTCTGGTGAGTCGATTGCTATTGATGAAGCGCGACCCGGCTGCATAGGCAGCGATGCCGATGCTAAATCCGCGCGTCACCGGGCTCTGAGTCACCCAGCCCTCCTCCCGAAAGGTTGCCAACATGCGTGAAACCTGGCTTTTCGCAATTCCAAGCCTGTTGGCAATCTCGGTCACCTTGAGTTCGCCGCCTGCGCGAGAGATCTCATTGAGAATTTTTAGACCTGTTTTGAGCGACTGCACTTTAATGTCTGTTGCAACAGAAGAAACCTTTTATGAATTCATAGTACACACTTAGAAGTTCTAAAAAACGAGGGTTTTCCTTAGTGATAAAAACATCATAGAGAAATTTTGTTCCCTCAGATGCAACAAGCAGAACGCCTTTGCGTGGTCGATGAATCGCGCGGCCGGGCACCTGAACGCACAAGTCGATCGTGCAGGTGAAGTGGGAAGCTCCACTCTGAGCGAGTGCACTGGTTCGAGCACATCCCGCCGCCCAAACCGATCGGAGATAACCGCACGAAGATCGCGCCGCGGATCTGCTCGCTCACCAGTTTGGGCTTGAATACAGATCTAGAAAGCCTGGGGTGATTGGCTCACCGGGCCTCAGCGCGAAGCCGCTCGATCATGAAGTCGGCCGCCTCGGTGATGTGCTGGCGCGCCAGCCGCTCCGCTTGCGCAGCCTTCCCGGCAGACACCGCCTCTAGCAGAGCCTCGTGCTGGTCCCATATGTCACGGGGCTTGTCCTCACGCAGCAGCACCTCACCCATGACACGCTGCGCCTGTGTCCAATGGGTCTCCATCGCAGGGACGATCAAGGGATTGCCCGACAGCGCGTAAATGAAACGATGGAACGCCATATCGGCTGCGATCATGGCGCTGACCGAGCCGCTGGCAGCGGCCTTGCGACCCGTGCGGATAAGCGCGGGGCCCTTGTCAAGAGCGGACGCACTGGCATGCTCGGCAGCCTTGCGAAACGCCAGGCCCTCGATCACCGCGCGCACATCGTACATCTGCCGGACATGCTCCAGGTCCAATGGTGCCACCTGGAGTCCACGCCCGGGTGCATCATGGAGCACCCCTTCCTTGCGCAGCAGGGTCAGCGCCTGCTGCACCGGCTGACGGGAGACGCCTAATTCCTGCGCAATCTGCTCCTGAATGATTCGTGCGCCCGAAGGCAGCTTGCCTTCAGCAATATCCGACAGGATGGCCTTGTGAACCTGTTCGACCAGCGTGGGGGCCAGCTGCAACGCCTTCATGCTTGCATGGTAGCAGGTGACTTTAGGCCTCAGCGGCGCGCCACTGGGCCTCGGCAGCATCCCAGGCGCCCAACGGCTGCAGGTCGGGCACCCAGGCCAAGCCCGACTTGGCGTCTGAGGACACCGCCTCGGGCGTCACGATCACATCGAGCAAGGCAGGCTGGCCC
>CAZORB010000185.1:0-7500 GCA_964581825.1 uncultured Bordetella sp.
CATCATCGTCTGCTCAATCGAAAACCTCGACCCAATGGGCGTACACACCGGCGACTCCATCACCGTAGCGCCAGCCCAGACGCTCACCGACAAGGAATACCAGTTGATGCGGGACGCATCGATTGCGATTCTTCGCGAGATCGGGGTCGACACCGGCGGCTCGAACGTGCAGTTCGCGATCAACCCCCGCGATGGGCGCATGATCGTCATTGAAATGAATCCGCGGGTCAGTCGGTCGTCCGCGCTCGCCTCCAAAGCCACCGGATTCCCGATCGCCAAAATTGCCGCCAAGCTGGCGGTGGGCTACACGCTCGATGAACTCCGCAACGACATCACGGGTGGCGCAACGCCTGCATCGTTTGAGCCCACGATCGACTATGTTGTTACCAAGATCCCCCGTTTTGCATTCGAAAAATTCCCGCAGGCCGATTCCCGTCTGACGACTCAGATGAAGTCGGTCGGCGAGGTGATGGCCATTGGCCGCACCTTCCAGGAAAGCTTCCAGAAGGCGCTTCGCGGACTCGAAACCGGAATCGACGGACTCGATGAGCGCAGCACCGATCGCGATGAAATCTGCACCGAACTCGGCGAACCCGGTCCTGAACGCATTCTGTATGTTGGCGACGCGTTCCGGGTGGGCATGACGGTTGAAGAGGTTTATGAAGAATCGGCGATCGATCCCTGGTTTCTCGCGCAGATTCACGAAATCATCGAAATCGAGCAGATGCTCAGGGCGCGCGACGCGGCGAGTCTGTCGCGTGATGAGTGGAAGTTCATCAAGTCGCGCGGCTTCTCTGATCGACGTATTGCCCGGCTGACCGGCTCAGGCGCCGATGCGATCCGGGCCCATCGGCATAGCTTTGGGGTCCGGCCGGTTTACAAACGCGTGGATACCTGCGCAGCCGAGTTCGCCACGGGTACGGCCTACATGTACTCCACCTATGACGATGAGGACGAGTCGCAGCCGTCCGACCGTCGCAAGGTGATCGTGCTGGGCGGGGGGCCGAACCGTATCGGGCAGGGAATCGAGTTCGATTACTGCTGCGTTCATGCGGCATTCGCGCTTCGTGAAGACGGGTTCGAGACCATCATGGTCAATTGCAACCCCGAAACGGTTTCCACCGACTACGACACGTCCGATCGCCTGTACTTCGAGCCAGTCACGCTTGAAGACGTGCTGGAAATTGTGGCGGTTGAGAAGCCCTTTGGCGTCATTGTTCAGTACGGCGGTCAAACACCGCTCAAGCTTGCGTTGGCGCTCGAAGCCAATGGTGTGCCCATCGTTGGCACGTCGCCCGAGTCAATCGATATTGCCGAAGACCGTGAGCGATTCCAGAAATTGTTGCAGCAGATCGAACTGCGGCAGCCTCCAAATCGAACCGCGCGCACTGAACCCGAGGCGATCGCGCTGGCGGCGGAAATCGGCTACCCGCTGGTGGTGCGTCCCAGCTATGTGCTGGGCGGCCGCGCTATGGAAATCGTTCATGAACAACGCGATCTCGAACGCTACATGCGCGAGGCGGTCAAAGTGTCGGAAGACAGTCCGGTACTGCTCGATCGCTTCCTGAATGACGCGATCGAGGTTGACGTCGATTGCCTGTCTGACGGCGCCGAGGTGTTCATCGGCGGCGTCATGGAGCATATCGAGCAGGCTGGTGTGCACTCAGGCGACTCAGCGTGTTCGCTGCCGCCGTATTCGCTGTCGCCCTCGCTGGTGGCCGAACTTAAGCGCCAGACCGCCGTCATGGCGCGCGCGCTGGGCGTCTGCGGCCTCATGAACGTGCAATTCGCCATTCAACGCAGCGACAACGGATCAGGCGACGGAACGGTTTTCGTCCTCGAGGTGAACCCGCGCGCATCGCGCACGGTGCCGTATGTATCCAAGGCCACCGGCATGCAGCTGGCCAAGATCGCGGCACGCTGCATGGTGGGGCGCAGCCTCGCGTCGCAGGGCGTGCGCGAAGAAGTGACACCCCGCTACTACTCGGTGAAAGAAGCGGTATTTCCGTTCGTCAAGTTTCCGGGTGTCGATACCATCCTGGGGCCGGAAATGAAGTCCACGGGCGAAGTGATGGGGGTTGGCCACACGTTCGGCGAGGCCTTCGTCAAGTCGCAGTTGGGTGCGGGCGTGAAGCTTCCGGAGGGCGGCACAGCGTTCGTATCGGTGCGCAGTTCCGATAAACAAAGGGCGGTTGAGGTCGCGCGCGGTCTGCATGAACTCGGCTTCAAACTGGTCGCCACGCGCGGCACCGCAGCGGCAATCACCGCAGCGGGCATCCCCGTGTCGGCGGTCAACAAGGTGCAGGAAGGTCGGCCGCATGTGGTCGACATGATGAAAAACGGTGAAATTGCGTTGGTCATCAACACCGTTGAGGAAAAGCGCGGGGCCATTGCGGATTCGCGCTCGATCCGAACCACCGCGCTTGCCCAGCGGGTCAGCTACTACACCACGATCGCCGGAGCGAGCGCCGCTGTCGAGGGTATGCGGCATCTTCGCGATCTCGACGTTTACAGTCTCCAATCGCTTCATGCTGCGCTGACGGGTTGATTTGCCGCGCGGTGATTGCCCGCTCTGTGCTGCTTTCTGACAAGGTGTACTCATGCCCACGATTCCTTTGACCGTGCGCGGCGCTGAACTGCTGCGCGAAGAACTACATCGACTGAAACATGTTGAAAGACCGGCTGTCATCACTGCGATCGCCGAGGCGCGCGCGCAGGGAGACCTGTCTGAAAACGCCGAGTACGACGCAGCACGTGAGCGGCAGGCGTTTGTTGAAGGGCGGATCGCCGAAATCGAATCGAAGCTTTCAAACGCCCAGATCATCGATCCCAGATTGGTCGATGCCGATGGTCGCGTGGTATTCGGCGCAACGGTTGATCTGGAGGACGTTGAGTCCGGCGACAAAGTCACCTATCAGATCGTTGGTGACGACGAGGCCGATATCCGTGCCGGAAAAATCTCGGTGTCGAGTCCAATCTCGCGCGCGCTCATCAGCCGCAGCGCTGGGGATATGGCGAAAGTTTCTGCGCCGGGTGGCACGCGCGAATACGAGATTCTCGACGTCCGGTACGAGTAGCGTGCCAGCGCCGGAGTTGACGCCGGCGTCGAGGCGCGACAGCGCGGGCAGGGGTCAGCGCTTGCGAGGCGGCGCGCGACGGCTGGGTGCTTTGCTTGCCGCCGGCCTCGTGGGGCGGGATCTGCTGGTGGGCCGCGGTGCCGGCCCCAGCTCGGTTCTGTCAGCGCGGGGCCCCGACGTACGGACGCCAGGAGCCCTGCCAGCGCCCCTGCTGGTTGAACTCCGGCCGCCGCCGAACCCTGTGCCGTCCGTTGAGCGTGTACGGTCAGTTGGCCTATCGCCTCGAAATGACTTTGCACCCGGTTTAGATGCTGAGGCTCTACCGGTTTTTGTGCCCGCAGTTGCGCCTCTTTTTGCGCCGGCTGCATTCGCCGTTCGCGCTACCGCGGGCTTAGCAGGTCTTGAGGGCGCGACAGCTGCCGAGGATCGTCTGGGTGTCTTGGAGCCCGCTTGCTTGGCAGGCGCTGCCGCTCGCCGCGCCGCCTCCTTCTTGGGCACGAACACCTCGTCTTTCGGGGCGGGTGGCGCCGGACGCCAGATCACCAGCAGCTTGCCGATCATTTGTACCGGCGCGCAGCCCAGCGCGCTGCACAACTCTTTCATGATCAGAGCGCGAACCTCGCGGTCATCGCCAAGAACTCTGATTTTGATCAATTCGTGTGAGTTCAGGGCGCGATCGGCCTCTGCCACCACCGCCTCGGTCAGCCCGGAATCGCCGATCATGACCACCGGGTCGAGATGGTGGGCATCGGCACGCAGCGCCCGACGCTGCGCCGAGGTGATCACCAGCGCGGTCCGGGCGACTGTCGGCTCGGGTGCCAGAGTCTGTTCGGCGGCTGGACGGGTACGGGAGGGGGAAGTGGAGCGAGACGCGTTCATCGGATATCCAGCGATAATGACCGACCGCATCCTACTGGCTCCATGAACAAGCGCAAAGTCAACCGGGCATGGCTCGCCCGGCACATCAACGATCCCTACGTCAAGCTTGCGCAAAAGCACGGTTACCGCTCGCGCGCGGCGTTTAAGCTTTCCGAGATCGATGCCAAAGACCGACTCATTCGCCGTGGCATCACAGTAGTCGACCTGGGCAGCGCCCCCGGGGCGTGGTGTCAGGTATTGCGCGAACGCCTGGTGCGGCCGGCCGGGGCCGGGCTCGATGGTCGGATCATCGCGCTAGACCTGCTACCGATGGATCCAGTAGCTGATGTCGAGTTCATCCAGGGCGACTTCCGGGAAGACCAGACGCTTGAGCGACTGAGGCAAGCCCTGTCCGGAACCAAGGTTGACCTTGTGGTTTCAGATATGGCCCCCAACTTAAGTGGCGTAGCGTCGGCCGATGCTGCCAGGATGAGCGACCTTCTTGAGCTTGCACTTGAATTTTCAGCAGAACATCTCCGTCCAGAAGGGGCTCTGCTTGCCAAATGCTTTCACGGCAGCGGCTACAGTCAGACGGTTGAGCGTTTTAAAACGGTGTTCCGTCAAGTCGCGGCCAGGAAACCCGGTGCCTCGCGGGATGAATCCGCTGAAACCTACCTGGTTGGTCGAGCACTTCGAGGCGGATCGGAATAAAATTCAATTTGCGGCAAGGTGTCCCCAAAATTGGGGTGCGGTGCCGCGGTGCCTTTTGACTCTTTTGCAGTATCCGCGACTTCCCGTGGGGGTTCATACGTGAACAATATGTTTTCGAAGGCGGCAGTCTGGCTCGTGATTGCGCTGGTTCTGTTTACCGTCTTCAAGCAGTTCGATACGCGTCAGGGCCGGGGCGGCGACATGCCGTACTCGCAGTTCATGTCCGAGGCGCGTGAGGGCCGCATTGAAAGCGTTCACGTCGACGGGCGTACGCTGCGGGTGCGATCGCGCGATGGCCGCACGTTCACCGTGTATTCGGCAAGCGACATCTGGATGGTGGGTGACCTGATGAAGTTTGGCGTTCAGGTCAACGCCAAGCCTGAAGAAGAGCAGTCGCTACTGCTGAACATCTTCGTGTCCTGGTTCCCCATGCTGCTGCTGATCGGCGTTTGGGTGTTTTTTATGCGCCAGATGCAGGGTGGCGGGCGCGGCGGCGCGTTCTCATTCGGTAAATCGAAGGCGCGTATGCTCGATGAGAGCAATAACACCATCACGTTCGCCGATGTGGCTGGCTGCGATGAGGCCAAGGAAGAGGTTCAGGAGCTGGTTGAGTTCCTGCGCGACCCAAGCAAGTTCCAAAAGCTTGGCGGTCGAATTCCCCGGGGCGTGCTGATGGTCGGTTCGCCTGGTACCGGTAAAACGCTGCTCGCCAAGGCCATCGCTGGCGAGGCAAAGGTTCCGTTCTTCTCGATTTCGGGTTCTGACTTCGTTGAAATGTTCGTGGGCGTGGGCGCCGCGCCCGTGCGCGACATGTTCGAGAACGCCAAGAAGCATGCGCCCTGCATTTTGTTCATCGATGAAATCGATGCCGTCGGCCGCCAGCGTGGTGCGGGTCTTGGCGGTGGCAATGACGAGCGCGAGCAAACGCTCAATCAGTTGCTGGTCGAGATGGACGGCTTCGAAACCGGTCAGGGCATCATCGTGATTGCTGCGACCAACCGTCCCGACGTGCTTGATCCAGCGCTGCTGCGGCCAGGGCGATTCGACCGGCAGGTGGTGGTACCGCTGCCCGATATTCGCGGACGCGAGCAGATCCTCAATGTACATATGCGCAAGGTACCCATTGGCCAGGATGTGCGGGCCGATGTGCTGGCCCGCGGTACGCCCGGCTTTTCCGGCGCTGACCTCGCCAACCTGGTGAACGAAGCTGCCCTGTTTGCGGCTCGCCGAAGCGCGCGTGTGGTCGAAATGATCGATTTCGAGCGCGCGAAAGACAAAATCCTGATGGGCGCCGAGCGTCGTTCCATCGTCATGCCTGAGGAAGAGCGCCGCAACACTGCTTACCATGAGTCAGGTCACGCCATCGTTGCGCGCATGCTGCCCAAAACCGATCCGGTGCATAAGGTCACCATCATTCCCCGGGGGCGGGCACTGGCCGGCACCATGCAGCTGCCCGAACAGGATCGCTGCAGCATGGACGGCGATCGCATGCTGAACACCATCTCGGTGCTGTTTGGCGGCCGGATCGCCGAAGAACTCTTCATGCATCAGATGACCACGGGTGCGTCGAACGATTTCGAGCGCGCCACGTCCATCGCTCGCGATATGGTCACCCGGTATGGCATGAGCGACGTGCTGGGCCCAATGGTGTATGCGGAAAACGAAGGCGAAATTTTCCTGGGCAGGTCGATTACCAAAACGACCAACATGTCCGAAGAAACCATGCGTAAGGTCGACTCCGAGATTCGCCGAATCATCGATGAGCAGTACGCGGTAGCGCGCAATATTCTCGAGACCAATCGCGACAAGGTTGAAGCGATGGCCAAGGCGCTGCTCGACTGGGAAACCATTGATGCCGAGCAGATTGAAGACATCGCCTCTGGACGGCCGCCGCGCCCGCCGAAGCCCGGTGGCTCCCCTGGCAGCAGTGCTGGTGGTGCAGGCCCGTCTTCCAGCCAGCCGAGCCCCTCGTCGGGTTCGCCTTCGGCTGAACCAGCCGCTTAATCGGTTCGAGGGCCCCGATCGCTCGGGGCCTTGCAAGAATGAAGGCCGGTGTGGCCACGGAATGGGCGTGCGGCCGCTTCAGGTTAAATCTGGAGCGGCCGTTGGTCATGGGAATCGTCAACGTCACGCCCGACTCGTTCTCCGACCGCAAGGATCGAACCGATCCCGTTGAGGCAATTGCCTGGGCGCGCCGGCTGGTCGCCGAAGGCGCCGATCTTCTCGACATCGGAGGCGAGTCCACTCGCCCTGGCGCACCAGCAGTTCCGGCCTCTCTTGAACTCGATCGAATTCTTCCGGTGTTGGAGGCGATGCGCGACAGCGGTGTGCCGCTGTCAGTCGATACCCGCAAACCCGAGGTGATGCGGGTTGCGCTGGCGCATGGCGCCGATCTGATCAACGACGTTGGCGGGTTCACCGCGCCGGGTGCGATCGATGCAGTGGCTGCCACCGACTGCGGCGTCTGCGTGATGCACATGAAAGGCGATCCGGCCACGATGCAGCAGGCCCCCGATTACCGCGATGTCCTGGGTGAGGTATCAGCCTTTCTCGGCGCGCAGCGCGATGCGCTCGAACGCGCGGGGGTTGCGCCCGATCGAATCATGCTTGATCCGGGGATCGGCTTTGGCAAGTCGCTTGAGCATAATCTGGTGCTGATGCGCGGGCTTGCAGCACTGCGTGAACAGGGGCCGCTTCTAATCGGCGTCTCGCGTAAATCGGTCATCGGTCGACTGACGGGTCGTGAAGTCGGTGAGCGGTTGCCGGGCAGCCTAGCCGCGATGCTCGCTGCGGTACGCGATGGCGCATCGGTGGTCCGCGTTCATGATGTCGCGGCAACGCGCGACGCGCTCAC